>JAITPM010000055.1 GCA_031289425.1 Fusobacteriaceae bacterium
GAGAAAAAATTAAAGAAGCTCTTGGTGGTTTTATGGCAGATCCCCTATCAAAGGGCTACTATCGCCTAACAAAACCTACAGAAGATCTGGAAATGATTATGAAAACGTTTGGAGTTTCTGCTGAGCTTATGTTGCCAACAATTGAGGAGTTGAGACAATTAAAATATCAGATTGATAAATCAATATAATGTGACTGACATTCTATATCGTAAAAAACTGTAGAAACCCCTGTATTTATAGGGGTTCCTGCAGTTTTTTATTGTTAAACTCGGGAAATAGTGGACCATTTTTAAAATAATATTTGGACCAATTTTCAGTTGACAAATACACCGACCCCTAGTAAAATTGAATAAAGATAAACCAGATAAATATAGACACCTACATAACTAGGAAATATTATAGATAATAAGCTAATAATAACGGACATTAGAATTTGAACATAGAAATAAAATATACATAAATAAAAGAAAAAACTATTGAATAAAAAAATTCAATAGCTTTTTGTATTACATAATTAATTTTTACTAATTATAAATTATTTATCAGAAATACTAGAAACACCAGGCAAATCTCGTCCTTCCAAATATTCAAGAGAAGCTCCGCCACCGGTAGAAATATGAGTAAATTTTTCTCCATATCCAAGGCTTATGGCAGCAGCAGCAGAATCTCCGCCCCCGATTATAGTAGTAGCACCTTTAAGGTTAGCTATAGCTTCACATATCCCTATAGTACCTTTGGCAAAATTAGGCATTTCAAAAACTCCCATAGGTCCGTTCCATATGACAGTTTTAGCTTTTGCAATTTCTTTGGAAAATAATTCTATCGTACCAGCACCAATATCCAGTCCCATCTCGTCAGAAGGGATAGAATCTACAGATACAGTCTTATATGGTGAGTCATTTTCAAACTTCTTCGCAACTACAGTATCAATAGGAAGAACCAATTTCCCATATGATTTGTCAAATAGTGATTTAGCCAATTCAAGTTTATCTTCTTCGACCAAAGAAGAACCTACATTCTTTCCCAGAGCTTTTAAAAAGGTAAACATCATAGCTCCACCTATCAATATTTTATCTGCCTTGACCAAAAGATTTTCGATGACACCAATTTTATCTGAAACTTTTGCTCCACCTAAAATAGCGATCAATGGTCTTACCGGCGAATCAACGGCCTCACCTATAAATTTTATTTCTTTTTCCATCAAAAATCCTGCAGCAGTATTCCCTTTGCCTATATTGCTAGCAATCCCCAAATTGGAAGCATGCCCTCTGTGAGCTGCACCAAAGGCATCATTTACAAAAATATCACCCAATGAAGCCCAATATTTACCCAATTCAGGATTGTTTTTAGATTCTTTTTTATCTTTCAAATCCTCAAATCTTGTATTCTCAAACATTAAGATTTCGCCATTTTTAAGAGCATTAACAGCATCTTCCAGCTCTTTCCCTCTAGTATCAGGGATAAATTCTACAGGCATTTTTAAAATTTCTGATAATCTTTCAGCAACCGGTTTTAAAGATTTAGTTTTTAAATCATCTTCTGTCTTTACTTTCCCCAAATGTGAAAAGGCAATTATTTTTCCACCATTATCTAATACATACTTTATGGTAGGTATGGCTGCTACTATTCTATTATCATCAGTTATCTTGCCATCTTTCATAGGAACATTAAAATCAACCCTCATGAGAACCTTTTTTCCGGTTACACCTAAATCGCTGACTATTTTTTTTGACATATGTACCTCCAATTTTTAAATAGCGGAACATTTGCTCCGCTAATAAAAGTTTTTATTTAATTGATTATTTAAAAAATTAACAATTTTCTGCAAAATATTTTATAGTTCTAACCATTTGGCTAACATACGAATTTTCATTGTCATACCAAGAAACTACTTGTACTTGTGCAGTGCCATCACCTATTTTAGAAACCATAGTTTGAGTAGCATCGAATAATGACCCAACTGTGATTCCTATAACATCAGAAGAAACTATTTCATCTTCATTATATCCAAAAGAAGGGGATTCAGCTTTTTTCATTGCTTCGTTAATTTCTTTCACAGTCACTTCTCTAGAAACAACTGCAATTAGTATTGTAGTAGAACCAACAGGCACAGGTACTCTTTGAGCTGACCCGATTAATTTACCATTTAGTTCAGGGATAACAAGTCCTATTGCTTTTGCTGCTCCTGTAGAATTTGGAACGATATTTATAGCAGCAGCACGAGCTCTTCTAAAGTCGTCTTTTCTATGTGGGCCGTCCAAGACCATTTGATCTCCCGTATAGGCATGAATTGTCGACATTATTCCACTTTTTATTGTTGCTAATTTGTTTAGAGTATCTGCCATTGGTGCGAGACAATTAGTCGTACAAGAAGCAGTCGAAATAATAGTATCTCCCTTTTTTAATACTTTTTCATTTACACCAAATACTATTGTAGGTAAATCATCTCCGGCAGGAGCTGAAATGACTACTTTTTTGGCACCAGCCTTAATATGTGCAGAAGCTTTGTCCTTAGAAGTATAAAAACCTGTACATTCCAATACTACATCTACCCCGATTTTATCCCACGGAAGTTTTGAAGCATCAGATTGTGCATATATTGTTATTTTTTTACCATCAACAGAGATATAATCTTCACCGACTTCAACTTTGTCAGCCAATTCATATTTTTTTTGAGCAGAATCATATTTCAATAAATGAGCCAACATCTTGGGATTTGTCAAATCATTAATTGCTACTACCTCATATCCAGCAGTTCCAAACATTTGTCGAAATGCTAAACGTCCAATTCTTCCAAAACCATTAATTGCTACTTTTACAGCCATTTAAATCCTCCTATAGTCTTTTATATATACATAAAATTTTCTAAAGTAATAAACATTCTCCTTTTATAGTATACCTCTTTATCAGCTTTGTCAAATAGTATATAGGTTATTTTTAATCATTTTATTGATTACAAATTTATCATAATCATTTTTATACTTTTTTGATATGATCTCTGTTATATGCTCTTATTTCTTCCAATTTTTTTTCAAAAATTTCTTCTTCTGTTTCAAAATCTATTTTTATACCCTTCGTTTCGATAATTCTTATCAAATCTTTAGCTCGTTCTTTCGGTATGGCTCCATTTGGCACTTCCAATATTTCAAATTTGAAATACTTATCATAGTATTCCAATTCCAATATATTTCCGACTTTCACTTCACTTCCGGATTTTGCAACTCTCCCATTTAGTTTAGCTTTTCCACCATCAATAACTATTTTTGCGACTGGTCTTCTTTTTATTATTCTGCTCACTTTTAGAAATTTATCTAATCTCATAAAACTTGCTATAACCCCCTATTTTTACTTTTTTGCCAAAATTCTTCCATTGTTTTTAAATCAGAATTTTTAATATCGCAATTTTCTTCTATAAATTTAAATCTATCTTCAAATTTTTTATTTGTCATATTCAGTGCATCACTTGCATTTATATTTAAAAATCTAGATAAATTAATAGTCGAAAAAAGTAAGTCACCAATTTCTCCCTTTGTATCAGGTTTCAAATCTTTATTTTTTTCATTTTTGATAGCTTCTTTGACTTCCTGAAGCTCTTCTTCTATTTTTTTTATTACATCATCAATATTTTCCCAATCAAAGCCACAATTAGAGGCTTTTTTTTGTAATTTTTCTGCTTTCATAATAGAAGGAAGTGCTTTGGGGATACCATCCAATACCGATTTTCTATCCAAATGATTCTTTTCATGTTTTTTTATTTCTTCCCAATTTTTTAATACTTGTTCCGTCGAAATATCTTGCTTGTTGGCAAAAACATGAGGATGGCGACGTATCAATTTTTCTGATATTTCATTTAATACGTCATTTATAGCAAATTCTTTCTTTTCTTCTGATATTTCTGCCTGAAAGACTATCTGTAAAATCAAATCCCCCAGTTCTTCTTTTAATAAATTTCCACCGAAATCCATTGCTTCTAAGACCTCATAGGTTTCTTCTATTAATGGAAATTTTAATGTTTCTAAAGTTTGTTTTCTGTCCCAAGGGCATCCATTTTCTCCTCGCAATTTTTTTACAATATCTATTAAATTATCAAATTCTTTCATTTTTTATGTCTCCTAAAGGTTTTTTATTTTATTATACACTAAAAAAGTTTTAAAAAATAGTAAAAAATCAATAAATTTCTTTTCTATTTTCAAAATAAAAAAAATGATGTATAATTAATAAATTAGTTATAATATAAACTCTAAAAAAGGATGAATAAATGAAAATAATAAAATATATTATAAAAAGCATATTTCTACTTGCATTCATATTTATTTCTATAAATGTTTATATATTATTATTTACGAGTAAATATATCTATACCGATGAGAAAAAAATACCAAAAGCCTATACTGCTATCGTGTTGGGAGCTCATGTGTGGAGAGATGGCAGACCTTCACTCGTATTGAGAGATAGGTTAAATGCACTTGTTTTGCTTTATAAAAATAATAAAATAAATAAAGTTCTTTTATCCGGTGACCATGGTCAAAAGGATTATGATGAAGTAAATTCTATGAAAAATTATCTTATACAAAAAGGAATTCCTTCGGATAAAATATTCCTAGACCATGCGGGTTTTGATACATATAGCACAATGAAAAGAGCCAAAGATATTTTTTTAATCGAAGATGCTATCGTGGTAACACATGATTTTCATTTGCCGAGAGCTGTATTTTTGGCTTTGAAAAATAATATAAAAGCAAGCGGATTTTCCATAAAAGGTAATTATGCTAAAAGTGGTTATTATTACTATTGGGTGAGAGAAAGATTAGCCTCTATAAAAGCATTTTTTGATATAATACGAAGGAGAAAACCGAAGTATTCAGGGAAAAAAATCCCAATCACCGGAAATAATAAGGCTAGTTGGGATTGATTGTAAAAAACTCTATCATTCTTTGACAATAGCCTGTTCAATTATGAATTTATGTATTTTTTCCATTGTTTTAGAAACTTGTTTTTTGTCTAGCCAAGCTACATAAATCATTCTTTTTATTTCTGGATTTTTTATTTTAATAATTTTAATATCATCTCTAAACATACTCGGTATTGACGGAATAATTGATACTCCAAAATTCATAGAAACATATGATAAGGCAGCATTGCACTGACTCGTTTCAAAAATTGTATTTGGAACGGCTTTGAGAGCTTTAAATTCTTTTTCTATGAGGACTCTAATTGCACTATCTTTACTGATCATCACAAAGGGCTCATTTACGATTTCAGATAAAGAAATTTCATCCTTTTGTGATAAAGGATTTTCTTTTGATACGACTAAATATAATTTTTGTTCAAAGACTGGAAAAGCTATTGTGTTTTCCGGTTTTCCTACACAAAATATTAGGTCTACTTTATTGTTATAGAGTTCCTCTTTTATTTGTTCATTTAATCCCTCTGAAAAATTAAATTTTATACATTTATTATTCTCATCTGAATAAAATTTCTCTATTAATTTTGGTACAGATACTAGACTTACACTGTGAAGGCAAGCTATATTAACTATCATTTTAGGGTTATTGACAGCTATAATTTTTTCTATTCCATCATCAATTGAACTTAAAGCATCATTTACATATCCCAAAAAAGTTTCTCCAGTAGAATTAAGAAAAATTTTCTTTCCCTTTCTATCAAATAAAGGCACTCCCAATTCCTTTTCAAGTTCTATGATTGTATAACTTAAACTCGGTTGGGACACATGAATCTTGAGCGCAGCATTATTAAAATGTTGAATTTCAGCTAACGCTTTAAAATATCTAAGAGATTTTAATGTCATGGTAAGCTCCTTAAAAAATAATAAAAAGATAAAGATAAAGAAAAAATATAAAATGCAAAAAATTCTATCTATAATATGATTATACTATATTTGGCGGTGTTGTCAAATTAAAAAAAGAATCAAATTTGTGAAAGATAATAAGGTTTTGATAAATTTAAGGTCAATATATTTTTGATTATTATAAAAAATTAATATATAAAAAAATTATATTGAGTTATATTCAAATTATATCAATTTTTTATGCCAAATATGGACATCATAAAATTTTTCTATCAATATAATAAAATATAAGTATTGGATATTGTGAACCATAAGTAGTATATATGTATTATAACAATTATTTTAATACAAATTTAAAACATCTAAAATATGAGGGAGGAAAAATAAAATGGCAAGAGACTTATCTCAGGCTCAATTAATTGAATTGGAAAACTTGATAGAAAATGCTAAAAAAGCTGCAGCAATAATAGAAACTTATAGTCAAGAAAAGGTAGATAGACTCATACAGGCTGTCGCATGGTCAGTGGCAAATAAAAAAACATTTTTAGGATTGGTCGACATGGGTATAACAGAAAGCGGCTTGGGGGATCCTATCTCTAGACAAAATAAAAGATTTAAAATAAGAGGATGTCTAAGGGATGCCCTAAGGGAAAAAAGTGTAGGAATAATAGAAGTACTTCCAGAAAAAGGAATAACTAAATATGCAAAACCGGTGGGAATAATAGGAGCTTTGATTCCTACTACAAATCCTGACCTAACTCCGGCAGGACAAGCTATATATGCAATAAAAGCTAGAGATGTAGTGATTTTTTCAGCACATCCAAGAGCTAAAAATACTACTTTCGAGACTGTAAGACTAATGAGAGAAGCTCTTGTAAGGGAAGGCGCTCCTGCCGATATACTTCAATGTATAGAAAATCCTAGCATTCCATTGACAGAAGAACTGATGAAAAGAGTAGATCTCGTAATCGCTACAGGAGGACGTCCAATGGTAAAATCTGCATATAGCTCGGGAACACCGGCATATGGTTCCGGAGCAGGAAACGCTACCATGATATATGACGATACATTGGAAGGTCATCCTGAAAGAATACAGGAAGCAGCGCATAATACAATGTTAAGTAAGACATCAGATTATGGAAGTGGATGTTCCGCAGATGGAAATATAATTATATATGATAAGGTCTATGATAAGGTATTAGAAGCATTACAAAATGAAGGTGGTCATCTGGCCAACAAAAACGAATGCGAATTACTTAAAAAGGTCATGTGGGATAATGAAAATCACAGACTTTCAGATACTGTTGCTATTGCTCCACAACAATTGGCAAAAATTGCAGGATTTGAAATTGCTAAAGACAAAAAATTTATAATAGTAGAAGGCAATGGAATAGGAAAAAATCATCCATTTTCCGGAGAAAAATTAACTACATTATTAGCAACATACAAATATTCAGGTGAATTCGAAAATGCCCTTGATACAATGAGAGAAATATATGAAGTCGGAGGAAAGGGACATTCTGTGGGAATATATTCCTTTGATGATGAACATATAAATAGATTGGGGTTAGCTGCTCCTGTAAGTAGAATAATGGTAAGACAACCACAATCCAAAGCAAATGCGGGCTCTTCAACAAACGGTATGCCTATGACATCATCAATGGGATGTGGGACTTGGGGTGGAAATATAGTTTCCGAAAATATAAGCTTGAAACATTATATGAACACAACTTGGGTATCTCGACCTATTCCTAGAGATATGCCATCTGATGAAGAGTTGTTTGGAGAATTCTATGAACCAAAATTAGAAGAATAAGATAAATAAAAATTAAGTGAGGAGGTCAAAAATGAAAAAAATCTTGTCTGAACAATTGGTAGATTATCTAGAACGCAGGGGTGTTGAATATATATTTGGATTATGTGGACATACTTTAATAGCATTGTTGGATGCTTTGAAAAAAAGTAAGCTTAAATATATATCCGTAAGACATGAACAAATAGCTTCCACAGCAGCAGATGGATATGCCAGAGTAAAAAGAAAAGCTAGTGTAGTAATATGCCATCTCGGCCCAGGTCTTACAAATGCGACTACAGGAGTTGCAAATGCAGCATTGGACTCCATTCCAATGGTAGTAATAGCCGGTGATGCGCCTAGTTATTACTATGGTAAACATCCACACCAAGAAATAAATATGCATTGTGATGGTTCTCAGTACGATATATATAAGCCATTTGTGAAAAGAGCATGGAGATTGGATACTCCTGAACAATTCCCTGAGATATTGGATAAAGCTTTCAGACTAGCAGAATCTGGACGACCCGGTCCTGTATTGTTATCTATTCCCATGGACATGTTCTCTAGAGAAATTGATACAAAATTATTTGAGAGAACTTTCTTAGATTCCAGAGAAACAATAAAACCATCCCTTGATGAAGACACAGCATATGAAATAGCTAAAAATTTAATAGAAGCTAAAAACCCGGTTATCCATGTAGGTGGAGGAATACTTTTGTCAGAGGCAAGTAATGAATTAAAAGAACTTGTAGAGTTTTTAGAAATCCCTGTATCTAGATCTCTTATGGGACAAGGAGCATTGTCTGATAGACACCCATTGATGATGGGAATGACAGGATTTTGGGGAATAGATTTTATACATACTAAGACAGCCAACGCAGATTTGATATTGGGATTGGGAACAAGATTTGCAGAGGCAGATTCAAGTTCATGGTATAAAGGAGTTACCTTTGATATAGAAAAGACAAGATTTATCCAGATAGACATAGACCCACTAGAAATAGGAAGAAATTTTCCTGTAAAAATAGGAGCTATATCCGACCTGAAATCAGCATTAAAAGCTATTTTGAAAGCTGCAAAGGAAATTAAGCCGGAAGGAATAAAAAAACCGCAATTGATAGAAGAAATAAAAAAATTTAAAGAAGAATTTAAAAAAGCAAATGTTGAAATTTCCAATGATAGCAGATTCCCTATGGCGCCTCAACGAATATTAAAGGATGTAAGAGAAGTATTGCCTGAGGATGCCATCATCTGTACAGATGTAGGGTGGAATAAAAATGGTATGGGACAACAATTTGATATTATAAACCCCGGAACTATAATACATCCCAGCGGACTTGCTACAATGGGATTTGGCTCAGCAGCATTACTGGGAGTAAAATTGGCTGCTCCTCAAAAAAAAGTTATTACCCTTATAGGAGATGGAGGATTTGGAACAAATCCATCAGTTCTTGCTACTGCCAAAGAATATAATATTCCTGTAGTATGGGTAGTTATGAATAATTATGCTTTTGGAACAATAGCCGGGTTGGAAGCTTCCCATTATCATCATAATTTTGGGACTGTATTTAGAATAGATGATAAACCATATAACCCAGAATGGTCAGAAGTAGCCAAAGCCTATGGAATAAAATCCCAAAAAATTAGCTCTGCTGCTGAATTTAAAAAGGTTTTTGAAGAAGCTCTAAACGCAAATGAACCATATCTGATAGATGTACCTATGGAAAATATTCCTGTACCTACAGAAGGAATATGGAATATAAATGATATTTATACTCCTAAGTCAAATGTAGAAAACGGAATTCTTACAGATGGTGAGGCAACAAAGTCTAAACATGTGACTACAAAATAATAAAGCATATAGGAGGTATAAAATATAATGTTAAAATGGTTGGATGAACACTTGGAAGAATATATACTTTTCATTCTATTAGTCATAATGACTATTGTAATGGGAATACAAATTGTCGCTAGATTTGTGTTTGGAAATTCACTTAGCTGGTCAGAAGAATTAGTTCGATATCTGTTCGTATGGTCTGCATTTATAGGAGTTCCTTATTGTATAAAAAAGGGAACATCAGTAAAAGTTGATCAATTTAGAAATATGCTTCCTGTATCAATACAAAAAGTTTTATTGTATGTTGATAAGATAATTATGTTGGCTCTATTTTCTGTAATAGTTTATCAATCTTTATTTGTACTTAGATCAAGCTTTAGAAATGGAAATACCAGTCCTGCTATGGAAATACCTATATGGTTAGTACAAGGGGCGATATTTGTAGGTTCTCTCTTAGCCGTAATAAGAAATATACAAAACCTAATCAAATTATTTACAGGAAAAAAGAAAGTAGTTCAAAAACATGACTTATAGCAAGTTTCCCTTAAATGAAATTTAAAATAAAAAAGGAGGAAAGCATCAATGGGATTTTTTATACTATTTATAGTTTTGATAACGATAGGTATACCAATAGGGATGGTACTTGCTATAACAGGATTATTACCGGGGCTTCTCAATCCACAAAACGTAGCAATAGCACCCCCTCTTATAGTACGAGCCATGATAAACGGAGTGGATAGCTTTCCTATTTTAGCAGTTCCTATGTTTATACTATCAGGAAATATTATGGCAAAAGGAAAAATAAGTGAAAAATTATTTAATTTTTTCTCGTATTTTATAGGAAATATTCCTGCGGGAATGCCAATAGCTACAGTTGTGACATGCCTATTCTATGGAGCTATATCTGGTTCAGGGCCTGCTACCACAGCAGCAGTCGGAGCTATGACAATACCTATACTAGTCAACCTAGGTTATGAAAAAATATTTGTAACTTCTCTGGTAGCAGTAGCAGGAGGATTGGGAGTAATTATACCTCCGAGTATTCCTTTTATATTCTATGGACAAGCAGCCAATCAATCTGTAGGGCATCTATTTATAGCAGGAATTGTTCCTGGATTATTGATAGGCGGATGCCTCATGCTCTATTCATATTATTTTTGTAAGAAACATGGTGAAGATAGAGCAAAATTAAAAGCGCATACGGCTCAAATCAGAGAAAAAGGATTCTTAAAATTGTTATATTCTAGTTTTGGAGCTCTTATGTCTCCGGTTATTATATTAGGTTGTATCTATGGTGGAGTTGCCTCTCCTACAGAAGCAGCAGTTATATCAGTTTTTTATTCTATATTTTTATCATTATTCGTGTATAAAACAATAAAATTTAAAGAAATAGCAGAAATATTTTTGGGAACAGTTGGAACATATGCGACAATATTATTTATCATAGCAGCGGCTATAGGTTTTGGTAGAGTAGTAACTGTATATCAAGTACCTACATTGGTAGAAAATTTTATAGCCAACACAGTAAGTAGTAAGATAGCCTTTTTAATATTGTTAAATGTAATTTTACTCTTTGTAGGAATGATAATGGATACAACTCCTGCGATACTTATATTAGCACCTATTTTATTAAAGGCGGCAGAAGTGTTTCACATAAATAGTATTCATTTTGGGGTAATAATGGTAGTTAATCTAGCTATAGGGTTTGTGACACCACCGCTAGGGGTAAATTTATTCGTAGCTAGCTCCATATCGGGTGAGAAAATAGAAGATATTGTAAAACATGCTATTCCATTTATATTTGCGTTCATAATTGCTCTGATTTTTATTACCTTTATACCTACATTGAGCTTGATACTATTATAATATGCTTAAAACATCAAAAATAATAAAAAAAGAGAATTAAATAAAAAATAAAAATTTTAGGAGGGTAAAAATATGAAAAAATTTACAAAGTTATCAATATTGTTAATAATATTTTGCATGAGTATTCTAGGAACAACTGTTGCATTTGCTGAAGATAAACCTATAGAATTGCATATTGGTTGCGATTCTCCGGAAGATACAGTTACTTATATCTTCTTAGAAAAATTTGCTGCCCTATTGGAAGCTAAGACTAATGGAAAGGTCGTTGTACGGAGATATTCTAATGCTAAACTGGGAAATGACGTAGAATTAATAGAAGGAGTGCAAAATGGAAATGTAACTTTTGCCGTGCAAAATACTGCTCCTCAAGTAAATTTTATTCCGGAATTAGCTGTATTTGACCTACCTATGGCATTTCCAAATATAGAAATCGCAAGAAAAGTTATGTCAGGAAAATTATTGGAAGAACTTAGAAAAGCTCATGCAAAGAAAAATATCACTTTGCTTGCATATGCTGATCAAGGATTCAGACAAATGTCAACTAATAAAGCAGTAAGTAAATTGGAAGATTTAAAGGGACAAAAGATAAGAACAATGTCAAATCCTAATCACGTGGCATTTTGGAAAGCTGTAGGCGCAAACCCTACTCCTATGACATTTGGTGAAGTATATATATCATTACAGCAAAAAGCAATAGACGGACAAGAAAACCCTCTAGAAGCTATCATTGCTGCAAAATTACATGAACAACAAGACTATATTGTCTTGACTAATCATTTTGTACATGCATTATCATTAATCGGAAGCCCGGCAATAATAGAAACTCTTCCGAAAGAAGTACAAGACGCTATTCCTCTTGCAGCAACAGAAGCTAAAGAGTATGCTTATAAGATGACTGACGAAAGAGCAGCAGGAAGGGTGAAAATAATAGAAGACAGCGGGACAAAAATATTAGCTATAAGTGATGAATTGTACAATCAAATGAAAGAAGCAGGAAAACCTGTATACGAATCAATAGAAAAGAAGATTGGAAAAGATTTGGTAGATTTGATTCAAAAAGAAGTAGAAGCAGCAAAATAATAATAAATTCTTATTAAATGGTGCATCTATAAAATTAGACGCACCATTTAAAAAAAAGAGGTGATATTTTGAGTAATAGAATACAAGGGACAACAGGTCTCATTGGATTAATAGGAAATCCATTGAAACATAGCAGGTCTCCTCATATGCATAATTCAGCTTTTGACAAATTAAAATTGGACTATGTGTATCTATGTTTCGAAGTTATGGAAGAAGGACTGGATGGAGCAATAAATGCATTAAAAATCTTGAATGCCAAGGGTTCAAATATTACTTTTCCACACAAACAAGCAGTTTTGAATTATCTGAATCATATATCGGAAGATGCCAAAATAATAGGGTCTGTAAACACGATAGAAATCAATCCGAAAACGAAAGAAATAACGGGTTATAATACAGATGGCAGAGGTTTTATAGCTTCTCTCGATGAGCAAAATGTGGGGTTTAGAGGAAAAAAAGTAGTGCTCTGTGGTGTCGGTGGAGCTGGAAGAGCTATATCTATCCAACTTGCCTATGAAGGAGTAGGAGAGCTTTGTATCAAGGAAGTAAACAAAGAATTGGCAAATGAAATAAAAAGAATAATAGATACAACATTTAAAACTGTAAAAGTTAGAATACTAGATGACAGCGAAGAAACTTTAAAAGAAGAACTAAAAGCATCAAAATTATTTATAAACGCAACACCTCTTGGTATGAAAGGTCGTGAAGATAAATGTGTAATATCAAGAAAAGATGTGCTTAATAAGGATTTATTTGTATATGATATAGTCTATGACCCGAGAGAAACTATATTGTTGAAATATGCAAAAGAAATGGGATGTAGGACAAGTAACGGAATAAACATGATGATATGGCAAGGAGCTATAGCATTTAAAATTTGGTTTGGGGTAGATATGCCGCAAGATTATGTGAGAAAGGAGTTATTCGAAGGATAAAATTTGAAAAAAAGATAAAACAAAAAAATAAAATATAAAAAGAGAGAGTGAAAGTATGAATTTTAAATTTTCTTTAGCTCATCTGACTATACTTAAGACTTCTCCTTTAGAAATATCTAAAATAGCAGCAGAATGTGGCTATGATTATGTGAGCATAAGACAGATATATATGAATCTACTGGGAGAAGATAGGTATGAGCTATATAATGATAAATATATGTTGAATGAAATAAAATCGGTATTTAGAGACACAGGAATAAAACTTTTGGATATTGAGCTAGCCAGAGTAATTGAAAATACAGATGTAGGTAGTTATGAAAAGGCCTTTGCAATAGGCAAAGAATTGGGAGCAAAGCATGTATTAAATAGTATTTGGACTAATAAAAAAGATTATTATATAGAAAAATTTGCTCAAATATGTGATTTGGCAAAACAATATGATTTGACAGTGGACTTGGAATGTGTACCTATAGCCGGAGTAAGAAAATTATCTGAGGCCATGGAAGTATTAGAAGTTGTGGATAGAAAAAATGCCGGTATTATGATAGATACCCATCATATACAAAGAGCTCAGGATGACTATAACGATCTATTGAAAATACCGGATAAATATTTTAATTATTGCCAAATATGTGATGCACCCAGTGATATTCCATCAGAAAGAGAAGAATTAATAAGAATAATGAGAGAAGGAAGAGATTATTTGGGAGAAGGTGGGATAGATGTAGCGAAGATATTAAATAATATGCCTATAATTCCATATTCTATAGAATTACCTAATTCTACTATGACAACAAAATTAGGATTTAAAGGTCATGCTAAAAAATGCTTGGATACAGCAAAGGAATATTTGAATAAATATGTGACTGGTAGAAAATAGAAATGGAAAAGCGAGAATGATAAGAGAGGAAATATGCATATAGAAAAAAATGTAACATTATGTGAAGTCGGGCCTAGGGATGGATTACAAAATGAATTCAAGGTTTTAACAATTAATGAAAAGTTAGAAATAATAAACAGTATTTCAGAATCAGGATTTATGGTAATAGAAGTGGGTTCTTTTATGAATCCCAAGGCAGTACCACAGATGGCAAATACTGATGAAGTTTTTTTAAGAATTGATAAAAAAATTGGTGTAGAATATAGAGCCCTTATTGCAAACATAAAAGGAGTAGAAAGAGCAGCAAAATGTGGATGCAAAAAAGTGAAATTAAATGTATCTGCAAGTAGAGCGCATAATTTGGCAAATCTTAATTGTACACCAGAAGAAACAGTGGCAGGCTTCAAAAATTGTGTAGAAGAGGCTAAAAAAAATGATATAGGAATATCTGGTTCCATTTCTATGCCATTTGGGTCACCATGGGAAAAGATAATTCCCATAGAAGATGTAAAATCAATTATAAAAGCTTACATAACATGTGGAATTACAGAAATATCATTATCAGATGCAGCAGGTGTAGCGATTCCCAATCAAGTCTTTGATATTTGCACAGCTGTAAAAAAAGAATTTCCACAAATAAAATGGTGGCTTCATTTTCATAATACCAGAGGACTTGCTATAGCCAATATTTTGGCAGGAATGCAAGCTGGATTTACCAATTTTGATACTTCCTTTGCAGGAATAGGCGGTTGTCCATTTGTGCCGGGAGCGGCAGGCAATGTAGCATCTGAAGATGTCATTCATATGCTTTCAGAAATGAAAATAAATACGGGAATTGATATAGATAAAGTGATTGGAACAGGTAAAAAAATAAGAGAAATAATAGGGCATACTACTGATAGTTATATATTAAGAGCCGGAAAATCATCAGAACTAATACAAATTTAACTATAAAAATAAAATTACCTAGAGCTAATTTCTAGGTAATTTTATTTTTTAAATCTATATTTTTATTTATTTTTCTTTACATTTCTTATTAAAAATACACTTCTAGGAGTTGGTTCAAAATCGCTGATATAATTTTGTGTTCCCATAAAATCACTAGGGTAAACAATTGGCAATACTGCGATATCATCATAGACAATCTTTTGAGCTTCTTCATAGAGTGGTATTCTCTTCTCTATTTCTAAAGTCTCACTGCCCTTGTCTAGCAATTCGTTAACTTTTTCATTTTTATAGAAAGAACGATTTCCGCCAGATCCAAAGTTGTCCGAATGGAATATTGGATACATAGTTTCGTTTGGATCAGGAGAAGTAGGCCATCCAAGAATAAACAAATCATGTTCTCCCTTGCTGATTCTATCCAAATAAGAACTCCATTCTAATACCTCTATAGATAAATCTATTCCGACTTCCTTCAATTGATCCTGCATAATTACAGCGGCATCTTTTCTGGCTTGATTTTCATTTACCCACATTTTTAGCTTTAATCCATCTTTATAACCAGCCTCAGCTAGGAGAGCCTTTGCTTTTGCCACATCTCTTTTTCTATGTTGCAGATTTTTATTGACCCCCATTACTGCTGGAGGAACAAAAGAGTCTGCTACAATAGCAGCTTTTTGATAAGCAGTATCGGCAATAGCTTGTAAATCAATCCCATACGCCAATGCTTCTCTAACTCTCAAATCATTTAAATAAGTTTTTTGAAAATTTATTCCTATATAAGTTGTGGATAAAGAAGGCACTTCATGTAATGTCAGGTAGTCTTTACTTTTTACTATATTCATATCCACAGGATATACTGCAAATACTATATCTACCTCTTTAGTTTCAAGGGCTATGCAACGGTTTGTACCTTCAGGAATTATACGGAAAGTCACAGCATCCACACCTGGTGCCCCCCTAAAATATTCTTTATTTGCTTTTAAAGAAATCTTGTCGCCGGCTTTCCAAGAATCAAATTTAAATGGTCCTGTACCTAGAGGTTCAAAAAATGCTTTATCTCCTACAGATTCTACATATTTTTTATTAAGTATAGCAGCACTTCCATGTGCCAAATTACCAATTAATGGCCCAAATGGTTTTTTTGTTACAATGTTTACTGTATAAGGGTCGACTATATCTATTTTATCAATGATTCCCATGAAACTAGCTACTGCAGGAGCTTTAGAACTTCTCTCCAAAGAAAATTTTACATCTTCGGCAGTCAACTCATCTCCATTATGGAATTTTACACCTTTTTTAATTTTTACTTGCAATGTCAGAGGGTTCACTTGTTCATAACTTTCTGCCAGCGTATTTTCAATCTTTACATCTGCTGTCCAGTCAAATAGCCTATCGTAAATATTTAAAGTAAGATTCTGAGAATAGACATCTGTCGTAAGAGATGGATCCAATGTCTTGGCATCAGTTTGTTGTGCTACGATTAATTCACTATTTTCAGTTTTTGTTCCACTCGCATTTAATGTACCAAATTCAGTAAATAGTATTATAACCAATAATGTAAAAGAAAAAAAAGTGTTAATAAACTTTCTCATTTCATATCCTCCTGTAATTTTTATAATCAATAATCAATAATATCAATAAATATATCAATATAAATATATTCTATCAATACTAAATTGAACCTATTTTATAATATTTTGACCCTTTTGTCAAATTTTTATTATTATTTTTGTCAATAAATAAATTTTTAATCAATAAATAGGTGTTTTATTAAAAAATAATATTCTAATAAAAAATAGCATTTTCACTTTCATCTATTTCAATTGTACCTTTTTTCCCTCTGCTTACTTTGCCTATAACTGTTATTTTACTATTTTTATAATCATAATCAACTTCTTGTACTCCACCTTTTACGCCCTTTATTTTAGCAGTTTCATCAGCAAATCTATAAGGATAAAACATTTTAAAATGACTAATATTTTCATCATTTTCAAATTTTTCTTTAAAAAATCCAGTTTTTCCTTTTGTAAGTCTCAATAATTTTGGGACTTCTTTGTTTGCCGAACCACATGCTGGATCTTTATAGACTGGTTCAGGTAATTCATCAGAAAAAACGGTAGTCTCGTAATCATATCCTTCAATATCTGACGGAGCCATTGCTACAAATAGTCGATAATTTCTTTCTTCTTTCTTTATATTGCGTAATTCTATCAATTTTTCTACTGGAATCACTGTATTCCTTAGTTGCTTGGCATCCTTACATACACAAACATAATCCTGCAATGGTGTAAAATAAAGCGTTCCATCAATAAAATTTCCTTTGAGTTCTTGTTTTATCAAATGGAAAGCCGGATCGTCAGAAGATAAAGGCTCTGGAAATGTAACATCATCCACTTCCAATTTAAAAGTTTTACCATCAGATTTTACTTTCAATTGTGGGAAATCAACATTTACAGGAAATTTTTTTGTATTTAAATTAAAGGTATATTCATGTTCTTTCCCATCATTCAATCCATATCTATCAATAATTGCTCTGACTGCGCCTATCGTCCCGTGACCACATACCGGTACTTCCCTAAAAGGTAACCAATACTCGACATCAAAGATTTTTTTATTTAAATCATTTACCCGTATGAAATCAATAATCGGAAGTATTACAGGGTCTTCACTATTGATACTTATCCTAGCTTGACTAGTTATTTTCCCCTTATCTTCTACACTTATTTCATCAGCAAAAACAATAAGAGCAGGATTTCCATGGGCTTTTTCATGTTTATCACTATCATCTGTTGAAAAAGCAAAAACAGTACTTGTTTCATAAATTCTTTTAGCCATAATATTTCATCACCTTCCATATATATAAATATTTTAAACACTTAATGTTTTACCGGCCAATACACCATTATATGTATCGTCCTTTACAGCTATTTGTCCATTTACAAATACATAATCGAAGCCCAAATTATTACCATTTGGATTTTCATAACTAGAATTTATTCTTAATTTTTTTAAATCAATTATATTAATATCCGCTCTATAACCTTCCTTAATTAATCCTCTATTTTTTAATTTTGCAACTTTAGCCGTTAATCCTGATGCCTTGTAAACCATTTCTTCTAATGTTAAAATATTTTTTTCTAATACATATTTTTTTATTAGAGTAGGAAATGTACCGAAAGCTCTAGGATGCCCAAAAGGATTGGCATAGGTGCTGTGAGTGGCATCCGTCCCAAATGTGGTTCTATTATATTTCATAATTCTGATGACATCTTTCTCATCCATAAGATTGTACACAGCCATTGCTTGGCCATTTGATTTCTGTATTATATCAAAAAGTATATCATAAGGATCTTTTTGTAAATTTAGAGATAGACTCTCTATTGTTTTCCCAACATATTCAGGATTTTCTTCATATTTCGCTACAATAACCCCACTAAAACCGCCAGCGCTATTTAGTATGATTTCACCAGAACTTCGATTGGATTCAATAAATTTTTTAATTTCACCTCTATAGATACGATCTTCCAAATTTTTTAGCACATTATCATTTCCTGCTCTTATAAATTCAGTTGGAATTATAGCCGATAAAACTGTAGCTCCTGCTGTATACGGATATTGATCTAACCATATATCAACACCTCTTTTTATTGCATCATCAATCAATTTCAAAGTCTCAACAGATTTTCCCCAATTATTTTTACCGCTCACTTTGTGGTGAGATATAATAAGTCTAACTCCAGTTTTTTCCGCTATTTCTATAGCTTCCTTGACAGCTTCTATGACCATATCTCCCTCACTTCTCAAATGTGTGGAGTATCGTCCTTTATATTTTGATACTATTTTACATAATTCTATTAATTCTTCTTTACCCGTATAAGAGCCCGGCGGATAGATTAATCCCGCTGACATGCCAATTGCACCATTTTCCATGGCTTCTCCCAAGAGATCAATCATTTTATTCATTTGTTCCCTGTTGGGAATATCACTACTATTTCCCATCGCAGTATTATGAATAGCTCCATGCCCAACTTGAGGCAAAATATTTACACCAAATTTATTTGATTGTAAATATTCAAAAAATCCTTTATAAGTTTTTGATTTTTCATTGATTTCTTGAATTTTTATTTTCTGTTCAAAATTATTCCCCTCTATTGCTGCTATATATTTAATTTTTCCATTATTCGGAGAGATACCTTCACCACATTGTCCTGTTATTTCAGTAGTTATCCCCTGCAAAAGTTGATTTTTGGCATATACATCAAATAAATTTAAATCTCCGTGGGAATGAGCATCAATAAAACCGGGTGTTATAAATTTGCCACTGGCATAAATGGTGTTTTTAGCATCGCACTCGGATAAAATACCTATAGACTTTATACTATCATTGACAATACCAATATCAGCGATATAACAGTCATTGTTGTTTCCATCTATTATATTACCATTTTTTAAAATATAATCATATAGTATCATTCTTATTTCTCCCAAAATAATTTCTAAACAATTTTATAGTACATCATAGGATAAAAAAAGTCCATAGGTTTTTAATATTTTTTTGATAAAAAATATAAAAATATGTTTGACATTGTTAAAATATTATTATATAATAACACAATCAAAAAGTTTTAAAATGAAAGTTGATTAAGATTTTATTATTTTGTTGGAGTTGTCTAAAGATGGAAAATTTTGTTTTATTAACTTTAATAAAAATATTTATCTTTAATCTAATTATTGTAATTTTTTCTAAAATTACAATGACTTTTTTTCATTTTGTTACTCTATTAGCAAAAGAAAGTATCCCAATGATGATGTGCTGCAGCATGTGTGTCATGCAGAAGAGGGATGCTTAGATGTTTTGCATTTAAATTACGATTAGATAAAATATTTTGTAATTTATAAATGCTAAATAGTTTAATAATTATTATCTATGTTATCCCTAAGAAGAATAAAAATATAATATTTTTAGGGATTAATATAATAGAGTGTATAAATATAAAGCGAGCTAATTTTTTATTTAATATATCACTATATAGATTTTTGGTAGAATAATATAATTTTCCCTAAGAAAACGTTAATCAATGTTTTCTTTTTTTATACGTAAATTTTATCATAAAAATATCTGATTGTCTTTAAAAACATAATTATAAAACCATTTATTTCTAGGAGGAGCATCTATGAAAGATACTTGACTTAAGAACACAAACGTTTAAATGTTCGAATAAACATTACAGAATGTAACTATAGTTTTGGTAATAAATTTTTAAAATATATTATAAATTTTATTTAAACCTAGGAGGAACAACATATGAAAAAATTAATATCAATAATTTTAAGTTTATTTATTTTAATAGGGTTTAGTGCAAATATATTCGGTAGCGATAAGAAAGCAGCTCCTATAAAATATACTGTAGGGCTTAATGGAAATGTTTTGAAGCAATGGGATTATATAAAAGCAGAAATAGCTAAAGACAATATTGAGCTGGTTCTAGTTGTTTTCGATTCTTATCCATTACCAAATAGAGCTTTGGCTGATAAAGAAGTGGATTTAAACGCATTTCAACATTATGCATATTTAAATAATGAGATAAAAAGATTTGGTTATGATATAATACCTATAGCTGATACTGTATATGCCCCATTGGGATTGTACTCACAAAAGATAACTTCATTCGATCAATTAAAAGATGGAGATAAAATAGTGATTCCTGATGACACTACAAATGGTGGAAGAGCTCTTATTTTATTAGAAGCAAATGGATTAATAGAAGTTGATGATGCAGCTGGTTGGGTTCCTACAGTAAAGAATATTACTAAAAACCCACATAATTACCAAATAGTAGAATTAGAAGCTGTAAACATCCCAGGTTCTTTACCAGAAGTTGCTCTGGCAGCAGTCAATTCCGGAGTTGCAGTAGATGCCGGAATAATAGGAAAACATATAGTTCTAGAAATTGCAAGTAAAGAAAATCCATATGTTAATGTAATAGCCGTACGTAGAGAAGATAAAGATAATGAAATTGCGAAAAAAATAATTGCTATATATCACACTGATGAAGTTAAAAAAATCATTATAGAACAATCTAAAGGTTCTCAAATTCCGGTTTGGTAAATATTTAAATTACGAGATTATCTGCTCGTATAATACCTAAAAATTCATAAATACTAATTTTACAAAAATATTTGAAGAAATGCTTGGGGAGTGCTAAAGAATGAGTGAATTAAGAACAACAAAAATTAAGTTAAAAAATATATATAAAAAGTTTTATACTGATAGTGGGGATGTAGAAGCTCTAAATGATGTCACTCTCAATATAGATAGTGGGGAGATATTCGGAGTTATAGGATATAGTGGTGCCGGTAAAAGTACATTAGTACGGTGTATAAACCTACTGGAAAGACCTTCATCCGGAAAAATATGGATTGATTCTATAGAATTAACAGCACTCGAAGAAAAAAAATTGCGAAAACAGCGAGAAAAAATTGGAATGATTTTTCAGCAATTCAATTTGTTCGCTTCAAGGACTGTATATGAAAATGTTGCATTTCCACTTAGGTATAATAATATAAGCAAAAGTGAAATAGATAAACGTGTCACAGATCTTTTGGATTTAGTAGGTATCTCTGATAAGAGAGATACCTACCCTTCCCAGCTAAGTGGTGGTCAGAAACAAAGAGTTGCCATAGCGAGAGCTCTTGCTAACAACCCCAGTATTTTACTTTGTGATGAAGCTACCAGTGCATTAGATCCACAGACAACAAAATCTATTTTAAAATTAATAAAATATTTAAATAAAAAGCTAAATCTGACGGTTGTAATTATAACACATGAAATGACAGTAATAAAAGAAATATGTAATAAAGTTGCTGTTATGGAAGATGGCAAAGTCGTAGAAGCAGGCCCTGTAGAAAAAGTATTTGCAAAACCACAAGCTCAAATAACAAAAGATTTTATCAATACAACTACAAACCTTTCCAGAATAGAAGAATTATTGGAAGAAAAAGCCAGTATAGTCACTTTAAACCCAAACCAAAAATTACTGAGATTGGATTTTTTAGGTTCTAATACAAAAGAAGCAATTATCACTTCCCTTTCAAGAAAATTTTTAGTAGATGTAAGTATTATCTTTGGGAATGTGGAAGTCATCCAAGGTCAGGTAATTGGTGCTTTGATAGTAATATTAAGTGGTAATTCAGAAAAACAAAATTCCTTTATAAGTGAATTGAGAGTTCTGAATATTGGTGTGGAGGTGCTAAAAGATGGAAAATGATTTCATAATAAAATTATTGCCAAATTTGATTGAATATACAGATGAATTTGTAATAAGCATAAAACAAACTATTGTAATGCTCTCTATTTCAGGGGGTTTTTCGTTCGTTTTAGGAATTGCTTTGGGAACTACCCTTGTGGTCACACGAAAGGGAAACATATTAGAAAATACATTTATTCATAAAAGTATTGATAATGTTATCAATCTATTTAGGTCGATTCCTTTTGTAATCTTAATTGCGGCATTGCTTCCTGTTACAAGAATTATAGTAGGCACAGGTATCGGAGTAAAAGGTGCAATATTTCCTCTTATTGTAGGATGTACTCCTTTTTTTATTCGTCAAGTGGATTTGGCATTGTCATCAGTCGATAAAGGAGTAATAGAAGCAGCTGCATCAATGGGTGTATCCCCATTGGGAATAATGGTAAGAGTATATTGGAGGGAGAGTATCCCGGCATTGGCCAGATCTACTACTATCACTGCAATTAGTTTGTTGGGACTTACCGCTATGGGAGGAGCCGTAGGAGGTGGAGGTCTCGGTGCTTTTGTAATAAGGTATGGGTTAAATCGATATATGAATGATATTATTTATGTATCTGTGTTTATAATTTTAATATTTGTTTCTATTATCCAATTTATCGGAAATTTGATAGTTAGAAAAACAACACATTAAAAATTATTTATAAAATTATTACGTTAAAAAATAATTAAAAAATACAAATAGGAGAGTGAATTAATGAAAACATCAATTATTGGATACCCTAGATTAGGCGCCCAAAGAGAGTTAAAGTTTGCGACTGAAAAATATTTTAGAGGGAAATTGACTGAAGGGGAACTTTTACAATCTGCAGCTAACCTTCGTAAAATTCATTGGCAAACTCAAAAAGACAGTGGATTGGATTTTATCCCTTCCAATGATTTTTCTTTCTATGATTTGTTGCTTGATACAGCCGCATTATTCAATATCATTCCACAGCAATACAGTGATTTAGGTTTATCAGATTTAGAAACATATTTTGCCATGGCACGAGGATACCAAGGCAAAGCAGGTGATGTAAAAGCGCTTGCTATGAAAAAATGGTTTAACACTAATTACCATTATCTAGTACCGGAAATTGATGATAATGTCGAGATAAAACTTGTAGGTACCAAACCATTAGATGAATATAAAGAAGCTAAAAATCTTGGAATTGAGACAAAACCAGTTGTGATAGGTCCTTATACACTACTAAAATTAACACGCTTTACAGAGAATAAGAAATCTGCTGATGTTGTGAAAGATCTCTTAACTGCATACCAAACTTTTATCGATAAACTAGATTCATTAGGTGTTTCGTGGATACAATTGGATGAACCTGCTTTGATTTTTGATTTGACAGATGAAGATAAAAATTTCTTCTTTGAGATTTATAAATCACTTTTGACTAAAAAAACAAACTTAAAAGTATTAATTCAAACATACTTTGGAGATATAAGAGATATCTACAAAGAATTGATAGAACTTCCAATAGATGCAATTGGATTAGATTTTTTGGAAGGAAAGAAATCCCTGGAACTTTTGCAAAAATATGGATTTGCATCTGATAAAATCTTGTTTGCAGGAGTTATAAATGGTAAAAATATTTGGAAAAATAACTATAAAAATACAATTGAGCTTTTGAAGGAAATTTCAAAATATACTGAAGATATTGTTATAAATACTTCTTGTTCCCTTCTCCATGTACCATATACATTGAAAAATGAAAAACATTTAGATGCAGAATATAAAAAACATTTTGCTTTTGCGGAAGAAAAACTAGAAGAACTTTCTGATCTCAAGGCAATTATTTCATCTTCTGATCCTATTTCTCATATAAAATATAAAGAAAATATAGACATTTTTAAAAGTGTAAGAATTACACCAAATGTAGATGTTCAATCTAAACTTAAAAAATTGACTGATAAAGATTTTACAAGATTACCGGTATTTGCAGAAAGAGAAAAGATACAAAAAGAAGAATTTAAGTTTCCGTTGTTACCTACTACAACTATAGGCTCTTTCCCACAAACTGATGATGTACGAATCAATAGAGCTGCATTCCGAAAAGGAGAACTGACTGAAACTGCGTATAAGAATTTTAATAAAGAAAAAATTGCAGAATGTATAGCTTTACAAGAAAACATTGGCCTAGACGTACTTGTTCATGGAGAATTCGAGAGAAACGACATGGTAGAATACTTTGGAGAATGTCTTGATGGATTTTTATTTACTGAAAAAGCATGGGTAATATCCTATGGTACTCGTGGAGTGAAACCGCCTATTATATGGGGAGATATTTCTAGATTAAAACCTATAACTGTAGAATATTCTGTCTATGCTCAAAGCATAACTAAACAAACTGTAAAAGGGATGTTGACCGGTCCGATTACAATTCTGAATTGGTCATTCCCTAGAGAAGATATACCTTTTAAAGAATCATCATTACAAATTGCATTTGCTATCAGAGAGGAAGTATTGGATCTGGAAGCAAACGGAATCAGAATTATTCAAATAGATGAGCCTGCATTGCGAGAAAAATTACCTTTACGAAAAACAGATTGGCACAGTGAATATCTGGATTGGGCAGTGCCTACTTTCAGGTTAGTACATAGTGGAGTAAAACCTAAAACTCAGATCCATACGCACATGTGTTACAGCGAATTTAATGACATCATCCCAGATATTGATGCTATGGATGCTGATGTGATTTCTTTCGAGGCATCCCGTTCAGATCTCACAATCATAGGTGCATTGCAAGCAGCCGGATTTAAGACTGAAGTCGGTCCAGGGGTTTATGATATACATTCACCTCGTGTACCTAGTATCACAGAGATTAAGACTGCACTTAGTAAAATGTTAGAAAAACTTCCAAAAGAAAAACTTTGGGTCAATCCAGATTGTGGGCTAAAAACAAGAGATAATAAGGAGACTATTCCTAGTCTAGAAAACTTGGTAAAGGCCGCAAAAAATATAAGGGACAATTTATGATATGAATATTTCAGAAATTTTTAAAAAAAAGAAAGTATTATCCTTTGAAGTTTTTCCTCCAAAGGATAATACGTCCTATAATACTTTTTATAATTCCATTTCTGCATTAAAAAAGCTAAACCCTGATTTTATAAGCATTACCTGCGGTGCAGGCGGTAGTGAGAAAACAGAGGTAACTCTTGAAATTGCAAAAAAAATCCAAACAGAATATGAAATTCCAGCTTTGGTACATTTGCCGGGGATTCATCTGACAAAAAGAGAGGTTAGCATAAAACTGCAGGAAATATGGGATAGTGGAATTCGAAATATTTTGGCATTAAGAGGAGATAAAGTGCCTGGTATAGAGATTCAAAAAGATTTTCTTCATGCTTCTGATTTAATTTATCATATCAAGTCCTCCAGCCCCTTTCATATAAGTGGGGCATGTTATCCAGAGGGGCACCAAGAGGCGAAAAGTTTTAATGAGGATATAAAATATTTACATCATAAGGTTAATATTGGTGCAGAACATTTGATATCACAATTGTTTTTAGATAATGTACATTTTTATAAATTCCTGGAAGCGGCGCATAAAATTGGGATTTCTGTACCTATCGAAGCTGGAATAATACCGATTGTAAATAAAAAAAAAATTTTAAAAATGGTAAATCTTTGTAAAGTATCTGTGCCAAAGGCTGTCGAGATAATGATAGAAAAATATGGGAATGATCCCGTATCTTTCAGGTCAGCAGGTATTGAATATGCTATTTATCAGGGAAATGAATTATTAAAAGAAGGTGTGGACGGAATTCATTTGTATATATTAAATGATGCGGATACAGCAGAAAAAATATGTAAAGAATTGTCCGGATATTAAGATGAATTTTGCGATAAGTTAGTTTTAATATTAATAATCATTAAATACTTTTATTTCTAATAGTAAATCTAGTTTTATTGTAGTTTATATTTATTGTATAATTGTTTTAAAAAATAAGGTTGCTATCAATTAGAAATTGTAAATTGGTAACAATTTTATTTTTTATTTATTTGTTTAGAAAATAAAAATACGATATTAAATTATAATAATATACAATTATTATTTATTTTTTGACATAGATACAAAGTAGATGTTATAATAATACTATATCAATGTCAAAGATGAAAACAATATTGTTTCTTAAATATTAATATTTTATTTATCCAAAACTATAGAGAGGTGTATTTTATGAATATAGCCCATTTAGAGTATTTTCTAGAAGTAGCAAAATTAAAAAGTTTTACAAAAGCTTCTAAAAATTTATATGTATGTCAATCAACTTTAAGTAAGGCTGTACAGCAATTTGAAAATGAACTTAACTTGCAATTGATAGATAGAACATCAAAATCCTTCAAGTTAACTGAAAAAGGAGAAATTTTATTAGAAAAAGGTACATCATCATTGAAAAATATTCACGAAATTTTTGATAGGCTAAATGAAAGCTTAAGTTTGGAAAAAGGAACAATAAACATAGGCATTCCACCTGTTATAAGTACCATTTATTTTACAAGAATAGCTCATATATTTTCTAGTATGTATAAAAATATTAATTTAAATATATTAGAAGTTGGAGCTAATATAGTAAAAGATTCTGTGGAAAAAGATTTGATAGATATTGGTGTTGTTATTCTTCCATTTAATTCATATAATTTTAAAAAATATTCTGTTTTTATTTCTGATTGCATTGTTGT
Source organism: Fusobacteriaceae bacterium (assembly GCA_031289425.1). GTDB lineage: Bacteria > Fusobacteriota > Fusobacteriia > Fusobacteriales > Fusobacteriaceae > JAISST01. The sequence goes on from JAITPM010000055.1 coordinate 27,130, forward strand.
TGTCAGCAAACATCATTCTTTTGCCAATTGGTCAGAAATTTCAATATCTGATTTAAGAAATGAAAACTTTATTCTTTTAAATGAAAGCTATATGCTTCATGATAAAATATTAGAATATTGTAATGATGCGGGATTTGATCCGAATATCACTCTGAAAAGTTCGCAATGGGATTATATTGTAGAGTTGGTTTCTCTAAACCATGGCATAACAATACTTCCAAGATTGATAGTAAAAAAATATAATTCTCAAAATATAAGGTTAATAAAAATAAAAAATCCGGAATTTCCTTGGAATATAGCCCTAATAGTGAAAAAAAACAAATATATTTCAAATCCTATGCAACTTTTCTTGAATCTTTGTGAGGAAGAAAAAGAAAAATATTTTAGTAAACTTTAAGATTTATTTGCAAATATACGCATAAAAATAAAAAATCTATTATAAATATTTATTTAAAAATTTTATAATAGATTTTTATTTAATATATTAGTTAAAGTGAAGAAGATGTCCCATTTTATCTTTTTTCGTTTTCATATATTTTTTATTAATAGAATTACATCCAATTTCTATTGGTTCTCTTCCAGTGACCAATACTCCATATTCTTCCAATCCTTTGACTTTTTCTGGATTATTAGTCAATATTTTTACAGATTTTATTTCCAGTGCTTTTATTATTTGAGCAGCAACAGCATAATCTCTCATATCTGGGTCAAATCCAAGTTCTACATTGGCCTCTACTGTATCTGCACCGTGTTCTTGTAAAGTATAAGCTTTTAACTTGTTCAAAAGACCTATGCCGCGGCCTTCTTGTCTGAGATATAATACAACTCCTTCTCCTTTTTCGTCTATTATTTCCATAGCTTTGTGCAATTGAGAGCCGCAATCACACCTCAAAGATCCCAAGACATCCCCGGTAAAACATTCTGAATGTATACGTATAAGAATATTTTCTTTCCCTTTTAAGTTCCCCTTTACAAGAGCAACATGTTCTTTATCATCAAGCTTATTATCAAATCCGATTAACTGAAATTCTCCAAAAGGAGTCGGTAAGTTTGCGGATACAATTATATTCATTAATTTTTCAGTTTTCTTTCTATATTTTATTAAATCTTTAATAGAGATTATCTTTATATCATGCTCTTTGGCAAATGGAATCAAATCATCTAACCTACACATCATTCCATCGTCTCTCATAATCTCACAACATAGCCCTACAGGTTTTAGACCTGCAAGCCTACAAAGATCCACTGTAGCTTCTGTATGCCCATCTCTTTCGAGAACACCTCTCTCTTTTGCGAGTAATGGAAACATATGACCGGGTCTTCTAAAGTCCTGAGGTTTTGCTCCATCTTCGACTACTTTCATTGCAGTGATAGATCTCTCGTAGGCTGATATTCCGGTAGTAGTATCTATATGGTCGATAGATACTGTAAATGCTGTGCAATGATTATCTGTATTTTCCACACACATTTGTGGAAGATGTAATTTTTCTACATATTCATGAGACATTGGCATACATATAAGGCCTCTGGCATATTTGGCCATAAAATTCACATTTTCGAGAGTAGCATGTTCTGCCGCACATATTAAATCTCCCTCGTTCTCCCTTTTTTCATCATCTACTACAAGTATGTTTTTGCCAATTTTTAAATCTTCCAATGCTTCTTCAATTGTGTTAAACATTTAGACCAACTCCTTAAAATCCATTTTTTAAAAGGAATTCTGCTGAAATTCCACTTTTTATATTCATGTCGTTCGTATTATTTTCTGATTTTGTTTCTGAAAATAGTAATTTTTCTACATATTTACCTATTAAATCAACTTCAATATTTACCAAATCAGAAATATTTTTATTCCCCAAGATAATCATATCTTGTGTATGAGGAATCAGAGAAACACTAAAGGTCTCAGGAGATAATTCCATTATAGTAAGACTGGCACCATCTATAGCAACACGGCCTTTTTCTACAATGTACTTCATATATTTTTTATCTATTTTTATCTCATAAATTTTTGCTATTCCATCTTTTGAAATATTTATTATAGTCCCTTCTGTATCCACATCCCCAGTCACTAGATGTCCCCCAAGAGGAGTAGACAATGTTATTGATTTTTCCAAATTTACTTTATTACCATTTTTAAGATGTTTAAGATTAGTTCTTTTGACTGTCTCATGCATACAATCAGCTACAAAATAATTAGAACCAATTTCTATTGCTGTAAGACAAGTACCATTTGTTGCGATACTATCTCCAACTTTACTATTTTTTAATACTTTCTGGCATTTTATCTTAATTTTTAATGAAGTTCTATCATTTTTTATAGACATAACTTCCCCTATTTCCTCTATAAGTCCAGTAAAAATACCAACCACCACCTTTTCATAATAAATATTTTTTATTTTAATAAAATATTTATTTGTAAAACTCAACCGATATATTATTTTCGTATGTGTTAAATTTAATATTTTTCAATTCTATTCCCTGTGATATTTTTTCTATATCAAATCCTTTTATGAATGGAAGAGCCTTATCATCTCCCAATATTTTGGGTGCAATAAAAATCTCTCCACCATCTATAACATTTTCCTTAAAAGCTCTCGATATAATATTGCTACCACCTTCCAACAGAATAGAATCTATTCCAAGTTTTCCTATTTGATAAAGAATATCAGAAATTTTAAAATCATTTCCCTGTAGAAATATTATTTTTATATTTTTATTTTCTAATAATGATATTTTTTTATGATTCTTATTATTTTCAGATGTTATTATTATACTTTTATTATCTTTAAAATTAACAAAATTGCTGTTTAAATCAATTTTTAAATTTGGGTCAACTACAATTCTATAAGGATTAATACCATTTTCAACCCTAGCTGTAAGCATAGGATTGTCAGAAATAATTGTATTTATTCCTACCATTATCCCCATATATTTATTCCTTAAATATTGGACTTTTTTTCTAGACGCTTCATTGGTTATCCATTTGGAATCACCGCTATATGTAGCTATTTTACCATCTAAAGTGATAGCACATTTTAAGAATAAAAAAGGAATTTTAGTCGTTATATATTTTAGGAAAACCCTATTTATTTTTATTGCATTATTTTTTAATAGTCCTACTTCTACAGATATTCCTGCATCTCTTAGCATTTTTATCCCATTTCCGGATACTTTTGGATTTGGATCTGACATAGCAACAACGCAACGCTTTATTCCCATTTTAATTATTTTTTCTGCACAAGGAGGAGTTTTTCCAAAATGTGAGCATGGTTCTAGCGTGACATAAAGTGTCGCCCCCATTGCTTTATCACCGGCTTCATCTAGAGCAAAAACTTCTGCATGAGAACCTCCATATTCTTTATGATAACCGCTACCGACTATCTTATCATTATTTACAACTATAGCTCCTACCAATGGATTTGGACTCGTATGACCCGTACCTAAGATACTCAATTCTAAAGCCTTTTCCATATAGACACTATCGTCCATAAAATTACATCTCCTTTAATAAATTTACCATTTCTAATGCAGAAAGTGCTGCATCAAATCCTTTATTTCCGGCTTTTGTTCCGGCTCTCTCTATTGCTTCTTCTATAGAATTCGTAGTAAGAACTCCAAATAATACAGGAATTTCGCTCGCTAAGCCTACTGTCGCTACACCTTTTGATACTTCGGCACATACATAGTCGAAATGAGGAGTAGACCCCTTTATTACTGCACCTAAAGTTAATACTGCGTCATATTTTTTTGAATCAGCTAATTTTTTTGCAATTAATGGTATTTCAAAAGCACCGGGCACCCATGCTATAGTTATGTCATCAGGGTTCACTTCATGACGAGTAAGTGCATCTTCAGCGCCTCCTACCAATTTATTTGTTATAAATTCATTAAACCTTGCAGCTACTATTCCTATTTTTAATCCTTTTCCTAAATATTTACCTTCTAATGTTTTCATGTTTCCTCCTTAAATATAAAAAACCCAGATATTTCTGGGCATATTAACAATGATAAAAGATGAATAAAAAATCATCATTTCTTCTCTCATCCAGACTCTACTGTCGGTTTTGGAATTACACCAAATCAAGCTAAAAGCTTCGCAGACTATACTGCCGGTCGGGGATTTCACCCTGCCCTGAAGATAATAATTTATTTTAATATTAAGTTTTATATAGATTCTATTGGTAGTATAACTCTAAAATAAAGTTTTGTCAATATGTTTATTTCAAGTGGTTAAATAAAGGTTAAATAAAATAAACATACTATATCATATCTGATTAAAAAAACAGTCTAGAACCACCAATTTATATGGTTTTAAATCTGTTTTTTTGTTCTAACTGTAAAATTCATGAATTAATAACGACCCCTTCGATAACCTCTTCTAGGTGGATTTCTATAATGAGTCCTTCTAGGAGCGCTATATGATGGAGATGGATTGCTGGCAGCGACCAAAACACCGGTAGTAATGAGACCTGCTCCGAGTATTTCTTCATTTGTACAGGATGTAAAGCTAGTCATAGCGATAATGACAAGCATTACTACAGTTAAAAATTTTTTCATAGTTAATCTCCTCTTGGCTGGTTAGATATGTCCACGTTGTGATTGCTATTTTATATTTGACATATTCAAGATATATTTCAAGGACTTTTCAACCTTCATGCCTAACATATCATACATTATAAACCAAAAAAAATCAATGTATTTTTTTACAATAGCTAAATAAAGGTTAAATAAATTGAATTACAAATAAATAAAAATCATGGTATAAAATTTTTATACCATGATTTTTGAGGATTCATTAAGACATTTAATATTTATACGACTCCAATAGTTCCAAGAACAATTATTGCTGCTAATGCAACTATGGGTAATATACACGTAACCATTCCGATATCGTTATAAGAGTCTTTATGGGTCATTCCCGTAACTGCAAGTAGTGTAAGGACTGCTCCACAATGTGGTAATGAATCCAATCCGCCAGATGCTACTGTAGCTATTCTATGCAATGTTTCCGGACTCAATCCACTTAGTTTGGCCATTTCCAAATATTGAGGCGCAAGGGCAGTCAATGCTATTCCCATTCCACCGGAAGAAGATCCGGTAGCTCCTGCAAGTAATGTTATTGCTATACCTTCAGAAATAAGAGGACTCGCTTTCATTCCTAATAATATATCAGTTAATAGTTTAAACCCGGGAACAATTTTTACAACCCCACCAAATCCGACAGCCGCAGCAGTGTTTAGTATGGCCATAACTGATCCGTTTCCACCTTCATTAAGTGCTCTTATAAGACCATTAGACGATTTTCCATCTTTACTTTTACCAACAAGCATATTAAAATTAAAAATTACTGTACATATAATTCCACATAAAAGTGATAATACACTTCCAGGAATAACGGCTTCTGCCGGTGTTAAATCTTTAAATACAAATTTTATAAATAAATATAGAGATATTATTACTACAATTAATGGAATAATTGATAAAATAGGACTAGGTAATTGATTACTATCTCTCAAAACGACTTCTACTGAAGGTTCTGAAAAATGTTCTCCATTTTTTATAATTTTATTTTGCTTCCAAAGCAAATAAAAATATCCACCAAAAAACATTATTAATCCTGCAATAATTCCTAAAATAGGAGCGGCATAAGGAGTCGTATTAAAATTTTGACCAGCAATGATATTATTTAACTGTGGTGCACCGGGAAAAGCAGTCATTGTAAAAGTAAAAGCTCCAAGTGCGATAGCTCCGGGAATTAACCTTCTAGGCAAATTTGCTTCTCTAAATAAAGATATAGCAAGAGGGTATATTGCAAACACTACTACAAACAACGATACTCCTCCATATGTTAATATTCCGCAACTTATTATAACTGCTAAAAGAGCTCTTTTGGCGCCAACTATTCTTACTAATATCAGGGCAACTGCATTGGCAGAGCCAGTGATTTCCATCAATTTCCCAAAAACAGCTCCTAAGAAAAATAATGGGAAATAAGATTGTGCAAAGGCTCCTAAAGCAGGCATGTATCCTTTTAAATACGAATTCAAAATAGCTCTTCCATCAAATCCAAATCCGATTATTGCTACTAATAATCCTGATACAGGGGCAACCCAAATAATTGAATATCCTTTATATGATAAATATACAAGTAATAATAAACCTAAAATAATCCCGACTATTCCAAACATATTTCCTCCTTTAGTGATTTATATTGTGCTTTAAGCATATGTAAATTACATAAAATTAATCTAATATAAAAATATTTTTTAATAATAAATATGTAATTAATACATATTTTTTTAAATATAATAAATCAGCAACTAAAGAATATGTATTTGTAATTCGGACAAAACATACATAAATTTTATAATAAAATTATATTACAAGAATGAAAAAAAAGAAAACGATATTATTTCATAATTTTCTATGAAATTATTTCATATGCTGAAAGTTAATATAAATACAAAAATATTGATTTGCATATATATAATATATTATTGAAATTGTTCCTAAATTAAACTTTAAAGTCAAAAATAGATTTAAATGAATAAATAATTTATTTGTTTCAAATTATTTATTTTAAAAATAAAATTTTTTCTATATATTTTATTAATAGCTTGTTATGAATAAAATTCATAACATAGCTGCAAGATAACTTTTTATGGGCACTGATAATTTTTTTGTTGTGACGATAAAAAAATTATTAATAATGTTTATAATTTAATTTGACAAATCATCTATTATATATTATATAATAGACTTAACAACTAATTAATATGATATTTAAAAACAAAGCCATAAATTTTTTAGAATAATTTTTTTGGGGTTATGCATGTTTTTGTCTCGTAAAAAATTATGAAAATTGCTGTTTATAGAAAATTTTAAAAATTTATTAGACCAGGTTTAAAAATATAAAACACAATTAAATCATAGAATTATTGAGATAAATAGTATATAAAATCAAATAAAAAAAATTTAATATACTATTTTAGAATGTTATTAAAAAATAACTGAAAGTTGTACTGGCATAATATTAGGGAGGGCAAAATATGAAATTTGTAGATCTAAAAGTCGGATTAAAAGGTTTTGTTACAAAAACTATAACTGAAACTGATGTTATATTATATTCTGGGGTATCATTAGATGTAAATCCTGCTCATCTTAATCAAGTATATGCGGAAGGATCTATGTTTAAAAAAAGGATAGTACACGGAATGTTATCATCAGGTCTCATTTCTGCTGTGCTTGGAACAAAACTACCTGGCGAAGGTACTATATACCTTGAACAAACACTTAAATTTAAAGCACCTGTATTCTTTGGTGATACAATTACTGCAACTGCTGAAATAACAGAATTAATACCAGAAAAAAATAGGGTCAAATTATCAACTATTTGTACTAATCAAGATGGAAAAGAAGTAATATCTGGAACTGCGACAGTATTAAAAGAATAATCCAATTATTATCAGCAAGTAATGAGGTATAAAATCATTAAATAAATCTAATAAATTGCTGATGATGTATATTTGATAAAAACTGTGTTTGGAATTGATTTATAAAAATAAGTTGTTAATCTTATTGACTTTATACCAAGAAGTGATCGCAAACCTAAATTAATAGATAAAATAATTTTTAAAAATGAATTGACCTAGTTAAAGGAACAATCTCATGGTTTATGGATTAGAAAATAATAAAAATACCTATAAACGTCCTATTATAGGTATTTTTATTATAATTTATAATATTTTTTAATTATCCCCAATTTAATTATTCTAAATTAATTGTTATTTCGATATTTATTTCTTCCAGGAAATATTTGTCATGAGATACCACAATAATGGAACCTTTATATTCATTGATAGCAGCAGTCAAAATTTCTATATTTTGTATATCCAAATTATTTGTGGGTTCATCCAAAACAATCATATCCGGAGCTTTATTGCTTATTGAAAGGCAACAAAGCATTAATCTCATTTTTTCGCCACCACTTAGTATGCCACAAGATTTATACCATACATCTCTTGTGAATAAAAATCTATCTAATTCCGTTTTTATTTCATGTTCAAGTAAAATTGAATAATTGAACTTTTGAGCCTGTTCATAAATATTGAGATTGTTATCAATCAAAGAATAATCTTGGTCTATATACACGTAACTGTTATCTGCCCTAAAAACACTACCAATCTTCAGTTGCAATTCATCCAGTATAATTTTGATAAGAGTTGTTTTCCCTGAGCCGTTAGACCCATGGAGAGCTATTCTTTCTCCACTTGTTATCTGAAAGGTCAATGGTTTTGCCCAGAGTAATTTATCGTTGTATCCATAATTGATATCTTTGGCATTAAACAATATTTTCCCCCTATGAAGGGATGAATTATCAAACCGAAACTTCATCTTATCAATATCGGGCAACTCATTTTTCAATTCTATTAATTCTTTGGATATAGCTCCAATTTTTTTAGTATGAGTATCCTTCAATCGTGCAGCACTATTTTCTGCATTATTTTTTAATGTTCCCATAATAATTTTGGGTATGCCTGCATTTTCTTGTTTTTTCTTTCCTCGGGCATCCAGTTTTGATTTCCTTTCAGATGTTTTTCTATTCAATTCTTTAACTTTTTTTAGGGTTTTTTCTTTATTTTTTATATCATCATTCAGAGCATTTGTTACGATTTGGTTTTGTTTTTGATAGAAATCATAGTTACCACCATATATGTTTACTCCTTTTTTAGTTAATTCATAGATACTGTCGATTAAATTTAGTAATGTCCTATCGTGACTCACTATAAGCATAGAAGCAGGATTTTTGCTAATAAAATCATATAAAAGCTGCCTGCCATCATCATCCAAGTGGTTACTTGGCTCATCAAATAAAATAATATCCGGTTTATGAATATAGATACCTGTGAGAAATACCTTTGTTCGTTGTCCTCCGCTCAGTGATTCCATTTTTTGTGATAAGTTCAATTCATCTAATTTCCAATAATTTAGTGCTTCTCGACAACGCTCTTCTATGGTCCAGTCATCATTTAAAATATTTAAATTTTTTTCTGTTATATTCCCATCTATAATTTCTCGTAATGCCTGTAATTTATCTTTGATTTTTAAAACCTGTGCTATAGTTAGATGATTGAATTGTCCAAAAATTTGTGGGATATAGTATGGCGTTGAATCAATATATAAATCTCCTGATGTTAGTTTTAAGGTTCCTGAAATAATTTTTAAAAGAGTCGATTTTCCGATACCATTGTGACCTATCAGGGCTATTTTATCATGTTCATTTATTGTAAAACTTATATTATCAAATAATAATTCACTATTTTGATAACTATAAGAAATGTTTTTTATTGTAATCATTGATTATGCATCACCTCTATGTTTTTATCTGGCTTAGATAACCCCCCAGATATTTGGGTATTTCTTAAAATTTATTTTCATATCTTCATGAACCTCTTTCTGTAAATCAATCCCGAGTTTCCGATATGCACGAATAATTACATCAGTACATACACCCTTATTTGCTGGAATATCTCCATTGGGATAATCTATTTTAAAATAACTTGGGTCATAATAAACATTTTCTTTTGTAAGAGAAAATGCCGCATCTGCCAAATTATTATAAAAATTTTCATTACCCATAGCAGTAAAAAGAGTTATAAAAGAAAAGGTTATGGTAAAAATTATCTTTTTCATTGTTTTCATGATATTTTTAATCCTTTTTAACTTTTTATGTATGATATAGAAAATACTCATATTTATAATTTTACATTATTTATGGGTTTCGTGCAATGATTTATTATGGATTTGTTAAAACTATTAAAGATTTACAAAAATGCTTAATTGGTGTAAAATATATTAAGTTCTTTAAATTAAGAACAAATTAATACAAAATAATTCATAGGAAGTGAATATTGATGAAAGGAAATATTATTGAAGCAGCAAAATATGTAAACCATCCATCATTTAATGGAGTATTTACGAAACACTTTTTTTCAAGTGAAGATAACGATAGGTTGAACAATGTAGAAGTTGTTATTATGCCAAATTTTGAGATTACTCCACATATACACGAAACAGCTATAGAATTTTTCTATGTAGTGGAGGGAGAAGGCGAGTTTTTAGATAATACTGAATGGCGCAAAATAGAAAAAGGAGTTGCTTTTAAAGCGCCTATAGGAATGACCCATGGGATTAAAAATACTGGCAAAAAACCTCTTGTATTATTTTCTACTTTTAGTCCATCAATAAGATAAGAGATATGAAATTGGTGTTGATACCTAAATATAGTATCAACACCAATTTTTTTTACACTTTCTAATGGAATATATTTTATGAAAAACTTATTATACTACAACTTTTTGTAATTTATAAAACTCTTAAAACATTGAATATATAAGGATTTAAGAAGATTTTTTCCCTGCTTTGCTGCAGAATTCAGAAATAATAGGAAGTGATAAATTGTTATTTATAAAAGTGTTGTTCATCTGTATGAAGTATCATTTCAATCAAAAAGATAAGGACGGAAGACGTTATATTTTTCATCCATTATATGTTATGTTTCATGTCAAAGAATATAAAGAAAAAGTAGTCGCATTATTGCATGATATTGTAGAAGATACAAATCTAACAATAGATGATTTAAAAAAATATAAATTTCTGGATGATATTTTATTTGCAAATTTTAAGTGTGGAGAAATAGTAGTATCTTCTTTTAATGATTTTAAAATTTTGTATGGATGTTAATATTGAAATAAAAGATGATATATCCTCTTGTTAGAATCAGATGAACAATAGGGATTTGCTTTTTGTGAAAAATAAAATTTTCATAAATTAAATAATAAGTAAATATTTAACTTTACATCTAACTCCCTATCTTATCAAAACATTTATCAAAATAATTATTACCACCAAACTTAAAAATATCGAAAATGTCCCCATAAAAGTTGAAATTTCCTTATTCCCTCCAGCTTTTTCTGTATAAATCGGTGCTAAACTAGAAAGTGGTGAAAATATTAATATTGCTACTACTTTTCTCGCTTCCAAAGTTAAAGGTAAATATTTATACAAAAACATTGAAGCTATACAAGCAATTATAAATCTAATAATTATAATTATTCCTGCATTTTCGAAATATTCCCTCTTAAATTTTATTTCAAGCATCATTCCCATTAAAAACATTGATAGAAAACTATTCGAGCGTCCGATAGTCCCAGCCAGTGTCTCTATCATTTTGGGGATAGGTATCTTTGTAAATACCATTGTAAGCATTATGACATAAGTAATAAGTGGTGCAGAAGTTGCTATTTTTTTTATTATTTCTTTAAGTTCTCCCTTATTCTTGTTATTTAATATTGCAGATGCCACAGCGTAAGAAGCTCCCGTTACTATCAAAGCATTTCCAATATCAAACATACATGCAGCTACAATACCTATATCTCCCAAAAAACTCTGAATAAATGGGAGTGAAAAATTCCCTATATTATATCCCGGAAAATTTATTATATATAAAATTTTCTTATCTCTGGATTTATTTCTTGATAAAAATATGCCTATAAGCATATATATGATATTTAATCCAAGACTTATAAGTATGATTAAAAACAATGAATTATCTTTTTTAAAATTTACAAAACCCGATATTATAACTGATGGAAGTGTAATATTCATAACTATTTTTACCAAAGTTTTATATTCAGTCATATCAAAAAACTTGATTTTTTTTAGAGTATATCCCAGAAAAATTATAAATATGAATCCTAAAGATTTTATTAATATTTCTTCCATTATTCCATCCTTAATTGTGGTTAAGTTTTATCATATCCTATTACTTTATAGTTATATAAATAAAAGCACTCAACAAATTTGAATGCTTTTTTTATATAATACCATAAAACATATAAAATTTTAAATTTTTTTAATTTAAATTTTATAATTAAACACTTGGTGTAGCTTCTGCTGCAGGCTGTTTCACTGATGCTTTTACTGGTCTTTTAAAATTATTAACTATAGCATGAGTAGGACATTTAGTAGCACAAATACCACAATTTATACATTTTTCAGGATCTATTTTTGCTAAATTATTTGCTACTACAATTGCTTCCTTTGGACATGACTTAACGCAAAGACTACAGCCAATACAGGCAGTTTCACAAGCTTGCTTAGCAATAGGTCCTCTATCTTTTGAAGAACAAGTTACAGTTACTTTTTTAATAACAGGAGTTATCGCTATAACAGCCTTAGGGCAAGCTTTAGCACATAGTCCACATGCAATACATTTCTCTTCATCGACTAGTGCAATCCCTGTTTCTCCTATTGATATAGCTCCCACAGGGCATACTTTTTGGCAATCACCATAGCCAAGACATGCATATCTGCAATTTTTGTCTCCACCGGCGTACATAGCCACATCAGCACATGTATTAAGTGTACCATCAAAAGTAAATTTTTTAGCTACCTTATGCCCTTGACAAAGCACTCTAGCTGTTTTTTTATCTCCAGAGGTATCTACAGTCAACCCCATTATATCACCGATTTTTCCAGCTACTGAACCACCACCGGGAGCACATAAATTTAATCCAGCTCCATCATTTACAACAGCTGATGCATATCCTCCACATCCTGCAAATCCACATCCACCACAATTGGCACCTGGAAGCACACCAAGAATAGCACTTATTTTAGGATCTACTTGAATTTCAAATTTTTTAGCCGCATAGGCTAAAAACAATCCCATTGCTAAACCTGTACTACCTAATATCAATACAGGCTCTATAATTTCTCTCATATTCTTTCCCTCCAAATTTAAATTTGCATTCCACTAAATCCCATAAATGCTAGAGCCAAAATACAAGCTAACATAAAAGATATAGGAAGACCTTGAAATGGTTTTGGTATATCAGCAAATTCTAGTTTTTCTCTTATTCCGGCAAGTATTAAAAGCGCCATTGCAAATCCTACCGCAACTCCGACACCGTTTACCAATGATTTTATAAATCTAAGATCTTCATCTGCATTTATAATAACAACAGCAAGTACAGCACAATTTGTAGTGATAAGTGGTAAAAATATACCTAATGCCTTATATAACCCCGGTGATGTCTTAGCTATTGCCATTTCAACGAATTGTACAAGAGCAGCAATAACCAAAATAAATGCGATGATTCTCAAATATTGTAAATTAAACTGCTTCAATAAAAATTCATATACAAGCCATGTTATCGCTGATGCCAAAGTAATAACAAATATTACGGCTAGTCCCATACCTATAGAAGAATCTATTTTTTTAGAAACACCAAAGAAAGGGCAACATCCTATAAATTTTGCAAATATAATATTTTGTATAAATATTGATGTTATTAAAATACCAAAAATACTTAGTTCATTCATTTTTTATTTCCCCTCCTTTGCTTTTTTGTCTTTCACGTAATTTATGATTGCCATAGCCAGCCCAAGAGTAAGAAATCCACCTGGAGCCATAACAATTACCAAGGCAGGATTATATACTTTTGTTATAACTTCTTGTCCAAGACCAAATACACTACCATTTCCTACCAATTCTCTTATTATACCAAGAAAAGTAACAGCAAGTGTAAAGCCAAGTCCAGAACCTATACCATCACATACAGAATCAAGTACATTATTTGTATAAGCAAAGCCTTCTGCTCTTCCCAAAATGATACAATTTACAACGATAAGAGGAATAAATAATCCCAAAGCTTTGTACAGTGGTGGTGTATATGCCTTCATTACCATTTCCACTATAGTAACCAGTGATGCTATAATCATGATAAAAGCCGGTATTCTTATTTGATCCGGTATAACTTTTCTAAACATCGATATAAACATGTTTGAAAAAACCAGTACAAATATAACCGCCATTCCCATAGAAAAACCATTTATTGCTGCGTTGGTAACCGCCAATGTAGGACATATCCCCAGTACCAATACGAATGTAGGATTCCCTTTTATTATTCCATCTAATAATACTGTCAAACAACTTTTTTTCTTTTCTAGATTATCCATTATTTATTCACCTCTTTTTTGAAAAGAGTCAACGTCCTAATTATCCCACTATAAACAGCAGTTGGAGAAATAGTAGCTCCTGCAAATGCATCTACAGTTTTTGTGAAACCATATTCACTATTTGCCCCTTTCCAATGTTTTTGCCATTCCTCACCATTAATTTTATCTCCAAGTCCGGGTGTTTCAGAACTAGATACTACCTTAAGCCCAGCAACTTTGGCATCTAACGTTATTCCTAACATATATGCTACCGGTCCTCCATAACCTTTTACAGTCACTGTAGTAACGTAACCGACCAATTTATCTCCATCATATCCGGGGATAAATTCAAGGTTTTCTACCTCTTTCTTTTCAGAAATCTTAAATTCTTTAGCTTCTGCCAAAACAGCCGCCCTTGCTTCATCTTGCGTTTTTCTATCATTTTCTCTAATTATAGGAAGTGTTATTTTGTTGATAAAAGCGAGAGCTCCAGCAGATACAGCAGCAATAATGAATAATACTACTCCATAACGTAAAAATTTATTTTTCATTTGCTTTCACCTCACCAAATTTTTTAGGGCCGGTGTATCTTTCAATTAGAGGTGTGATTCCATTCATTATTAATATAGCATAGGCAGTTCCTTCTGGGTATCCACCTTTTATTCTAATAAGAGATATCAGTCCTCCCAACATAATAGAATATATTACTCTTCCCAGACAAGTAACCGGTCTAGTCACCATATCAGTCGCCATAAAGAAAGCACCTAAGAATAATCCACCTGAAAATATGTGCATAAGTGGGTTTGCTCCCATTGCCCAAGTCAATAGAAAAACAGTTCCTATAGTGATTACAGGAATTTTAAAATCTATTTGTTTTTTATAGATTAAATATAGTCCGCCTAATAAAATAGCCAGTGATGATACTTCTCCAATACATCCTCCCATTTTACCAAGAAATGCTTGTAAATAAGGATTTCCGCCTTGATTTATAATAGCCGTAGTCAAGTGTTCGACATCAAGGCCGCTTTTCATAGCAGTAAGTACAGTAGGGCCTGCTAGATATACTGCGTTACCTGCTTTATCTGGTACAGAACTTACTAGTACATCATATCTAAAAACTCCTGCGATTTTATGAATACCACTAAAATTTGTTATAGCTGCAGCCCAAGAAGCTTGTACAAAAGCTCTTCCGACCAAAGCTGGATTGAATACATTGAAGCCCAATCCGCCAAATACCATTTTTCCCAATGATATCGATACTACAGCTCCAGCAATAACTGTTGGGATAGATATCGTAATAGGAAGTACAAATGCAAATAGTATGCCTGTTATTATAGCACTTCCATCCAATATCGTCGGTTTTTTTCCTAATAACTTGGAACACACATATTCTGTAGCAAGGCATGTAAGAACCGAAACGACTACCAATACAAGTGCTCTAACTCCAAATACATAAATAGCAACAAAAAGCGCTGGTAATAATGCTATTACCACGTCATACATTACTTCTTCTATAGTTTCTGATGTTCTAATATGAGGCGATGGCCCCATGTTTAATAAATTAGCCACTAAAAGTCCCCTCCTATTTTTTCACCATTAATTCTCTTAATTTTAGTTTCCCTAGTTTTATTGATTCTACCAGCGGTCTATTTGCCGGACATACGAATGCGCATGAACCACATTCCATACAATCCAATATATTGGCTGGTCCTAGTTCTTGAAATTTTCCTTTTATTACCATTTGAACAAAATTCAAAGGCAACAAGCCCATTGGGCATACTCCGATACATTTTCCGCAAGATATGCAATTTCTTGTTTCATATGCGTTAGTTTCTTCCTTAGTAAGAGCCAACAATCCTGATGTTCCTTTTATTACAGGGGTTTCTTCTGAGTATTGTGCCATACCCATCATAGGACCACCTAATATTAATTTGTATATGTTTTCTCTATCTACTTCACAAAAATTCAGTATTTCAGAAAATAAAGTTCCCACTGCAACTCTCACATTTTTAGGCTTTTTTACTGCCTTACCAGACACAGTTACTACTCTTTCTATCAATGGAATACCATTTACAACCGCCTGATAAATAGCTGCTGCTGTACCTGTATTTTGTACGACAGCCCCTACTGCAGATGGTAGTTTACCTGATGGGACAACTCTATTTAACACAGATTTTATTAATTGTTTTTCTCCACCTTGAGGATATTTTACTTTCAGTGGTGCGATTTCGATTCCTGTTCCCGCAGCCGCTTTTTGCATGTTTTCAATTGCTCTCGGCTTATTTTCTTCTATTCCGACAATAGCATTAGTGATTCCCAAAATCTTTTTGATGATTTTTATTCCTTCAATTATTGATTGTGGATCGTCTAACATAAGCCTATTATCAGAATTTAAGTATGGTTCACACTCAGCTCCATTTAATAGTAAAGTATCAATTTTTGCATCTTTTGGCGGGTTTAATTTCACATGGGTAGGAAATGTAGCTCCACCTATGCCGACAATACCCTTTTCTCTAATAATCGCAAGTAATTCTTCTTTGCTTGCTTTTTCCCAATCATCCAACTTAGTTAATTCTGCCCAAGTATCTTCTCCGTCATTTTCAATACAAATAGTCGAAACTATAGCCCCCATTATTGGGTAAGCTCTATCCTCTATTTTCTTGACAGTTCCACTTACTGATGAATGTACAGGCGTCGTCATGAATGCATCTGAATCCCCTATTTTTTGGCCTTTCAATACTTTGTCCCCTACTTTGACTATAGGTTTTACTGGAATGCCAGGATTTTGTTGCACCAATGGAATATATACCATTGACGGTGTCTTCATAACTACGGTTTTTTCATCTTTAGTTTGGGTTTTATTTTCTTTAGGATGAACTCCTCCTTTAAAACCGAAAAAACTCATACGTACTCTCCTCCATAGATTAAAGTTTAATACCTCACAATTTTATCACATCTATCATAATTTAACAATATTTTTCTTTATAAAATCAATAAAAATAAAAAAAATTTCTATACTCTTAAAATTATCTAAAATATGTATTTAAAAAAATTTTTATTAATTTTTTATTTAAAAAATTTTATTTAATTATTAAATAGTTTTTATTTATAAAATATATCTTAGAACGAAATAATTCTAAGATATATTTTATAATATGAATTTTAGAAAAATAAATTTACAATTCCTACTGAAAAAAATGGAACAAAAGTCAGTAATAACAAACATCCAAATAATAGAAAATAAAAGGGAATACATTCTTTTATAAAATCTTTTATTTTACATTTTGTGATTCCACAGGTCACGAATATCAGCGTTCCCATAGGAGGAGTAACACATCCGATAGCCATGTTAAAAATAAATGTCATCGCAAATTGTATTTCATTTATATTGTATGCCTTAGCTACCGGTGCCAATAATGGTACCAAGACTATCATAGCAGCATTCCCTTCGATAAACATCCCAATAAACAATAATAAAAAGTTTACTATCATTAAAAAGGCATATTTATTTGAAATAGAGCCCACTATAAATTCGGTAACTTTTTGAGGAACTTGCTCTCTAGTAAGTATCCAAGCAAACGAGGAAGCAGCCCCCACGATTAACATTATTGATGCAGTAGTACATATTGTTTCTTTTATTCCCTGCAATATATCCTTAAATCTCATTTCTTTATAGAGCAATCCCAATAAAAGAGAATAAACGATAGCTACAGATCCTGCCTCTGTAGGTGTAAATATTCCGAATCTTATTCCACCTATTATTATTACTGGAAGGCATAATGGCGGAAGGGCTGCTAAAAAAGCTTTGAGAAAATCATAAAAAGTAAGTTTGGATTTTATTTTTGTTGTATAACCTCTTTTGGCAGAAATAAATCCAGCTAAAATCATCATTGTAATACAAAGTAGGAGTCCCGGGCCTATCCCTGCTACAAATAATTTACCTATAGAAACCCCTGCTATAGAGCCATATATTATCATTGCAATTCCCGGAGGTATTAGCGGTGTGATCATAGCAGATACAGCAGTAATTACAGATGAAAATTCCTTTGAAAACCCCTTTTTTTCCATTTCTGGAACAAGCATTTTTGCTTCCATAGCAGCATCCGCTAGATTAGATCCTGAAAGTCCGCCCATTAGAGTGGATAATAAAATATTAACTTGTGCTAGTCCACCTGGGACTCCACCCAATATAACCTCGCAAAAATTCATAACTCTCTTGGTAACACCAGAATAATTCATAAATACTCCAGCACATACAAAAAATGGTATTGCCAATAATGGGATATTTTCCATCCCTGCAATTATCCTCTGAGCAAAAATCCTGGTCGCTACATTAGGCATCAATGCAAAATAAGTCATAGAACCACCCAATACAGAAGCGAAAACCGGAACTTTTAAAAATAATAATATCAACATGACTATTGATGCAATAGCTACAACATTCATAATTTTATCCCTCCTTTTAGCTTCTTATATACAGCAATGCTATAATTTATAATCATTAAAACACAACATAAAGGCAATGCTCCATATATTATATAATATTGAATTCCCAAAATATTAGTTATTCTTTTAGTGACATAAAATTGCTTTACCAATACGAAAGATTGCATAAACAAAAATAGAAGAATTAACAGAACCACTACGTATACTATTATATCTATAATTTTCCTTATTTTTTCCGGAAATAAATCGACTAATACATCTATAGCTATATGACCTCCATTTCTGAATACTGCTCCTCCTCCCCAGAAAGTTATCCAAGCAAAACAAAACAATTGTATTTCTTCTTGCCATATAATCGGATCATTGATAAAATAACGCATTATAACTCCCATAAATGTCACTATTATTAATATAATCAGTGCCGTGCCAGCAAATAGAAGATCAATATTTAAAATTTTTTCTAATGTATTATTTTTCAAATTTTTCTCCTCTCAAAATTAATGATAGTCCGTCCTAAAACATTATCTAGGACGGACATATAAAAACCTATTTTTTAGCTTTATCTGTAGCTTCAACTAAACCCTTTGACCATTTAGATGTAAATTCCGGCAATTCATAAAAACCTTTAGCTTTTTCTTTGAATTTAGCAATATCTACCTCTATGATTTCTACACCCTCAGCTTTGAATTTGTCCAACATTTCTTTAGTAAGATTTTCTTGCAATTTGTTGTTGAATATTCCTGCCTCTTCTCCAGTTTCAAAAAGTACTTTTTGTTGTTCTTGAGTTAATGTATTAAAAAATATTGTCCCGCAAATTAAAGTTGTAAAATTTTTAACATGTGCATCTAAAGTTAAATATTTTGCTACTTCATGGAATTTACCATTATATAAAACCGGTAGAGGATTTTCTAACCCATCTATAGTTCCTTGTTGCAATGCAGTATAAGCTTCTCCTAATGGCATTGGAGTAGGTGTAGCTCCCATTATTTCAAGTCCTTTTACTTGTATCAAATTATTAGGGACTCTTATTTTTTGCCCGTTAAAATCAGCTACAGTTCTTATTGGTTTTCTTGATAATGTATGTCTGTCTCCATAAATCCAATTAGCAGCAACTATTTTCAATCCTTTTTGTTCCAACAGATCACTTTGCGATTTCCACCAATCACTTTTTACCAATTTCCATGCTTCATCCCAAGTTTCAAAGAAATAAGGACCAAAAGTTATTCCCATGTCTGCTACACCTCTATCGGCATAGAAAGCTCCATCAGCAAGAGTAATAACAGAATCTCCCGCTATCATTTGGTCTATCAAATCATTTTTTGAACCCAATTGACTTGAAGGAAATAACTCTACTTTCATAGTCCCGTTACTTTTCTCTTCTATCAATCTTTTCCATTCTCTACATGCTTGATCGAAAGGTTCTCCAGGGTTATTTTCATAACCTATTTGTATAGAGACAACTTTATTAGCACCATGTGCAAGAAATAAGAACGTCATTATGATACTCATTAACAATACAATTAGTTTTTTCATGTAAAATCCTCCTATAAAATTTTTTTTAAAATTTTCGGTCTATAAGTATTTTTAAAAAAGAGATAAAAATTCATATAGCACACATAAAAATATCTTATTTTATAAGAATAACATATAAACAAAAACTAGTCAATAATATTTCTAAAAATTCTATTATAGTACTTTTAGTGTGTAAAAAATACAGTTTTATTTTTTGAAATTAAAATGTCGAATAAAATATAATTGACTCCTATCTATATGTTTTCTTAATATATCCAAAGCTTTATCTAAATTTTTTTCCATTAGGGCTTCGATTATCTTTATATGGTCGTTAGCCGAATTTGTAGTTTCTTTTTCATCACTAAATGTCAAATATCTAGTTCTGTTAATATGATCATTTATATTTTCCATAGTTTTTGTTGCAAATTTATTATAAGTTGATTTTATTAAGTACAAATGAAATTCCGTATCTATCTCTCTTAGAGCATCATAATTTTTTTCTTTTTTGAGTTTCTCTATTTCATTTTTTAGATTTTCTAATTCATCCTTCTCAAAATAATTAAATGCCATAGTTAAAAATACAGGTTCGAGCTCATATCTTATTTGAAATAAATCCTTTATATCCGAAAATGTTATATCAGTAACAACGTACCCTTTTCTTGGAACTGATTTTATCCAATTTTCTATTTCTAACAAATTTAAGGCTTCTCGTATAGGTGTCCTACTGACTTTATAGTTTTCAATTATATCTTTTTCGTTAATATGACTTCCCTGAGCAAATTTCCCGCTTATAATTTTTTCTTTTATTTCCTTATAAATAATCTTTTTTTTCACTTTACCACTCCAAAGTATTTTTTATCACGTTGCTTTGTATTTTTAATATATTGTAAAAAAAAACAAAAGTCAATGTTTTTTTATCAAAAGTTGTTGCATTAATTTTTTTTATTTGGTATAAATATACATATAGGCATATATGTGTATATTTTAATCTGGAGGTAAAAATGATTGTTGTCTTTATTGAAAAACCTGGAAAAATAGAATTGAGAGAAAAAGAAATCCCAAAACCCAAAAAAGGAGAAGCACTCCTTAAAATAAAATATTGCGGTATTTGTGGAGCGGATGTAGCTACTTTTACTGGAAATCAGCCTTTCACAACTTACCCTAGAATCCCCGGGCATGAATTTTCTGCTGAAATAGTAGAAATCGAACAAAACGATAAAAATTTAAAGGTTGGCGATATAGTAACTGCTAATCCTTATTTTAACTGTAAAACTTGTTATTCTTGCGAGCGTGGTATTTTGAATGCCTGCACTTCCAATGAAACAATGGGAGTACAAAGAGATGGTTCTTTTTCTGAATATATAGTTATGCCAATAGAAAGAATATATTTCGGAAAGGGATTATCAGCCAAAACTTTGGCACTTATCGAACCTTTTTCTATAGGTTACCATGCCGTAAACAGAGGTCATGTAAAAAAAGATTCTAAAGTATTAGTCATAGGAACCGGTGCTATCGGAACATTTGCTGCTATTTCTGCCAAATTAAAAAGTGCTAAAGTCTATGTAGCCGATATGTTTGAAAAGAGATTAAAAAATGCATTAAAATTTGGTGTAGATGGAATTATTGATGTTTCAAAAGAAAATTTATCTGAGAAAACAAAAGAAATTACAAATGGAAATGGTTTTGATATCTGTATAGAAGCAGTAGGGCATGGGGCAACCTTTCTTGATTGTATAGAAAATGCAGCGTTTGGTGCTGATATAATTTTGATTGGAAATGGAAAAAATGAAGTTACTTTTAATCATTCTATTCTATTGAAAAAGGAATTAAATATATATGGTTCGAGAAATTCGCTAAAAAAAGATTTTGTGGAATTAATAGACTTAGTTGCTTCCGGTTCTGTCGAGATAGACCATATAATAAGCGATATATATGATAAAGAAAATGCAATAGAAGCTTTCAATGTACTTTTGCATAATGATGGAAGTAAATTTAAAATTCTAGTAAAAATGTCTTAATTAAAATTATTATTTAATATATATTATTTACTAACTATAAATTTTATTAATATTAGGAGGAGTTCAAATGGAATTAAGCAGAGAAGCATTAAATTTACCAAAATATCCGGAAAAAATCATTCAATTTGGGGAAGGTAATTTTTTACGAAGTTTTATCGATTGGCAAATTGATATACTCAACAAAAAAGCAGATTTAAATGCCGGAGTTGTTGTAATCAGACCTATTGATAGCGATACATTACCCTTATTAGATACACAAGACGGACTCTATACATCAATCCTACGAGGAATAAATGAAAATGGTGAAGCGGTAAAAAATTACAGGATTATTTCATCTGTAAATAGGGAAATTCCGATCTATAAATCATTTGATGAATTCTTAAAATTGGCGTATAACCCGGATATTCGTTTTATTTTTTCGAACACTACAGAAGCAGGGATTGCCTATAGCGATAAAGATAAATATGATGATAAACCGCAAAATACATACCCGGCAAAATTAACTAGATTTTTACATGAAAGATTTAAAGCATTTAATGGAGATAAAAATAAGGGATTTATTTTACTGCCATGTGAATTGATAGATTATAATGGTGCTGAACTAAAAAAAATAGTTTTGCAATATGCAGACCTTTGGAAATTGGAAAAAGAATTTGTAAAATGGTTGGAAGACGATAATATCTGGTGTTCTACATTGGTAGATAGAATAGTAACAGGATATCCACGTGTTGAAAAAGATGAATTGGAAAAAGAATTGGGTTATAAGGATACTTTTATGACTACCGGAGAATATTTTTATCTATTCGTAATACAAGGTCCAAAGGATATCTTGACAAAGGAATTGCACTTGGATAAGCTAAATCTAAATATAGTGATAGTAGATGACTTAAAACCTTATAAATTGAGGAAAGTAGGTATTTTAAATGGCTCACATACGGCTATGGTACCGGTTGCTTATCTATATGGTATCGACACTGTAAGAGAAGCAATAGAAAATGATGATATCAGAACCTTTATTGCAAGAGCCATAGATGAAGAAATAATTCCTGCTATAGATATGGATAAAGATGAGCTTATCAATTTCAAAAAAGACGTAATAAAAAGGTTTCAAAACCCTTATATAAAGCATATGCTTATTGATATATCGCTGAATTCTATGTCTAAATACAAAACTAGAATTCTACCTCAAGTATTGGAAACACAAAAAAGAACTAACCAAATTCCTAAAAGATTATGCTTTGCTCTGGCTGCCCTTATAAGATTTTATAAAGGCATACGAGAAAATGGAGAAAATATCGGCATAAAAGACGATAAAGTATTTTTAGATATGTATAATGAATTATGGAAAACTAATGATTATAAGAAAATTGCCTCTCATGTTTTGGGATTAAAAGAACATTGGGATGTTGATCTAAATACTATTCCAAATATGACAGACACTGTCTCTAAATATCTTGAATCAATCGATACAATAGGTGTAAAAAAAGCGTTGGATGAGGTAAAGTAATGAAAGAATTTATAAAAATAAATCCTTTGGATAATGTTATAATACTTTTGAAAGATTTTAAAAAAGATGAGATAATAAATATAGATAATAATAAAATAAAATTATCAGAAAACATATCAAGAGGTCATAAAATAGCTATCACTGATATAAAAGCAAATGATAATATTATAAAATACGGCTTTCCCATAGGCCATGCTATAGTCGATATAAAAAGTGGCGCATGGGTTCATACTCACAACACAAAAACTAATCTTAGCGATTTGAACTCGTACTCTTATTCACCCAAATTTATAAAAAGTACTTTTTCTAGCAAAAATAGAAATGTGCAGGTATACAAAAGGAAAAATGGGAATGTCGGGATTAGAAATGAGCTATGGATAATACCAACTGTTGGATGTGTGAATGCTATTGGTCAAACAATTATGAATGAATTTTTAAAAGAAGTCTCAGATTTGCAAATAGATGGAGTAAATGTCTTGACACATGATTATGGTTGTTCTCAACTGGGGGATGACCATATAAATACAAGAACTATCCTGCAAAATACAGTAAAACATCCGAATGCCGGTGGAGTATTGGTACTGGGACTTGGCTGTGAAAATAATCAGATGAATGATTTTATAAAAACTTTGGGAGAATATGATGAAAGCAGAGTAAAATTTTTGGTTTGTCAAGAAGTCTCAGATGAAATATATGAGGGTAAAAAAATTCTTTTATCTCTATATGAGAATATGAAAAATGACAAAAGAGAATTAGCTCCCCTATCTTCTATAAATTTTGGTTTGGAATGCGGTGGTTCTGATGGTTTATCAGGAATAACTGCAAATCCAATGTTAGGAGAATTTTCTGATTATATTGTTTCTATAGGCGGGGTATCTGTCTTGACCGAGGTTCCTGAAATGTTTGGCGCCGAGACTATTTTGATGGAAAGATGCAAAAATGTGGAAACATTCGAAAAATGTGTAAGATTAATCAATGATTTTAAAGAATATTTTATAAGACATGATCAACAAATTTATGAAAATCCTTCTCCAGGAAATAAAAGAGGTGGAATAACTACACTAGAGGATAAATCCCTCGGCTGTACGCAAAAATCTGGTACTTCCAAGGTAATAGATGTATTAAAATATGGAGAGATAATAAAAGAAAAAGGATTAAATCTTTTGAGTGCACCCGGAAATGATTTGGTAGCTACTACGGCTTTATCTGCTATTGGGTGTCATATAGTATTATTTACAACAGGGCTAGGAAATCCATATGGTGGTTATATTCCCACTATAAAAATCTCAACTAACACTCCTTTATTTGAAAAAAAGAGAAATTGGATAGATTTTGATGCGGGAAGGTTGGTTAGTAGCGATATTTCCATGAGCAATCTTACGGAAGAATTTATAGATTATGTTGTAAAAGTAATAAATGGGGAGAAAGCCAATAATGAAAAAAATAATTTCAGAGAAATGGCTATATTTAAATCAGGGATAACGCTATAAAATAAAAATATGTTTTTAATAATAATTTTCATAAAAAAATTCCATAAGATATTATTTATGGAGTTTTTTTATGTTAAATTTTATATTTATTTTTTATCTATTTTATATGCAACAAGTGAGTAGCAAATCCAAAATATACCATTAAAGCACAAGCATCTACAATTGTTGTAATCAAGGGACTAGCCATAATAGCCGGATCCAATTTGCAAGCTTTAGCAACCACTGGTAATACTCCACCTACTACTTTAGCCAATATAACTGTTATGAATAAACTTATTGAAACCACTAAAGCTACCATTGGCCCTGTAGTATCAAAGAAAAAAATTCTGGCAAAATTTACAATTGCTAATACCAGCCCAACTACAAAACTAACCCGAAATTCTCTCCAAAGAATTTTCCATACATCCTCTAATCCTATCTCACCAAGAGCTATTCCGCGTATTATCAAAGTAGATGATTGAGACCCTGCATTCCCACCGGTATCCATGAGCATCGGAATGAAAGCAGCCAAAACAACTACAGATTGCAAGACATCTTCATATCTTCTTATTATTTTACCGGTAAAAGTAGCCGAAACCATAAGTACTAAAAGCCACATTATTCTGTGCTTTGCCAGAGAAAAAATAGACTCTTTTAAGTATTCCTCATCTGATGGAGCCATAGCAGCCATCTTATGGAAATCTTCTGTATTTTCTTGATCTATTACGTCTACTATATCATCTATCGTAATCATACCGACTAATCTATCTTCATTATCGACAACTGGTAAGGATGTCAAGTCATATTTTCTAAATAATTCTGCTACATTTTCTTGGTCAGTCGTAGTCGTAGTCTTTATATTATCTGTATCCATAACATCTACGATATACAATACATCATCCAAAAATATAAGGCTTTTTAACGATATATCACCAATGAGTTTCCTTTGGTTGTCTATAACATAACAGGTATCATAAGTAGCACTGTCTATTCCTACTTTTTTTATGTATTCGATAGCTTCTCCAACTGTCAGAGTATTTTTTAATGCTATATACTCTACTGTCATTACACTTCCGGCGCTATTTTCCGGATATTTCAAAAATCTATTTAATAATTGTCTCGTAGAAGTAGAAGAATTTCTCAGAATCCTATCAACTAGGTTTGCCGGCATCTCTTCTATAACGTCAACTGCATCATCCAAAAACATGTCATTTATTATAAACGTAAGCTCACCGTCGGTGATACCTTCGATAACTTCTTGTTGTTTCTCTATGGATAGATACGAAAAAACTTCAGCTGAAATATCCTTTGGGAATATTCTGAATAATTTCAGACACTGTTCTTTGGGGAGTTCTCCACAATAATCTGCTATATCTACAGGGTTTTTATCATCTAGAATTTTGCGAATTTCTGTGATTTTATTATTGTTTAATAATTCTAAAATTTGTTCCATATCAACACCTCCATAACTTAAGCCTACATTATAGGGTATCATTTTATAAATAAAAAGGCAACATTTTTCTGAATAATAATTGTTTAATCAAATTTCTAAGTATAGTATAAATTATTAGTATTACTTAATTTATTGTTTTCAAAATTTTATAAAACTCAGAAATAAAAGGGATTTTTATTTTTATTCTTCTTTATTTTTATTTTCAAACGATATAAATATCGGTGTCCCCTCAAATCCAAAAGCTTCTCTAAATTTATTTTCTATGTATCTTACATAAGAAAAATGTATCAACTCCGGATAATTGCAAAACATAACAAATTTAGGTGGAGCTACAGAGACTTGAGTGGCGTAATTTATCTTTATTACCCTTCCTTTTCTAGTAGGTGGATTATTCATAATAATAGCATCTTTTAGTACAGTATTCAAAAGACCTGTCGATATTCTCTTGGTATACTCTATATATATTTTATCTGAAGTATCTAGTAATTTCGTAGTTCTTTGACCTGTGAGAGCCGAAATAAATTCTATCGGTGCATAAGATAAAAATGGTAATTGATCATATAAAGATTTAGTCATATCTTTCATAGTATTAGTTTTTTTCTCTACCAAATCCCATTTATTAACGACTATTATTATTGGCTTATTCTCTTCAGCCGCAATTCCTGCAATTTTTTTATCTTGCTCAGCAAGGCCATCCTTTCCATCTATTAGTAAAAAACATATATCAGCCCGTTTAATTGTTTTTATCGCACGAAGTACAGAATAATACTCCAAGCTCTCTTCAATTCTAGATTTTCTTCTGATTCCAGCTGTATCTATAATAACATATTTTTTATCATTGTATTCTATCAATGTATCTATCGCATCTCTTGTAGTACCTGCAATATCACTTACTATTGTTCTCTCTTCTCCGGCGAATCTGTTTACAAGGGATGATTTCCCAGTATTTGGTCGCCCTATTATAGCTATTTTTAGTACTCCTTCCTGTTCATCTGGAAATTCTATAGTTTCCATTGTGGAAACCATTATATCAAGCATATCTCCGAGGTTTACCTTATGTTCAGCAGAAATAGCTATTACATTTTCAAATCCCAAAGACCAAAAATCATGGATGCAATCCTTTTGCTTTTTATAGTCATCTACTTTATTTACACATACTATTATCGGTTTTAATTTTTTTCTCAAAATATTGGCTATTTCATCATCTAAAGGATTTACGCCACTTCTTCCATCCACTATAAATAAAATAATATCAGCCTCATTCATAGCGACTTCGGCCTGTTCTTTTATTTTAGACATCATAAAATCTTTATTCCTAGGCTCCAACCCCCCAGTATCAACTAACACAAATTCTTTACCATTCCATTCTGCATCCCTATAGAGTCGATCTCTTGTAACCCCCGGGGTATCGTCCACTATAGCAATTCTATCTCCTACTAAATTATTAAACAATGTAGATTTACCTACATTGGGTCTACCTACTATTGCAACTATCGGTTTCATTTATATCCTCCAAAATTTCTATTTTATTCCCTTTATAATATATCTTCCCGTCTTTTAAGAAAAATTGTACAGGGTATATCTCTACTCCCATATTTATAGCTTCATAAAATACTTTATTAAATACTTTATCTGTCTCGAATCTAGGCCTGAAATAATTGGAATCTCTAAAAATCAAAAGTAATACCGCCGCTCTATCACCACTATTTTTAATTTTCATCAATTCATGCAAATGTCTTGATGCTCTCTCACTTGGAGCATCAGGAAACATAGCGATTTTATTAACAGATAAAGAAACTCCCTTTACCTCCACCCAAATTCTCTCCGTTTTATTGTCTATCTGTTTTTCTAATAAATAATCAATTCTACTATCTCCATATTTTACTTCCGCTCTTAATTTTTCTATCTTACCAAAAGGTGATATTTCAGAATCGTTCAGAAAATTTTCAGATATATATCTGTGTAATGAAGAATTTATTAATATTTCTTCCCCATCCTCAGCAAATGCCGATATAATATCGTACATTGTTTTTCTTTTTTCGAAATTTTTAGCTTTTAATATTGATATTTTATTGGGAACATAAAGCAGTTCTTTTATTCTTCCAGAATCATGCAAATGGCATACAAAAATAGATTTATCTATTTTCACATTTACAATAAATCTATTAGGTCTATCTACAAATGTACCATTTTGACAGTTTCCAATTGTATATATTAATTTATTATTTATTTTAGTTTTTGTATTTTTTTTATTTTCCTGATTTACTTTATCTTCTTTATCTTTCATTAAGTTCTATTCCTCATGAATTGCATTTATTACTGTTGAGAAGTATCCTTATCAGTATAAATAAACATCATTATCGCCATTGATAAAATTATTGCATATCCAAGCCAGCTGTATTTATCAGGAATCTGATTGAATATAACAAATCCTATTATTGCAGCAAAAATAATCTGAGAATAATCATATACTGATATTTCTTTGGCTGGAGCGTAAAAATAAGCCTTCGTCATAGAAAATTGTCCGCCTGCAGCAGCTGTGCCAGCCATCATCAATATAAAAATTTGTTTTAATGTCATCGGAGCATAATGGGTTACAATATATGGTAATGTCGTAATACAAGAAAAAGAAGAAAAGAAAAAAACTATTAATACGCCTTTTACTCCTCTATTTCCCAAAATTCTTATAAAACAAAACCCGGCTCCAGAAGTGAGTCCTCCCATAAACCCTATCAATGACGGTATAATTTCTGCATTTTGAAAAGTTGGCTTTATTATAAATAGACTTCCTATAAAAGCACCTATTATCGCTATCGTTTGCAATGGTTTTAATTTTTCTTTTAGTAGTATCCAACTAAATATAATTGCAAAGAATGGCGACATTTTATTTAACATAGTAGCATCTGCCATCACTAAATGATCGATTGCATAAAAATTACATAAAACGCCAATAGTTCCTAAAATTGCTCTCAGTAAAAAATATTTTAAATGTTCTTTTTTTATAGAAATATCATCTTTGTCTTTTAGGAGTATGGTTATAGCTATAAGTGCAGCGACAAAATTTCTAAAGAAACTTTTTTGTACAGACGGCAAATCACCAGATAACCTTACAAATGTATTGGTGAGTGCAAAAAAGAAAGCGGATAATACTATAAATATAATTCCTTTATACTTTTGATTCATCATTTTTTTATTATTTTGTTGATATTCATTGCCGGTTCCCATTTGATCAGCCCCATAAAGTAGTTAATGTTTCTTATAATATTTGATGTTTGATGTGTTATTTATTAGTTTCAAAAATTTCTCTGGCGTTATCTACATCCTCTTCTAATGATACTTTTATAGCTACAATTGCAACCTCTAATTGAGATAAGTCTGGTTCTTTTGTAGTTATTTTTTGTAAAAGAAGTCCTGGAGAAACTAAGAATTTTACTATTTTATTGTCTAAATGTTTGCTGCTATATCTTTGCAACTCATAAGAAATACCAGCAATAATCGGCATCAATAAAATTCTTAGAGATGTTTTTTGCAATATTCTCATTATATGGCCGGTTGGAGTAGGAATGATAAAATCAACAGCCGAAAAAACTATGATTGCGGTCAGCATAACTGTAAGCAGAAAACTAGTTCCACATCTCACATGAAGTTTAGTATATCTCTTGGCATTTTCTGGTTTTAATTCAGCAAAATGTTCGTAAGCAGCTATAGATTTATGTTCTGCTCCATGATATTCATAGACTCTCCTGATATCTTTATATAATGTTATTATCCAGATATAAAAGACGAAAAGAGTCAATCTTAGCAATGCTTCAAATAAATTTGAAAATAATTTATTGTTTTTTATAAATAAACTCCCTATTACTGAAGGCAATGCTATAAAAAACAATACTCCCAAGCATAATGAAAAAACAGTAGCTAAAACAGCTTGCTTTTGAGTCAAGTTTTCTTCATTCTCGTCAGCTTGGCTAGCAGAAAACGTAAGTTCCTTTACCCCTATAACTAAGGCCTCAAACAATGAAAAAGTACCTCTTATAAAAGGAATTTTCGACATTTTATTCATTTGATCTGATATTTTTGTTTTTTTATAAACAATTTCTCCACTAGGTTTTCTAACAGCAGTTGCTATCCATTTTGGGCTTCTCATCATGACGCCTTCTATTACTGCTTGCCCCCCTATAGTGACTCTATTTGACATATTCAGTCTCCTTTCTGTATTATATAAATAATTATTATAGTATTTTAATTATATCATAGAATCAAGATATTATATAATAATTTTATGTTAAATAAACTATTTTTTTATATTTTTATCCTTTGCATTTTAATATTACAAATGTCAAGTCATCTTCTTGTTCCGCTCCACCTCTAAACTTTGAAACACCTTCTAATATTTTATTTTTTATTTCATTAGGGGTTTTACTACTGTTTTCCAAGATTATCTCTTTTACTCGCTCTATTCCAAAAAGATTTCTCTCAAAATTAGTAGCTTCAGTGAGTCCATCAGTGTAAAATAATATTACATCATTTTCATCTAATTTTAATTCTCCTTGCTTATATTCATAATTTTTAGTAAATCCTATTGCAACCCCTTTCACACTATGAGTTTCAATAGTTTGTGATTTAGATCGGTATACTATGATAGGATTATGCCCGGCATTTGAATAATATAAAGTTCTTGTATTCTGGTAATATTTACTGTGGAATATTGTAATAAACATTTCTTCAGAAATATCCGAATATATAATTCTATTCAATTCATTTAATTCATTATTAGGTTTGGTATCTCCAATTATACTGAGAGTTTTTAGAACTGCACGTCCCAAAGCAAGTAATAGTGCTGCCGGCATACCTTTTCCACTTACATCAGCGATTGTCACACTAAAGGAATTATCATCTAATATAGTATAATCATAATAATCTCCTCCGATTTCTTTGGCCGGTTCAAAATAATTAGCAATTTCTAGATTACATATTTCACCTATATCCTTTGGAATAATCTGTCTTTGGATTTTTGCAGCCACTTCCAGTTCTTTAGAAATTCTTTCTTTAACAAGTAAATCCGCATAGATTTGCGCATTATTTATCGCTATAGATATCTGTATTACGAGAGCTGAAATAGTTTCGGCATCTATATCGTTTACCTTATTTTTATCCTCTATGATATAGATGACCCCAAGTTCTTTCCCTTTTACATTTAAGGGATATATCATAACGAGTTCATCTTTATTTAAATTAAATCCATTTGATAAATTTTGATAAATATTTTTGTAATCAATTCTCCTGAAATTTTTTATTTCATCAGGAGAAAAATAAACCTCGCCCTTAAAACGAATTCCACCTTTTATTTTCTTATTTACTAACCCTCCATTTTCCCATAAATATAAAGAGATTCTCTTTATACCTGTCAAAACAAAATATGCATCTATAATAATATTTATTATTTTTTTCAGTTTTAATGAAGATAAAGCAGACCGTGATATAGAATTGAGATTGGATAAATTTTCTACTCTTCGTTCCAGTATATTATTACTATATTCCAATTGACTGGATTTTATGACAAGAGAATTATAAGTCATCTCCAATTCTTTTCTATATTCTTTTAATTCTTCTATTGAATTATCCAATTCCGAATCTTGTTTTTTTATTTTTTCAAGAGTGATATCATATTCCCCTTTTATAATTTCGTCAGAGAAATTTTCTATTTCATTTTTTTCTCTCAAGTTTTTTAAAACTTTTATTACTAATTGTGTATTTTCTTTATTTTTTTTAACACCATGGACGGTTATAAAAAGCAATAAAGCAAAAATAATAAAAGACAAAGGATAAATCATCAGTCTATCACCCATGCTGGATCATTTTTCTTAAAAACTGGAATATCTCTAGAATCGTCATTTTTTCTAACTATAGCCCTTTTTAATTTTTTATCATTTAACTCATTGATTTTAAAATTTTTCAAAGTATTTATTTTAATAAATCCATTTTTATCACTATCTTTTGCAATTTTTGAATATGTATATAAATTTTTTACAGAAGTTACAATAAAAATTTTTGTCTGTACTATATATTCTTTAATATTTTTAGTATTTTTTCCCTCTATTAAAGTTATTTTATTTCCATAAATTTTTTCTTTATCATTAAATTTATGTATTATTATTTTTGAATTTTGTGTATCAGAAATCTGAGAATATAGCTTTTCAGAAATATAAATCGGAATATTTGTATTTTGAGCAATATCAATATTACTTTCAGATACTTCAACAACCAAATTATCCAGAATATCAAATAAAGGTTTGATGAGAGTTTTCCTTTTTTCTAGAATTTCTCCTATTATTTCAGCTTTATCAAATTCTGTATAGTCAATATCTTTGTTATATTCCTTTTCTTTGCCCAAATAAGCTAACCAATAATAATATTGTTTGTTCAAATAACATTGGATTATTCCTGAGTCATATGGCCACTCTATACCGATTTCCATATCCAAATTTTCTTGTTCTTTTTTTGTTAAATCTGAAGCATATTTACTATAGAGTTCTTCTATCAAAAAAGGAATCCCCTTGTTTATCCTATTTATATCGTCTATAAAATCAATAGGAAAAATTAAATTTATATATTTTTTATCGAGTATCATTCTGGAAGCTATTAAATTTAAAACCTTCAAAAAATCATCTTTTTCTTTAGAAGATTCGGGATACTTCAATTTATAAAGGTTGAGATAATTGATTTGATTTTTTTTTATTTCATTTGGAAACGCAACATACTGGACAGAATCCTTCCTTTTTATAACTGTTCGTCCAAATAAAATATTATTTATAGCCAATAAAAATATTACTAATATAAATATTTGCATACATAATTTATACAAATTTTTAATCATAAATAGCCCTCACTTAATAATTTATTCGCTTTCCATTTTTTAATTTTATTTATTATTTTTTACTTATTATTTCTTCTTTTATTTTTAATGCAATATCATAAGGAAGCAGTTGACTCAATGTTTCTATAGATTGTTCAGCTATTTTCGTTACAGAACCAAATTTTTTGATAAGAAGTTCTTTTCTTTTTGGACCTATTCCATCAATTTTATCCAGTTCTGATGAAATTATTCTCTTACTTCTGAGTTTTCTATGATAAGTTATACCAAATCTATGTGCCTCATCCCGTACCCTTTGAAAAATTTTCAAAGCTTCTTGATCTTTTGGAAATGAATATGGTATTTTTTCTCCATATTTATAGATTTCTTCATCTCTTTTGGCTAAGCTTAATAATTCTGAAATACCTTCTTTTCCCAGTTCTTTAAAAATTTCTCCGGCAGCATTTATTTGCCCCAGTCCCCCATCTATCAATACCACATCCGGAAATTGTTCAGGTTCAAGTTTACTATATCTTCTTGTAATTACTTCCCTCATCATCATAAAATCATCCGGAGTGTCTTTACATGTAATCTTAAATTTTCTATAATCTTTTTTGGAAGCCCTTCCCTCGACAGATACACTCATTGAGGCAACAGCATCTTTTCCTTGGATATTCGATATATCGAAACATTCGATTTTACGAGGATATCTTTTTAGACTTAATGCATTGTATATTTTATACAATCCTTCCTCTATTATGCTTTTTCTTTTATAAAATGATTCAATATCTCCATTTAAATTAGTTTCAGCCATTTCTAGTAATTCTTTTCTTCTAGATTTTATCTTTGGGAAATGAAAATCTATTTTCTTTTTGCTATAATTTTCCAAAATTTCTGATATTTTTTCACTTTTATTTTCATTATCCGGAGATAAAACTATATTTCTAGGAATAGGATGCCTATCATAAAAAGCAAATATTGCCATTTCTAATATATCGTCATATATTTTATCCCTCAAATCTATTGTAGCCGATGTTTTTCCTATTATTTTTCCTTCTCGAACATTTAAAGTGCAAATAAAAGCTGTCTCACCTTGGATTTTAAAAGTAAATATATCCTCATCTAAATCCTTACCGTATTCGCTGATTTGATTATTTACTGTATTATGAAGCTCTGAAATCTGTTCTCTATAAGTAATTGCTACTTCAAATTCCATATTTTCTGAGGCTTCTTCCATTTTGAGTTTTAATCTGTCTATAACTTCTTTTCCTTGTCCTTTCAGTAAATCTTTTGCTGACTCCACAAATTGCGAATATTCATTTTTTACGTCTTTAAAGACACATGGAGCCAGACATGTCTTCATATGGTATTTTAAACATGGTCTGGCATGAGTTTTTTTCATATCTTTATTACAATCTCTTATTTTGAAAACTCTTACTATTGTCTTTTTTAAATGCACTCCTCCAGAAGGATAGGGCCCAAAATAATAAGCATTTTTACTATCAAGTTTTTTAGTAGTTCGTATTATTTTTATATTTGGAAAATCTTCTTTACTTATTCTTATATATGGATAAGTTTTTTCATCTTTCAGATTGATATTATATTTAGGATTATGTTTTTTTATTAAATTATTTTCTAAAATAAATGCATCCACTTCAGTTTTGCAAATAATAAATTCAATATCATCCACATTTCTGACTAATTCTTTCGTTTTTTCATGATCATGTTCATGACTGAAATAAGATGACACCCTATTTTTAAGATTTTTGGCCTTCCCAATGTATATTATATTTTTATCTTTTTTCATTATATAGACCCCAGGGTTTTCCGGGATATCCAATAATTTTTCGTTTAAAACATCTTTTACCAATTTCCCCTCTCTTTCTCCCTATGGCTTAAAAATAAATTTAAGTTTTCTTGTTTTAGGAGTTCATTGTAAACCAAAAATGCAAATACTACAGAACGATGTTTTCCACCACTGCATCCCATAGCTATTGTGAGATGTTTTTTCCCTTCTTTTATATAATTGGGGATTAAAAAATTCAATAAATCAATCAATTTACTATAAAATTTTTGAGTAACTTCAAATTTATTGAGATATTCTATTATTTCTTTATCTTCACCATTTTTTTCTCTGAGTTCTTCTATGTAATACGGATTCGGTAAAAACCTGACATCAAAGAGTAAATCAACATCAATCGGGACTCCGTATTTGAATCCAAATGAAGTTATATGAATATTTATGTCTGCATGTTTTTCGTTTATTTTTAAAACTTCTTTTAATTTATCAGGAAAATATTTTGTTTGTATATCGCTTGTATCTATTATAACTGTAGATCTATCTCTTATTTCGAACATAATTTCTCTTTCTTTTCTTATACTCTCAAGCAGTGTGTCTTCTTCTAATGGATGTTTCCTTCTGGTTAGATTATATCTATTCAAGATGACTTCTTCTGATGCTTCTAAAAATAAAAGATAATATTCGGTATTATTGTTATCGAATTGATCCAAAATATCGGTAAGTTCCTTGGCTTTTTTTAATGAGCGAATGTCAATTCCAAGTGCTACGTTTTTTATATTTGATTTCAAAAAATATGGAACTATATCACATGGCAGATTATCTACGACATAATATCCTAAATCTTCTAGTAAATTAATAGCAGTAGTTTTTCCTGCTCCGCTTAATCCAGTTATTATAATTAATTTTTTTTTAAAACTGTTCATAAAAAACACCTGTTTATTTGTATTATATCATATTTTTTTTAAAATCTAAAATATTAATATACTAAGTCTCAATATAAGCAAAAACTTTCTGATTGTGTATCCATATCCGATTGTTAGACCAAAAAATATACAAATATTTATTTTGAAGACTATTTATCGAATTTACATTTTTTCTAATGTTTCTATTCCGAGCAAATAAAGTCCTTCTTTTAACGTTTTACCTATAGCCTTTATGAGTTGCCCTCTCGAATATAAAACATCATCTTCCTGATTAAGTATAGGACAAGAATTATAGAAAGTATTAAATTTTTTGGCTAATTCAAATAAATAATCCGCAATAATATTGGGCTTAAAAGTTTCCGCAGCTTTTAATACAGCCATCGGAAATATAAGTATATGATTGGCTAAAATTCTTTCTTGTTTTTCATATATATTTACTTCTTTATCATCTGTAATTTCTTTATTATCGTTCTTTGCACGTCTCAGGATTGATTTTATTCTAGCATAAGAATATTGTAAATATGGAGCAGTGTTTCCTTCAAAAGATAATATTTTATTCCATTCAAATTTTACAGGACTTTGTCTGTTTTGAGATAGGTCAGCATATTTAATAGCCCCTATTCCTACAATTTCAGCAATATTATTTTTTTCTTCTTCAGATAGCAATGGATTTTTTTCATTTACTGTGTTATATGCCCTTCTTTTACTCTCATCCAAGAGCATTTCCAGTCTGATTACATTCCCACCTCTTGTGGATAATATTGCATCATCAAATGTCATTATCCCAAACCAAATATGATGTTTTTCTATAGTCCATCCCAACATATCTGTTATCTTAAAAACTTGTTTAAAATGATCCTGCTGTCTTTCATCTGTTAAATATATGATTTTATTTAAATTATAATTTTCTTTTCTGAACTTGATAGTAGCCACATCAGATGTAGAGTATAGAAAAGCTCCGTCTTTTTTCTCCACTATACATGGATACAAATTATCTTTTTCATCAAAGAAAACAACCTTTGCTCCGTCATCGTCTACAGCTATTTTTTTGTCTAACAATTCTTTTATTATGTCTTTCATCATGTCATGATAAAAAGATTCACCATAATAAGTATCAAAATGTACCCCTAATCTTTTATACAGTTTGTTATATTCTTTTAACGATTCACTTACAAATTCTTTCCAAAGATTATAATTTTTTTCATCGCCATCTTGAAGTTTTTTTAACTCTATTCTGGCATTTTCTTCCAAAATATCAGAATTTTCAGAAGCTTTTGCAAACTCCACATACACTCTTTCCAATTCTTCGATTGGGTTTTCATCATAAGTACTTTTATTTAGCCATGTTCTGTATCCGATTATTAATTTTCCGAATTGTGTTCCCCAATCACCAATATGATTATCTGCGATTACATGATAATTGAGATATCTATAAATTCTGGCTATAGAATCTCCGATTACTGTAGAACGTAAATGTCCTATATGCATTCTTTTAGCTATATTAGGAGAAGAAAAATCAATAACAACATCCCCATGAGTATCAAGGAAAGAAAAATCATACTTTTTTGTAAGTACATTTTTTATTAAATTATTTAAATATTGTACTTTTAAAAAAATATTGATGAATCCCGGACCTGCAATTTCCAATTTTTCTACAATATCATTATCGACTATATTATCTATTATATTTTGGGCGATTTTTCTTGGGTTATCACCTATTATTTTGGAATTCATCATGGCAAAATTAGTTTGAAAATCTCCAAACTCCTCTTTTGTAGCCACTGTAATATCCAAATTTTTGATATTTCTATCTCCATATAAGGATTTTATAGTCTTTTCAAAAATATTTGATATCTCTTTATCTATAACTAACATTAAACCTCCTAAAAATACACGCTTTGATTTTTATTCTGAAAATAATACTATATTTACCTTATTTTAACAATAAAAAAGAGACATGAAATGTCCCATAAAATTTTAGAAATATCCGACCTACCGCCTTCGATACAGTTTTAGTCGCCAAAGAATAAAGTGGTAACCAGTTATAGGCAACATACAGAGTCCGTAATCTATTGAGCTTCAATAATTCGTGACTTTTCTGATTTACTGCGAACAGCGCCGGTCCCATGACGACATTAGGCCCAAAACCTCAGGAAAATAGCCTGCAGGTCAGAATTTCTACAGAACATTATAACATCTTTCTCGCTATTTTGCAAGAACAAAATTATACATTTGTACAAAATCAATGATTTTATGTTAAAAAAAGCACATAATGTATCAATTATTTAAATTTTTATAAGTTGATTCTAAATATAATTCTTTTAACTGGTCATCATCCACCAAGTTTGGAGCTTCTGTCATGAGACATTGCCCTTTGTTTGTTTTTGGAAATGGTATCACATCCCTGATAGACGCTTCCTTTAGCATAACCATTAGCCATCTGTCTATACCAAAAGCAAGTCCTCCATGTGGTGGGGCACCGTATTTAAATGCATCCAAGAAAAATCCGAATTTTATTTTAGTTTCTTCAGGTGATAATCCCAATCTATCAAAAACTTTCCTTTGAATTTCAGGATTAAATATTCTTATGGATCCTCCCCCTATTTCAAAACCATTTAAAACCATATCATATGTATTTGTCCTTATTTTTTCAGTTTCACCCGCTAGGAAATTCTCCATGTCTTCTTCTTTTATAGAAGTAAATGGATGATGCTCTGCTTTATATCTTTTTTCTTCTTCATCATAACTAAACATAGGAAAATCGACAACCCATAAAAAATTAAATTTATTATTATCAATCAAATTCAAATCATTTCCTATTTTTAATCTCAAGGCTCCCAAAGCTCCATAGACTATCTTTATCTTGTCCGCAATAATAAGTATTACATCGTTTTTTTTAGCTTCCATTTTATTAACTATTTCATTTAATTGATCCTCTGTAAGAAATTTTGATATTGGAGATTCAATTCCATTTTCTGTGATTTTTATATAGGCCATTCCCTTTGCACCAAAATATGTCTTAGCATGTTCTTCGTATTCTCCCAATACTTTTCTAGAAAATTTATCAATAGCTCCCGGTGCTACTATTGCCTTTACAACACCATTATTTTCTATTGTTGAGGTGAAAGCTTTAAAATTCGAATTTTTAACTATATCGGATATATCTTTTAATTCTACTCCAAACCTAGTATCAGGCTTATCTGAGCCAAATCTTTCCATTGCTTCGCTATATTTCATACGTGGAAATTTGTAATCGACCTCTTCTTCTGTGATTTCACTAAACACTTTTTTGGCAAGCCCCTCTATTGTATCCATTAATTGGTTTTGATCAACAAAAGACATTTCAATATCGAGCTGTGTAAATTCGGGCTGTCTGTCAGCTCTCAAATCCTCATCTCTAAAACATTTTGCTATTTGATAATATTTTTCTATTCCGCTTATCATAAGTAATTGTTTAAATAATTGAGGAGATTGCGGAAGTGCAAAAAAATTCCCGGGATTTGTTCTACTTGGTACCAAAAAATCTCTCGCTCCTTCTGGGGTAGATTTTGTAAGAAGTGGTGTATCTATATCCAGGAATCCTTCCTTATCCATATAATTTCTTATAACCATAAGCATTTTATGACGCATTTTTAGATTGTTTAACATCCTATTTCTTCTTATATCCAGATATCTATATGTCAATCTCACATTTTCATTTAAATTTGTATCAATGGAACTTATCTGAAATGGTAATACATCACAATCATTTAATATTTTTAATTCTTTTACAAGAACTTCTATTTCCCCTGTAGACATGTTTGGATTTTTGCTATGCCTTTCAATAACTTCTCCAACTATTCTCAAAACAGACTCTTGTTTTAATTTTTTAGATATTTTGACTAACTCATTACCGGAAACTTCCGGGATAAAAACTATCTGAGTCTTTCCTTCTCTATCCCTCAAATCAACAAATGTAACCTCTTTATGCTCTCTTAGTGTGTCTATCCAACCTGAAAGAGTAACCAATGTGCCGACATCAGATAATCTAAGTTCTCCCAAATTATGCGTTCTATAAATCATTGTTCCTCCTTAATTATCATAAAAATCTACTATCTTTCAATATTTCTAAAGCCGTAGTAAAAGATAATTCCTCTTGAGTTCTATTTTCGAAATCTTTTAAAATAATTGTATTTTTGCTAACCTCATCTTCTCCAATTATTATACAATACTTTACTCCCAATTTGTTGGCTTTTTTCATATGGGACTTCATTCCTCTTTCATTATATTCTATACATGTCTTTAAGCCTATATTTCTCAATATTTGAGAGATTTTTATGGCTTCTTCTTTTACATTTTCCCCAATCCATGCAATATATATAAACGGATTACTTTTTTGAAAATCATCCAAAAGCATCATAATTCTTTCCACTCCAGATGCAAACCCAACCGCCGGAATATCTTTATCTCCCAACTGCTTAAGTAAGGAATCATATCTGCCACCACCCAGAACGGCTCCTTGAGCTCCCAATTTATTGGTAACTATTTCATATACTGTGCTTGAATAATAATCTAAACCTCTAACCAATCTTGAATCTTCTATATAAGATATATTAAATAAATTTAGATATTTCTTTACATTTTCATAATGTTCCTTTTCATCTTTATCAAGAGAATCTATAATGCTCGGGGCATTCTTTACAATTTCCTTACATTTATCATTTTTGCAATCTAAAACTCTAAGTGGATTTTTATCTATTCTATTTCTGCAATCTTCACATAGGTTTTCTTTTTGGGGTTCCAAATAATTAAGAAGTGTGTTTCTATAATTTTCCCTTGATTCATTGCACCCTACAGAATTAATCTTGACTTCTAAATCACTTATTCCGAGTTTAGATAAGAAATCATAACTCATAGCTATTACTTCTGCATCTAATATAGGGGAAGATTCACCTAATACTTCTACTCCAATTTGATTAAATTCTCTTTGTCTTCCTGCTTGTGGTCTTTCATATCTAAACATTGATCCATTATAATAAAATCTTGATATATCTTCCTTGGCATAAATCCCATTTTCTAGGTAAGCTCTCACAATAGAAGCTGTATTTTCCGGTCTCAATGTGATACTTCTCTCGCCTTTATCCAGAAAAGTATACATTTCTTTTTCTACCACATCAGTACCTTCTCCGATTCCTCTCTTAAATAATTCTGTATCTTCAAAAATAGGTGTTTTTATGTATGAATAACCATAAGTTTCAAAGATCTCTTGTGCAATTTTACTGACATAAGTAAATTTTTCTGACTCTTCGCCATAGATGTCTTTTGTACCTCTAATGGCTTTTATTATTTTCATTATATCCTCCTAAATTTATTTTTTATTCCATAGTTTATCCATTTTTTCTTTTATTAGTTTTTCATTTTTATTATCTCCAGGGAAGTAATATTGCTTTTTTGCCTGCATATATTCTTGATTTACAAAATTATTCGGAAAATCATGAGGATATTTATATCCTACATTATTATGTGCAATATTTATAGGTACCTTATCCATTTTCCCATTCTCTATATCTGAAAACACATCATGAATAGCATTACAACAAGAATTACTTTTAGTAGAAATAGCAATATATACAACTGCTTGAGCCAAAATAAGCTTGATTTCAGGCATCCCTATCCGTTCACTTGCACTGAGGGCCGCATGAGCGACCAGCATAGCTTCAGGATTTGCCATTCCTACATCTTCAGAAGCATGAATCATAACTCGCCTTGCAACATATCTGGGGTCTTCCCCTCCATGTAACAACCTTCCCAACCAGTAAAGGGCTGCATCAGGGTCAGAACCACGCATACTTTTTATCATAGCCGAAATCAAGTTATATTTATCCTCTGCTTTGTGAAACGAGGCTTGCCTCTCACGAAAAAGCTCCAACACTTCTCCATCTGTTAGGTCAATACAACTTTTTTGATACATCTCCAAATAATTTATTGCAATTCTACTATCTCCTTGAGAAATATCCAGAATACATTCGATAATTTCATCCGAAATTTTTCCAGAAAGGTTTGTATATTCTACTCCTTTTTTTAATATTATTCTTATATTTTCTCTAGATAATGGTTTAAATTCAAACAACATAACCCTAGAAAGAAGAGCATTATTCAGATTGTAGTAGGGATTTTCAGTAGTGGCTCCTATCAATGTCAAGACACCACTTTCGCAATACGATAAAAGGGAATCTTGTTGTAATTTATTAAATCGATGAATTTCATCTAAAAATAAAATTGTTCTCTGATTATTAAATTCTATATTTTGTTTTGCTTTATCTACGATTTTTTTTAGGTCATTCAAGGATGCTATAGTGGCATTTAAAATTTCAAAATTACAATTTAAAGTTTTTGAAATTATTTCACCCAAGGTACTTTTCCCGCAACCGGGAGGGCCAAAAAAAATAGAATTTGATATATTCCCGTTCTCTATTAGTTTTCTCAAAATTCCATTTTTACCTAATATTTTATCCTGACCAATAAACCCTTCTAAAGAGGTCGGCCTCAATAGCAGTGAAAGGGGTTTTATATTTTCATAATTAGCACTGAAAAGATTCATATTCATCACACTTTATTGTAATCATTATTTTATGTTATGATTTTAAGAATAAAAATTAAGCAAAAAAAGCCTATTGATATTTCAATAGGTTTCTAATTTATGCTTTTACAAGATATAGTAATAATGCACTTATAATAAATATTGTTGCTACAATTTTCGTTATCTTTGCTAATGGTCCACCGTCTTTTGATAATCCAAATACTGTATTTGAACCTCCTAATCCCATAGATGCTGACATTCCATTACTTCTATCGGGTTGAATCAATACCAGTACTATTAACAGAATAGCAGATATAAAAAGAATCACGGTAAACAAAGTACTTAAATTCATGTTAATCCCTCCTAATATTTAAATATATCCATATATCAAACATATTAAATTTATGTTATTTTATAAATAAACTTTAATATTCATAAATTTTAAAAAATCTTTAATATAAATTACCCAATTATTATACCACAAATTACTAAAAATGTAAAATGTAAAATACAAGCGGGTAATGACAAGTTTTAGGTAAAAATTTTTGTTATCAAAAACTTGTTAATTCTAAAAAAATATAAAAAACTTGCAAAATGTTATAACTTATGTTATAACATAAATAAAATATACATCATAGAATTGTTGTAACTTTTATTAACTTTTTTATTAAAATGCATTATACCTGTCAACTATAAAAGGAGGTCGTGTGATGCCGAAGATTAGAAAAATAGGAAATTCTTGTGGAATTATTTTACCTAATGCGATACTGTCAAGATTAGGAATTACTGTAGATGATGAAGTAGAGGCCTTTATTGATGGGAATAACATCAAAATACAAAAAAAATGTAAGGAAGAAGAAATTTTAAAATCTTGGTTTAAAAAAGGACCAATAAATAATAAAGAAAATTTATTAGAATTTGAGGAAGATGATAGAATATGGGTAGAAAACTAATAAATAAAAAAGTAATAAAAAAAGCAATAAAAACTTAGAAAATAACTTGGGAGAAAAATTATGATAGAAAAAGAAAATGTTGGGAAAGGAGAACCCGTATTACAATTAAGGGTTTATTTGTTTAATCCTAACCCGGCAAGAGGGGCTGAGATTAATAAAGAAAGGCCTTGTCTGGTAATCAGTAACAATATAGTAAATGAGAACTTGGAGACTGTCTGGGTATTGCCAATTACCAGTCAATATCATGATTATGCTACAAGGGTTCCATTCATAAATGATAGAGGAGATGAAAACTACATTGTGGTCGATCAATTGAGAGCCATAGATAAAACCAGGCTCTCAAAGTATATATACACAATAACTGATATTGGAGTTATTGAGGAAGTCGAAAGAATAATAAAATTGATGATGTTTAGACGAAAATAGCATAATATCTAAAAAAGGATACTGCCGCAAAATAGGGCGACAGCATCCTTTTTTATCTCTTACCTAATGGCATTATGCAAAGAGGCACTTCTCCCTCTTTTAATCCGAAGGCATTCTTTATCTTATCTTCATTCAAAGAAACCATGTATCTAGCACTAATTCCAAGAGAATCCGCCGCTAGATAAATATCTTGTGTCATTGCGCCTGTCAAAATAGATGCTACTGCATTTCCTTCGTTAAATCGAGCCATAGCTCCCATTTCGCTGGGATCTGATACAAAAATCAAGACAACAGGAGAAGATTGGACAAACCCATCGTTGTTGATTTCTTTCATAATATTTTTATCAGTAATAGTTTTTAGAGTATGCGTATTCCAATCGTAATAATATGCTCCATCTGGTCTCACAGCATA
This sequence comes from Fusobacteriaceae bacterium, assembly GCA_031289425.1. GTDB lineage: Bacteria > Fusobacteriota > Fusobacteriia > Fusobacteriales > Fusobacteriaceae > JAISST01. The sequence goes on from JAITPM010000055.1 coordinate 71,463, forward strand.
AATTTTTACATATGGTTTTTTCCCTTGCCCCATAGGAACAGTCCAGCCTTTTCCACTACGGTTGAGACCTGTAGCAGCCCAAAGGATAGTCGCAAGTTCCGTATCGGATATTTTTCCAGTAGGGAATGCATTTCTCGTTCCCGAAGCTCGTTGTTCCAAGAGAGTAAAAATCCCTGTTCCACCATTTTTGAGAGGGTCAGGTAATTTGACATCTGCCCGTAAGCTTTGTGTAATGGTAAAGAATAAAAATAAAATTCCAAAACAAAATAATTTTCTTTGAATCATGTATACCTCCATTATTTATGAAAATCAGAATAAAGAGAAAAACACTACAACCAAATTATGATTTATAATTCTATTTTATAACTTTTGTGGGGAAAATGCTATTGAATTTTTTTAAAATTTTTCTCTCAACTGAAGTAATTTTGTTATGTTGGTAGTCTTTAATAATATGACTCGCTTCATTTCTCCGTGAAATTTATTTACAAAATCTTTGGTTTGTGGTATAAATGTGCTATATACAATAAACTATGTTTTTATAACAAAAAATTAAAAATGATTCATTAAAATCCAGGAGGTTATGCAATGAAAAAAATGTTATGCTTGATTCTTTTCATGAGTGCATTTTTATGGGGGAGCGAGATAAAAAAATCTGAAATAAATTTAAAAAATAGTCTAATCTATAAAATTGGAGAACCAATTCCATTTACAGGAAAACTCAAAGATATCTATGCAAATGGAACTACTGAATATGAATTTGAAGTGACGTCAGGAGTAATCAGGAATTTTAAAAAATATCAAGAAGATGGAAAAACAATTTTTGATGGAAAGCTTGATGGAAATAAACTTACGGGGAAGGCTTGGGAATATTTCCCTGATGGTCAACATAAGCTTGATATAGATTTTGTTTTGGATTTGACTCAAAGTATAGATTTACAAGAATTGATTGCCCAAAGAGGACAAATGTCAGAGTTTCCTATGGAACTTATCAATAGAGTGAATCAAAACGATAAAATGCATCTCATCTATCGAGAATATTTACCTGGCTCTGAGAGAAAAGAGAAAAATAATACAGAAATTCAATGGGTAGATGGATTATTAGTAGGAAAAGGAACCGGTATTTATAGTGAGGTGGCGGGAACCAAATTTAATTTTCAATTCCAAATCGAAAATTTGCAAAAATTAAACTTCGACAAAATCTCTAAATGGAGAGAAAATCCTCTAAATATTAATTTTAATGAAATAGTCACAGAAATTGTGAATGTTATAAAGATAAAAGAATTTTTGACTGAAATCACAGACGTAAATAATTCAACTCAAGTATTAGTGAACCTTAATCTCGAATCTGGAAAACTTGTGGGAACATACAAGGGAGAAATCGATAAAACGATACCCAAAGCAAAATTTACAATACAATTGGATAAGCTGACAGACGTAGATTGGAATGCAATTATCGCAGCTAAAATGAATGCGAACCCTTTGGTTGGTGTTACAGCCATCATTGCTGAAGTAGCAAAATTCAAAAATGTGGTGATTTCTACAGAAATGATTCAAAATAATAAACCACTACAAACAAAAATTTCGCTTATTTCGGGAAAACTTGATATAATTTCGGATATACTTTATAATTCCGGAAAGCCACATGGTAGACTAATAGTCCGTATCAATAACATCCGAGCCATAGATCTCAATAAAATCAATCCTCAGGATCCCAACGGAATGATACAGGTTTTTGGTATTACTGGAGAATATATAGAATACAATGAAAATGGTAAAGAGATAGACAAAGCTACTTTGACCCCTAATACGAGTACCGTAATTTTGCAAAAAATGACTTCGTTAATGCAATAAAATTCGAACGTCACAAGTATAATTATAGTAAATAAGAAAATTCATAAAATTTTTACAGATGGCTTTAAACCCCAAATAAGACCGTTATGGTAGGTTTTGGCCAAATGAAAATGGAAATCTTATAGAAGGAAATAAATATAAGGCTATTTACTGTGGACTATGCCTGTAGCAATGCCGATGGCTATCGCTATGAGTGGTAATATACCCTTACTGCTGCCACTGTATGGGGTGGAAGTATATTGGGGGGATCGTTTCACCTTTATCTGATACATCTATATTGTCTTTCCTCCAGTTTTATCAATTGTTTTTGTTGTGCACTCTTTCTTTTTTTTCTATTTTTTTTACAGCTTTTATTATTTGCTCATTTTGTAGTTCAACCTCCATTTTCGTCATCTCCATTTATTGTTTTGCAGATTCCTTACCCCCATTAGAGCCATTTCCATTTGAAAAATTGTTAGCAAATAATATAACTTGAAGATTATCTCCTATTGTATCATCAAAAAATACATACCATTGCACATCTTTACTTTCTCTACCTGTAGCGGTAGCTATCATTTTTTGTATTTCTCTGACTTCTGCTAATCCTAAAGATTCATCTGCCGTGATATTCAATAATACTTTCCCCTTGTCCAAAAGTCGTATATTAAAAAATGGTGATTGTAAAGCTTTTTTTGCTGCCTTTTTTGCCCTATTTTCCCCTTCTGCCTCTCCATAACCAAACATTATCAATTTGAAATTTTTCATTACATTTGTGACATCTACCAAATCTAAATTTATCAATCCCGGTTTTAATATCAAATCTGATATTCCTTGAATTGCTATCTTCATAACTTTATTGGCTACTTCAAAAGCAGTTTTCAAAGTAACTTTTTCATCAGGTAACTCTAGTAGTTTATCATTAGGAATTACAATAATGGAATCTACAACTTTCGTTAACTTAACAATCCCCTCGTCTGCAAAATTATTCCTCTTTTTTCCTTCAAAGATATACGGATGAGTCACAACACCAATAGTCAAAATACCTAATTCTTTTGCTATTTCAGCTACAACCGGAGAAGCTCCAGTTCCGATTGAACCTCCCATTCCTGTAGCAATAAATACTATATCCACTCCTTTTAATAAAAAAATATTATGTATTACATATATCATACCATAAACCATATCCCATATTTTGGACAAATAAAAAAAATTAAAATATAAAAAAATGTGCCTAAAAATAATTAGGCACACTCATTTAATTTTTTATACAAAATCATTTTTTTAATATTTATTTCTCCCAACTCGAACGTGTTGCTGCTTCTTTGAATTTTGCACGATTTTCATCGCTTGCTGGTGGTTCTGAATCTCCAAAAATAGCTCTTATCCAATGCCCATCTGTTGGGTTTGGTAAAACTATATATTTTATTCCATACAATTCCTTATCTTCTTCCATAAGTTTAATTCTTTCATCAATATCTTTCACATAATATTTTCTTTGAAAATCATTTAGATTATCCCCAAGCATTACAACAACATCATAATCTTGAGCTATTTTTTGTTGTGCTTCTTCTTTATTTGAAGTATCTCTTTGCACTATAAGATGCTTTTCATCAATAAATGGGAATCCAATATTTTTTAAGTTTCCTGTAGCCAATTTATATGTATCCTCGCCTTGGTCACGATTAGTCACATAGAAAATTTCTACTCCTTTTTCCTTTGCATAATTAAAGAATTCTAAAGCCCCCGGCATAGGAGTAAATTTATTTTCCGGAACCCATTTATCCCAAACTTCATCCTCAAAAAAATCCTTATTATTTTTTATTAAATAACCCCAATAATTGTTAGCACTTAAGATAGTATCATCCACATCAGTGATTATTGCAAGTGGTTTTCCATTTGCTTTCTTATCCCTTATAGCATTATCAAGGTGCAATCTGGCAATATTAAAAGCTTGATAATACAAAGCCTTGTATTCTGCCGCTGTCTGCTTCCATGCTACAGCAGATATAAGTAGGTTTCTATCTCCCGTAGTATCATTAGCATTGATTTCCTTGGCTGAAATCCCTATTCCAATACACATAACCCCAAGAATTAAACATAATTTAAATTTTTTCATAATTTCCCCCTTATCTATTTTTTAGGCATTAGTGAAACGTAAAATGCCTTGTTACTGATTAATTTCCTAATCTACGCATAAACATAAATTTTTTCACAAAATTTAACAAAAAAATTATATTAATTGCATCAAGTTTTATCTCAATCACTATTTAAATCTACTCAATGCTTGATTTAAATAGCTATTTACATTTATATGAGGGCACAATCATATGCTCCTACATTGATATAATTAACAATATTTCCATCATTGTATTTTTATTTGTTATCATCATCTTTATCAACAATCTCGGCATCTTCAATCTCGTCATTATTTTTAAAGATATGGCCTCTTTTAATATTGTCGTTTTTAGTGATAACGACACCTTTATTAATAATAATACGAGAAATACCTCCCCCTACCATTGCCATTAAAAAAGAAAAAAGTCTAAGCATTTCATACCCAGGGGCATATCCATAGTTTTTACTATATAATGATGCAAAAATGATACTCCCAA
>JAITPM010000085.1 GCA_031289425.1 Fusobacteriaceae bacterium
CGAAAGCACAATTTCCTGCCTTATCTACCCGATAACCGGTATTTTCCTTGTCTCCGTCTAAACTTACAAGTAAATGAAAATCATGGTCTTTCAAAAAATCCATAGATCTATCTTATTGCTTTTTCAACAGGCGACATTTTATCTTCGCGACTGTCGTAATCATCGTAAAATTCGCCGTATGCACAATATTTGCATTTCAAATTGCATACATCGGTAATTTCAAATACAAGTTGTGGTAGATTCGCCAATGAATAAGTTATATTTTCCATAATTAAATTTTTTTTCCAGTTCTATGGGATAGTATGTAATTTTTTCGAATACAGCCGGAGTTCCATCAAGATTTGTTATTATCCAACCCGAAATTTTTGGATAATCTTCATGAATGTCTTTTTGAAATTTTAGTAATTTTTTGCGTTCAAGTTTTGAATAATTGTTATAATCATCATACTGACGGATATAATATTTATCCTTATGATGCTTGATTTCTATACATTCAAAAATATAATTGTGGGCTGTATCGTATATTTTCAATATTAAACCTGGTAATCCTCCGAATTTCCATGGACCATTATTTATTGGTATTTCAAGGGCAAACCATGCGATATAATCTCGTCCTCGAAACTGGCAAGTAGCTTTTTGACATAAATATCCAAGCACAGATAATGTATCATCAAAAAATTTCCAATCCTGCACAGAAATATTTTCCGAACTGAAATAATCAGATATGTCACGAGGCATACGAGCATACTCAATAAATGTATTTTTTGAAAAATCTTTAAAATATTCCGACCATTGATACTCCGACCACATACCGCTTTTGTAAAAATCGCTTAACGCTCCCATCATTGTGGGTGAATTTTGTGCATGAGGATGCTTCTTTTTCCAGTCTGTACATAAAGAATCGGACTCATATATAAAACGGCTGTAATATTTTGACAAATGTTCGCCTATTTCCAAACACTGTAAATCGGCATAAGTTGCAATTTTACTAATATCCACAGCATTTAATGCATACAATATTCTTATATTTCCCGAGTCAACTACTGTCATCTTTGATGCATCTTTTGGAAAAGGAGAAAATATAAGTTTTTGAGCATCAATTTCTGTAAAAATAGAACAAAAAACAACATAAATAATAAATTTATATTTTTTTTTCATTGTTGCATATTTAAATTTTTAAAAAGAGGCTATGTAATGCTTAATTTTATTCATGCCATACAATTTGAGCAAGATCCAATATAATTTCCTGCTTGTGAATACTGGTTACAACCAGATCCGGAATAGTATCCATATTTAGCATTTGTACTTCTGTTGGCACTTGCAGAAGATACTCCTGAATTAGCGTAATAGCATGAACAAAAACATTCACCACTACCACCTTTCAAGCTATTCATTTGTTTGTCTTCTAAATCTTGTTCATTTAGAACATTCAATCTCAGTTTTGCTAACTTTTTCATCATATTTATTTTAGCAATTAAGCCACAATATTTGCATTTCAAATTGCATGCATCGGTTATTTCAAAAACAAGTTGTGGCAAATTTGCTAATGCAAAATTAATATTTTCCGATTTTAGATATTGATTCATAATTTATTCTAATTCTAAAGGATTATAAGGGATTTTTTCCGGCTGTTTACCAATACTTGTAAATTCAACCCCTGCAACTTTAAAATAATCATCATGAATAGCTTTTTGAAATTGCAGCAATTTTTTTCGGTCTATTTTCTCATAATGTTTATAGTCAAACAATGTGATAGGATATTTTTTCTCATGAATTTCAACTCTTGTACATTCAAAAATATATCGTTTCTCGTTATCATACACTTTTAGTATTAAACCGGGTAGTCCGCCAAATTTCCAAGGTCCATTACTTATTGGAATATCAACAGTAAACCATGCGGTATAATCTCTCCCTCTGAATCGGCAAGTAGCTTTTTGGCATAAATAATCGACAACAGTTAAAGTATCGTTCTGTAATTTCCAATTTTGTATAGGAATATCTTCGGAGTAATGACAATTATATCTATGCATATACATAGGCATGACGGCATATTCGGTAAAAACGTTTTTTGAGAAATCTTTATAATATTCCGAAAATTGATATTCCGACCAAAACTCGTTCTTTCCATGTACACCCATCCAAACACTACGCCCTTGCACATTACTATGTTCTTCTCGCATTACCTTGTGCAACGAATCGGAGTAATAGATGAAATAACTATAATATCTTGATAAATAAACTCCTATTTCTAAGCGTTGATAATCATCATAAGTTTCCGAATTGTTAATGTCTGTTGCATTTAATGCGTACCAAATTCTTATATTACCCGAATCAACTGTAGTCATATTTGAAACATGTCTCGAAATTGGAATAAGAATAACTTGAGCATTAATTTTATATGAACATAATAATATAAATAATATAACTTTAATAATATAGTTTGCGTCCCTATTTGCCTCTATAGATGAACCTCCTTGGTTTGCCCAATAACAAGAACAGTAGCAATTATTTCCTCCTCTCAAGGCATTCATTTGTTTCTCTTCGAGGCCCTGCTCATTCAGAACATTCAACCTCAATTTACTTAATTTCTTCATTTCTTTAATTTTTTTGAAGAATTAACACTAAA
>JAITPM010000098.1 GCA_031289425.1 Fusobacteriaceae bacterium
TCTAGTTCAAGCAAAGAGTGGAAAAAAGAATATAAAAACAGGACTTCTGTAGAGCGCACAATCAATAGACTATCATCTTGAAAAAGGAAACCATCGCTCTTCTAAAATGTGGTATTCCCATTTGTACGCAATCATGATGTTACAGCACCTTGACGCATGGTTTGTATCTACTAAAATTGATTCTCTTTTTAATTAATTTTTTGATATTCTTAATACAATTTTTTATATAGTTGCACTATGTTTTTTCTGATACTCATTTTTCACTCTTAAAATAAAAGTGTGTTTTTATATATTTTTACCACAGTTTGCTTTACTTTTTTGAAAAAGATTCCGAGAGGCTATCAAAATAACAAACATCTGTATCACCTACCTAAAATATTTATAAGGCTTGTATTCGTTTGCACTACCTTCTAAAAACTTTACTAGTTTTGTCAGTTCATGTCGCATAATACCCTCATATGAATAATATTTTCCATCTATTTTTTGTTTTTGACGCAGCTTATATTCCAACTCTGTTAAGAATATTCCATTGCCGACTTTATTAAGATAAATTCCGCCATTTTCCCAAGGTTCAAAATGTAAATCTTCATCAAGTACGTGCCTATTAACAAGTGTGAATATCACCCGATCCACAATTACCGGTTTAAACAACTCTGCAATATCTAAGTTCAGGCTCTCACTGCGCCTTAAAAGTGCATGTAAAAATCCAATACGAATATCCAGATTTGTCTTACGTATCTCTGTTGCCAGACGATTATAAAGTATAGTATTTCCAAAACTAATCATCGCATTGAGAGCATTGAGTGGTGGTCTCTTTGTTCGCTTTACAAAATCAAAATTATCATCGCTCATAATTCTATTAAAGCAGTTATAATACCGTTCTCGTACTCGTGCTTCGATGAGCATAAGTTCATTAATTCCTGGACAAGTCTTTACTTCTGTCATTCTGTCTGTAATAATGGCGATATCCTCATCAAACTGCGTCCCGATACGCCTGTAATACCTTATATTTTCTCGCATATTATGCAGTGCTGCAAGTAAAATCGCTTTTGCCATTTCCAATCTTTTTGCTTCGTTTATATAGATTTCTACTTGTTTTAGTAACACTTTGGAAGATTTTTCACTGCGTGACGGTACAAACATTCCCACATAATTACCATATTTATCAAATATATTGACAGAAAGACGCTTTTCATTTGCAAAACTAAAGAATTCACTGGAGAAAGTTACGCTGGAATGTACACTCAAGCTTTCAGTACACTCAATAGGCAGATACATTTTTTTCTCAGTATTTTCAAACAAAATAGTATAATCTGCCTTGGTCAGTATACCGTCCCCCGTGATATGATAATTATGATCGTCTGTTTTAATTGAGCTTGTACGCCAATTACGATACTGACTTTTTGTTTTCATTTCAATTCGCACAATTTCAACAGATCCATCAGATTTCTTAAACAACTTGTATCCCAGATAAATCCTATCAATTGCAAAGAAAACTCCGCTTTTTCCCTGATTGATCGTAAACTTCAACTCTTTTTCTATATATTCAGCAACAATTTTGTATATATTTAAACCCTCTTCATAGGATTTGGCAAAAAGTTTTATATCATCTGCATAACGGCAAAAGCAAAAACCCTTTTCAGCAGCAAATCTATCAAAGCTGTCAAAATACAAATTGCAAAATAGCGGACTAAGAGGACTCCCTTGAATCAGTCCACGTATTTTCGGAACAATCTCATATTCCCTAACAACCTTGCAATTCAAATACCTCATTATCAGAAGCAATGTTTTTTCATTGAAGATCCATTGAGAAAGTATTTTTTTTAATCTTCCATGATCAATATTATCAAAGCAGTTATTAACATCAATATCAATTACATAACTATACCCTTTTTCAATCTGCGCAGAAGAAAATTTTACTGCATCCAGCACACCGAGAGCACTTCGAAACCCAAAACTATATTGAGAAAATGAAGGTTCAATTTTTCTTGACAAAACTTGCAACATTGCCCTAGTAATAAGTCTATCAATAGAATTCATTTTTGTAAGAGTTCGGTTTTTTTTCTTTTTTGATAATATGTCGAATTCTTGTACCAAACCGGGTTCATAAGTTCCTGTAAATAAATTTTGTCGAATATTTTCCCAGTTTAGTTTTAGATATTCATCAAATTGCGATAGACGTACCCCATCTGCACCACAACTGTCTTTTTTTGTCATAAGAAAATTCTTTGCAACAGCAATATTTGCTTTACCTAGTATTTGCTCAAGCATAAGTTTCTCCTTCATTAAAAATTGTTATAATTCAACAGGTGACCATAGACCAAAACCGGCAGAGTTTTTTCCTCCCAATCCAGTATAGTATAAAAATTGAATATGCTCAGGACTTCCTTTTAAAAGATAAACACCGCGCCATGCAGTAATCATGGTATTTTTAAAATGCGTTACATACTTATCCTTTGTCAATACCTGTAAAGACGAAAGGTGTATATTCCCATCAGGAGCATAACCATAGTAAGCCTTATATTTATTTTGAAAATTATTATTGACTGCTATAGAAAAGTCATTCTCAATAGGAGAAAAATAATAAGATTCGCTATCTGTACTTGCATATACCGTGATTGGTGAGAGCATTTGTACTACAACCGAAGCTTTCAATACAGGCGACTGAACTTTGCGCAAAGTTTTGATTGAAAGCTCTTGTTCGCCAAGGGTCACCGTTGAATTTCCTTCTAATCCTTTCTCAAAATAAGTACAAAAATCATCACTAATACTTCGCACATCAAGATAAATTTTATCTTCAAAAATAATTTTTCTATCTGCAATGATCTTTTTCCCACGTAGGGAACTGAAACAAAATAATTTGAATTTTCTACCGTTTTCCGTTTTGTATCCGGTATCATGAAAAAATGAGATATCATCCCCATTGTGGGTAATGATGTTATAAATCATAGCTTGTAACATATGGTGATTAGCTAAGGGGATAGATGCACCACCACTTAAACAGATTTCATAAGCATTCATAGATAACTCCTATTAATTTAATAAAGTTAGAAAGGATATATTTTAGTTAAGAGACATTTTAAAAAAAGTATAAACAGGAACACAGACTTATTGAAAAAAGTGATTGCTAATAGCAATTAAAAAATTAAAAGAAAAACAACCATGACCACCAGTTAAGATCTAAAAAATGGTACTAGAACTTGAAGCAATGCTAATACGCCACCTATGATTGCTAGTCGGGACATCATAGTGTTTGATTTCCTTTCCCCATACAGGTTAGCAATTTCATGCAGGTTACTCAGTTGTTGCTTTAATTTATCTTCCTCATTTGGCACATATAAAGATTCCTGGAATAATTTATAAAGTTCCACTCCTTGTTCTTGTGCTGTGATTTCAAAAAACAAGAGTTGATTTTGGAATGCAACATATTCTTCTTGTAATTTTTGAATTTTTGGGATTTGTTTGTCTAATATTTTTTCATTGTTTTGGAATTTTTGAGATAATTTAGATGCCCTATGAGCCAGAGAAATAATAGATGCCCGTTGTGTTAACACAATGATTGCCATTTGAATACGCATAGTAAGGAAAGTAGCAATTTCTCCAGAATATGTTGGTACACAAACAAAAGAATGATGCGTAACAGCCGTAATAGTTCCATAATTAGTTCTATCTTTCGGAGTCTCCGGATTGTATTCTGAAAAACGTGTATATAATGCCTTTTTAAGCAACTCTAGTCGCATATTTCTATCAATGCAGGAAATACCATCACCATCAATAAATACAAACTCATAAAGTTTAGATTGATTCCAATGAGTTTTTTCAATGCAATCCATTTCCCATGCATATTTTTTATTTGTTGAGTCCCAAATAGTCAAATCTTGGCAAAAAGAATCATTATCAAACAGGCAACAAACAAACATCCTATCATCCCCTATGACATGACATTTTATTTTATTATTTTCATCTTTGAAAGTAAAATTTTTACCCAAAATTTCTGTTATAATCGGTGATATAAAATTATAATTTACATTTTTATCTGTAAATTTTGCGATTTCGTTGGAAAATTCACATTTTGCAATACCTGTGATTTCAATAACATCCGCAATGAGGCTGCAAGAATTATTAAAAACCGATACGTATGGGATAGCAATTCTACGTCCATATTCATTTATTTTCAACACATCTTCAATATCCTTATAATTATAATTTTCCAATTCATAAATCAAAATGCCAACGCCTGTATTGTATAATTTCAATCTGATAGCATTTACTTTAAGTGTCCATTCTTTTTCTTTTTTAATAACGAAAGAGATAGGTACACCATTATCAGTAAAATATTTATAACGAAAAGCAAAGTTTCTTACAATATCATTATTTTCATTACCATAAATAGCATTCCGGACATTTTCATGAAAATATTGATATTCATTATATTCAATACGTCGATCACAGTCTGCATCAAAAAAATTTTTTTCTTTGTTCCATAGTATTTCACTCCAACCATTATCTGAGATATTCAATTTCTTAACAAATTTATCCATATTTAAATCTTCCCATCGAAATGGTAACAAAAATGTATGGTAACTATAAACCGTTTTTTTGTCATTATCATCCATTTATCAACCTCCTTTATTTCATTTTTCGATTTGCTTTTGAGTGTTTTCATTGTAACCACTGCAAAGCAGAGTATATATCGTCTTTTTATATTTATTTTCGTTCTCCTCTTCTATAAAGGACTATATTGTTTTCCGTAGGTTTTTCTTCAGTATTGCGTTCCGGTTTTAAATTTCTTTTAGAATCATTGTTAATCTCTTTTTTTATTCCCGCAGAATGTACCTGATTATTCACATTAGTTTTTTCTGCCTTCTTTGGTTCAAGCATTTTATACGATTCGATCTTTTTTTCATCCTGTAATAACAACCCGAACCCTACATTTGTTTTTGCACCTATTCCAAGGTCTATCAAAATACCTTTAAACAGATCTATCAAAATATTTGCTTCAAGTTTCCCATTTTCTCTAACTTCAAATCTAAAAAGAAAACTCACATTTGGGATAATTTTAAGCATAGTTAACGGAATAGGATTTTTTAGGTCATCTTTATGTGGTGTAATATTATCTAATCCAAAAATACGTTTATCTTTGCCAGGATTCACGGGAAAAGCATCAAAAAAAATACATTTTCCCATATCAGGGTTCCCGAATACTTCTTTTTCTATTTCTTCTATTTCGTTTAAATTATACTCTTTTCCATCCTTATTCAAAGATTTTATCAATTCATAGATATACTCAGGGGAATTCTTAAATGCGCTTCGCAATACACCTTTCACGGTACTACCAGGAATAACCGGTAGCCCTGTCACGTAGTCAAGTGTAAATCCAAGTTTAATTTCTGCGCCATCCTTCTCTTCACCTGAAACTAAGTTATTCCCTGCTTCATGTACATTTCCTATACCAAATAAAAGTCCGGGGTAAGCTGTTTTCAATATAAATTTATGCTTCAAATAAGGAATTATCTCATGACCAACTTCAAATTGGCAATTAATTATTTCTTCATTGCATTGACCAAAATGTTTGTGTGTAAACTCTAGTGTATTTATTATGGTATAATATTCTTTGTTAAACAGATAATTCAGATTTTTAGTCATATTAATCTCCTTTCCTTAAATCATAGAGATTCATTGCAAGTTTTAGTGCTATCGCAGCATTGATAACTTCTTCCTTCACCTTGCGCTCGTTGTGATTATTAATGCATGTACAAACATATTTAAAAAGATTTTCCGGTTTACTCTCAATGAGTTTTCCAATTGCATCAATTAATAACTTCCGATCTAGATCGCTTCCACCCTGTGCATTGAAAAATGCAATCGCAGAAAGTAAACTGCCAGTAGCAACTGACGCACCAAACGAAGAAATTTGTCCACGCCATTTTTTATCAACTTTATCATCAGAGCTAGCAATCTTGACACTTTTTAAAACCACATAGGCCTGAGGGATCAATTCATCGACTTTGCGTTTATTCATTTTATCACCTCTGCAGGATAAACTTGCGTTATTTTTGTATATCCTTGACCAATAGTTGCATTACCACCAAATTGAACAGGTTCATCAGGTTTAAATTTCAATTCGATTTCTTCATTATCCGGTATCATAACAACAGAATAGAAAATGCTCTTATGAGGTACAATTTCTTCGTACCAAAGGTTTTTACTCTTTCCATTTTCTAGTACATTACGGGCAACAACCGGCAAATCATAATCACGCAAAGAATTAGCAATAGCAAAATCATTACCAATTAATTTTTTTATAGCATTTATTTCGTTTAATTCATACTTAACAACTTTTTCTCCTTCCAATTCAAAACCTGAAACATTTGCTCCAAATTTGCTTTTATCCAGTTTTAATTCTGAAAACTTAAAAAAATTCGAAAGTCCTAATCCATCCATGAAATCTGAAAAATCTTTTAAAATATCATTTGATGTAGTTAGTAAATATGGTTTATTTCCACTGGATACACGAAGAGGACGTGCGATCAATTTTGCACCGAAGAATTTATATGTCCCTTGAGTGCTTTCTCCATCGTCATTACCGAATATTTTTTTTATTTTATTCTTATTAGTTATATTGTTCTCAATATTCCATACTGTTGAAAAATGTTCTCTTAAAGCACCTTTTACACCAGAAGAATAAATAGCAGGAACATCTGTCAGCACAACATCCTTTTGGACTTCATTATCAATAATATTATAATTTGCTTCTCCACTCCCTACATGAAGATTGGTAACACACTCAATTTTAAATATATATTTTCTCATTTCTTTGTTCCTCCTATAATAATTTGATTAAATCCGGCTATTTTTGCATGAGCATAGTTTTCAATAATATCTCTAAATTTATCAATATCGCCTTCCTTTGGTATAAATACACTTCCTGCGCGAATTAATTTTATGTGATTATCGTGCTTTTGGTATTGTTCTAATGAAGATTGTTGTTCATACTTAGTAGTAAAAACACGAAAATCTCTTGTTTCTATAGCTGAAAAAAGGCACATTTTCCAGGGATCTCCCGAACAATAAATATCAGATTGCGCATATACCATATCGGATCTCAGTTTAGCTGCGAGTATATCATTAGTTAGTTCTTTACATTCATCAACTGTAACGCTAAATGAAGATTTACCTTGCCCAAGAAAAATCTCGTTTTGATAAAATTTGAAGTTAGAGTCCACATCAGCAAAAAATGCAAATGAAAATCCTTTTTTTAGTCGCTTATATTCTTTTTTCACAAAGGCCTTTTTCTTTTTGGATTTGTCAATACCCACTTTAACCACTCCTTCAAATAGGTTACATAGTACAGTAGAGCCATCAAGACTCATCCAACTATCTGCTACCCCATCCTTCGCATTGAATTCATTCTTCTTTGGAAATAATCTTTCGCCACGATCGGTTATTTTTTTGTCTGCGAATTCAAATGCTGTATAAGTTTCAGTGCGTTCATCAAATGAGCCTGCTTTATGATCAAATGGAGTGCGAACATAAAATTTATTATCATTGTCTATCAAATAAAGTGGCGATATACTATTAATGCGACCAAAAGACTGATGTTCAACTTCTAAATCAAAACTATTATTTCCAATATTTGCTTTATCTTCTTCAGATAATGTCTTTGTATTAGATACTTTTTGAATTCCAAGAAAACGAAGTGCACCAAAAAGCGTTGTTTGTGATGGAGTTTCTAATGAACGTATGAAATAATGCTTGTTTCCATCATTTATTTCAAAAATCCGCTCACCGCCTAAAAAATATGGTTCCAATGGTGTTAGTTTAATCAACTTCTTTGCCATTATCTCTTTCCTCCTCCCCTGTTTCGGTGAAAAATTTTACAAATCTTAGCAATGCATCTAATGCGTAAAGACATTTATCCTCCAATGTTAAATATCTTTTCTTGGTATTTTCTTTATGTGAACTTCCTCCTAATTCTCTAACTAGAGACAACGCATCCTTATCTGATATGACTTTCAACAGGTCAGTTGTTTCTTTCAATTCATTTTCATATTTCTTATGAATTTCACTATCAAAGGTGTTATTAAATATATTTTGAATAACTTTTATATCTTTTGTTTTTTCAAAAATCTTTAATGCTTGCTCGAATAATGGTTTAAACTGCCATATTTTAGTAGAAACAGATTTAAGAAAATCACCATTTTTTCGCTCATCTATCATATTTGACAGCATTTCAGGAACTTTGTTTGAGAGCATACCTACTTTTTCACTATAATTTTCTACAACAAATTCCGCACTCTGTCCACTATGCTTTTTCAACGAAATAGCCAGTGCATTTCTTGCTTTTTTAGCATCATAAAAGAGTAATTGATTTACTTCATCGAATGCTTCATACAATGGGTATTTATGGAACCGTATTGCAACACCAAATGAAATTGTCGGGGAATCGTCTTTTTTTCCAAATGTTTCTTGAAATTTAATTCTCAAATCATCTAATAATGTTATTATATTTTTGCGTTCTATAATCTCTTCGTTAGGTTTTTCCCAGAGTGGAGCAAGGAACAGGAGATCATCTCCTCCAGCATATATTGTAACTCCTCCATATTTTTGTATTATTTTGGAAGCTTCAGAACAAAATGTCAAGCATTGTTTAGAAACTTCACGAGATCTATTATCTTTTTCCTTTTGTTCAATGTATTTGCCAAAATGATCACCATCAGATTGAACTATTGCATAGTATGAATAACTTTTTTCAGATTTTTTAGTCGAATTTTTTCTTTTTTTCTCGGCATATTTTCCAATTATATCTTCCATATCGGATTGATTATTTTTGCCTCCATTCGTGGATAGTGGCCATGTTGATAATTTCAAACCATCTCTTATTTTTTCTCGGATAAGAGTATTTCTATTTTGACTGTCGAAAATTTTCAATATTGGATTTTTTACAGTTCTTACAGGGAAAGTTTTTTCCAACTCAACAATATCTAGATATTGAGCAGAATCCATAATTGGTTTTTCATTACTTTGAAATACAACTGCATGAAATTGGAGATATTTATCAAACCATTCTTGCGTAGCATCATCTAGGCTAAACAATTTAGCAACTTTTATTTTTGTATCCTTAAATATCTTCTGAACATTTTCCATATCCTTCTCAGTGTCATTTGATATAAATATGATTCGATCATGAAAGAGCCCAATTCCATCATTATTTTTTGAAATATCATCATCAAAGTAAGGAGATAGGATCGCTTCATTATTTTTGGTTATTTTTGATGCAATCTCTGCACACATTGAGCGTGCCATATATGAAAACATGTAGCTAGCAGCCCACATTGCTGACGGTGTGGAAGATAGTCGTATAGTATCGTATATTGGTCCTATGGTAATTCCTATATAATTAGTCATTTTTATCATTTTGATGCACCACCTACTTCTTCTGAATCAATTCTCCCATGAAATTTAACCTCTTTAGATTTAATAAGTTGCTCCCTAATCTCAACATTAATATAATCTTTGTATGCAAGCATGAAATCGTCCATATCAAAGAATTCAGGTGTAAATATTTCTAAGTTCACTTTTTTATTATCAAACATAAATTTTTGATTAAAAATATGATTGTTGACTGCATAAGGCAATATAATTATTCTTTTATCTACAATCTTAAAAACAATCGGAGAAGCATACCGTTCGATTTTTTCATTCTCTTTAGATTCTTTGTGCGAAATATTCACAGTTGTTTTTCCACCAGGAACTGGTCTCCCATTTTCCGGATTTACTGCATTTAAGTAACTAACATTATCACCTATGCCTAGCATAGCACGCACATATTTGTATGCATCAAATTTTGGCGGCTTGTCGCACTCATGTTTTGATGTATTTGATTTTTTTCCAACTATTGGGACAATATTTTTTTGTTTCATCTTTGCTTTTTCATTACCGATTCCTTTTTTATGCATATATATATAAATGAATGCACGAAAGTATTCACCATTTTGATTTACACCAGATTTCATCAGTTTATATAGTTTCCTAATATCTTCCATTGGATTTGATGAATTATTATTCACAACGAAAAATCTATGTTTAAAATATTCTTTTATTATACTAATAGGGTTATAGTTTAACTTTTGATCTTCTTTGTGTGTGACTGTGAATGAACCGAACCCTTTGTTTTGTCGTGTGCCAAAATTATTGAGTAGAAAAAAAGCTATAATATGTTTGTTTAACTCTTCCATCAGTTCAGGAATAAAACAAACAATTTCCATTCTAATAGTAGAATTTGAATTGCTATAAAAAATAGTTTCTTTATATGATCTCTCTATAGCTGCATATTTTTCTTCAGGCGTTCGACAATTTTTTAAATCAACCATATTCCCAAAGTAATTTGCATTAATCGGATTCTTTGGTAATACCTTGTTTTTTGAACCATTAGGCTGAATTCGTTTTTTTTCAGTTTCAATGGTATCGCTCTTTGTTGGTATCCCGTCAACAATGAATCTCATCTTATATTTAAACGCTGGATGATCTCCATCTATAAACCAGTAATTATACAATTTTCTGACTTCATTTTCACCACCATATTGCTCAATAATAAACTTATCCAATTTTGGTTTGACTTCACTAGAGCGAAGAATCGCCCCTTCCTCACTATGTTGAAAATGGATAAGAGGTGTTTCTTGTTTCAATTTGTATTTAAAAATAAATTGACTCATAAAATTTACCTCCATGATACTTATTATGCATTACTCATTTATTCGCATAACAGTATATATTTTAATTGCTTCAAAACGAAATAATTGAAACCTCTATTTTTCAAACAACTTATAAAATTCTTCAAATGTTTTAGTTATATATGGCCAAAACCCATATTTCTCCAAAAAATCATCAGAAACTTTATTGCTTTTTGTAATGCAATCTTCTTTTGAGATTTTTCCGAACTTTTCCTCTCTATTGATCGTTTCAATTATTTTGATAGTCTTTTTTACTTCAATCTCAGCTGGATCATCATAATCTGGAATTGCATTTAGTGTATTGTCAATTTGTTCTTCTGTCAAATATAATTCCGGAGTATCGTCCGGCGAATAATAATCGTCTAAATTTTTATCATAGGATCTCATAATATACCTCCATCTTAATACTTTCAATCTATTTGATTTTGTTTCTACTTTCAAAATATCTTTTTAGTTTATCAAGGGCATTTTGTAAAAAATTTAAATCTGAATTATAGATTATTTTCTCATAGATCCTTTTTTGTTATTTTAAAATAGAAATAAGTGATTTTCTAGTAGGATTTTTATAATTTTTTATTTCTTCATTATAATAGTTGATTTCATTACGGTATTTTTTAATTTGCTCTTGGATTTCTTCAATATTTTTTACCAATTGTTGGAGCATTCTATCTGATTCATCTAATTTCTTTAATAACTCTATCTTTTCTTTGATGAGTTGTTCATTTTTTTGTAATAGATTGCGTACTTTTTCCTCTCGTTCTAAAATTAAGAGTTGATATTCTAATATTTTTGCTTGATAGACCACTTCTTTATCTTGCCATTTTTTTCTCTCTTCATTATATTTACTATTTTTATAAATATTAACTCCAGTAGCACCTATTATACATCCTGCAATTAAAAATGCACCTTTAAACAACTTATCCATTTTATTCTCCTCCCATTATTTTTGTCTTCAACATTTCATGCCTTTCCATAATTGCCCGATAACTCTCATTAATACTATCTTCATATTCAGAAAATAAATTCATATAATAATCATTCAACATCATAGTATTCATTAAATTTTTTTCATTTTTGTCCAGTATTTCAAAATTTTCATTTAAGGTCAATTTTCTTTGATTTAAAAGTTTACGTATCTGTTTTTCAAGTTTTATCAATTGATAAGCATAGTATGCAATAGTAGGAATTCCTCCCCAGTTTAAAGATGGATTTACCGGATTAAGTAGTCCCGACAGTACCATCACGGCATTCGCACCCATCATCAAAGAAATACTTCTATAGTTTGGTTTTGCAATAACCTGATTTAGGTTTCCTTCTGTTTTCCAGAGATATGCACCCATAATAGTGTTTGTTACAGCTGTACCCGCCAAATCTCTCATTTTTATAGTACCTAATAATTGTAATAATTTTCTGTTGGTTGGTGTAGCCGGATCTAAAAAATCTCTGAAGAGACTGTTTCCAACCATTGGCAATCCTTCTGTAGAAAAAGTATCTTGAAGAAGATGCTTCAGCCAATAGAATGGCGCTTTCAAAAACCCCGGCAGAATACCTCCGCTCTCTTTTGCGAGAGAAAAATATTGATCCCAAGAAACTTCAAAGGGATTTAAAAGGTCATGCCCGAATTTCCATCTATGCCCAAATCCGCCAGGTTGCTTGCTTCCAGGTACTCTATCAATCGCTTCGCCGGAATGTCCTCCTGCCAAAGTTTTTTTCTTTGACCACCTATCATTATGAAAATCATTAAAAAAATCTTTCAATAAACTTGATGTAAGCGTTCCCAATCCGCCTGCAATAAACATAACAGGCAGATCTGCCGCTTTCCAATTTGCGAATATACCATCATCAATATCTTCTATTTTTTTAAGTTCTAATAATTTTAAAATCCCATAATCCAAATCATTATATTCAAAATCCGGAATCAAGATATCCTCTGGAATATTATAAGGCAGAATAATATTTTCTTCTGTCGCCAATTTTTTTTGCTTTTCTAATATTTCCTTTTGTAATTTTTTTCTTTCTTCATCTGTCATTTCTATAACCCCTCAACCAAATCATACCCATTTTCAACACTTTTTAAAAATGTTTTTGTCCAGTTTTTCGCTTTTTGGCAAAAATCTTCTGGTAATCCAAATTCATTTTCTATTGTTTTGAGAAGAGGATGTTCATTTAATTTTTCATCATTAGTGGCATAAATGGCAGAAATAATTTCTATATAAATAGTCCTTTTTTCAATATTTTTAGTATCTTTTAAAATATTGAATGCTTCTTGTTCTGAAGAAATAGCACTCAATACTTCGATTTCAAGCTTATATGCTATTGTTTTTAATACTTTCTCTTCTAAAACATCAATTCCATCTTCTTTTAATATTTCTTTTGTCAGAAACCAAAATGCCTCTTTATGCTTTTTTGATAGTTGGTGTAAAAACATAATAACCTCCAAATATAATTTATATTTTTCTTTTTGCAAGTATTGAGATATTAATAAATAATCCATTTTATTACAACGTATAAAACTATAAAATTAATATTTTACAAATAACTATTGATTATAGAGAATTTTCAACAAGTTTATAACCTTTTTTTACATATTCTAAATAGTTTACTAACCATACGTTTGCTTCCTTGGCAAAAGAAGTAGATAATCCTAACTTTACTTGAATGTCATCCATACATTTAACTTCAGTATCGTCATATACACCGTCCGACAACGCTAATCCTAATAATTCCAAGTATATCCCTTTTTTCTTTTATTACTTGATACAGATAAAATCTTATAACATTCTTCTTCGCTCAATTCATTTTTGACATTTGGTATTCCCATTTCTTCTGTCAATGCATTTAATACAGCTATTTCACTATCTTCAATCACTCCATCTGCCAAAATTATTTTGTTAGCTAAAAATAAAAATGCTTTTTTCTCATCATCTAATAAATTATTTAAAAACATGTATACCTCCATAAATAATAAATTTTATCGGCATTCACTCATACAAAATGCCTTTTTTTATTTTTTTAAACTACATATAAATTTTTTCTCCGGCATTAACAACAGAATTTTATTTCTACATTCCCAGATTAAACACTTTTTTCATCTCCTCACTATTAAAATCATTAGATAATTTACCATCTTTCGTAAGCAATGGTTTATCAATAATAGATTTTAATAATTGTGCATTCTTCATTGCAGCCGTTACAGTATTTTTTTCATCCTCAGAATATTCCTTCCAATTGGTTTTATAATAAATAACATTTTTCATAGCCTCTACTGATGAATCTAATAAAAAAGATAATTTTCTTATAACCACAGATAGTTGTTTGGCAACATTTGTTATTATTTCTAATTCAATTTCTCCACTTTTTAGTTGTTCCTTTATTGCTCTTGCTGCTGCTAGATTACTGTATGCATTATTCAACTTTGCTTCTGCTTTAGATCCGAATATTCCTCCAATTATCAATAAAGCAGGACCTGCTACTATTCCACCCAATACTGCTGTACCTAGCGCCATTCCGCCACCACCTGCAGCCAATGCACCACCACCAAGCCATGCTAGCGTAGCATTTGCTGCTGCTACACCAGATAACCCGCCAATTGCTGCACCCGTACTTGCAGTTCCCAAAGCCATTACTCCACCATATACTCCCCAACCTAAAAGTGCACCACCGCCTATTCCGGCTATACCACTACCTAATAATCCCATTGCGCTTAGTGAATAATCTTTCATCTCCTGTAATGTATTTTTTGTAATATTTAATTTATCTATCCCATTAATTTCAGTAAATTCTACATTTTTTATTTTAGAAAAATTATCTACAAATTTTTTTAATTCATTAGCGCATACACTGATTTTTATTCTTCCCAATTCTTCAATTGTTGTTTTAGTTTGGTTTTTTGTTTGTTCAAAATGTCTTTTAGCATCATTTAGGAGATCTTCTGCTCTTTCTTGCACATCGTTCGCTTTACTATTGTCCATTACTCCTTTTACTCCTTTTGCGGCTCCGGTTATTGCTGTTATTGCTGCTATTGCCCCAAATATAATAGGTATTGCCATTATTACCATCTCCTTTTTTATATTTTTAATGCTAGTGTATCATCTAGCATAAATTCATCTATTTCTTCATATGTTTCATATTTTAATTTTAATCCATAACTATTTCCAAATTCATTTATTGTACTTATATACTGCTCTACATCATTTTTGATTATGCTGTCTAATATATTCTTGAAAAATGTATCAGCATTTACTTCTCTATTTTTATATTGTTCTTCAGCATATTGTTTTATCATATTTTGATATCTTTTTTGTTCTTCTATGCATAATTCTGACATTTTTTCTATTTGTTCTCGACGTTCTCTAGAAATTTTAACTTCTTTTAATGCCATTATGGCTTCTCTATATATAATTCCATTTACCGTATACCCAAATATACCACCTACAACTCCGCCAATTGCACCTCCTATCGCTGTACCTATAAATGGTACAGCACTTCCTAATGTACCACCTATCACTGCTCCAACCCCTGCACTATATCCCGATGTTATAATTCCGGTTCCTTTTTCGCCTAATTCTTCAATTAATTCTGTTCCATCAATCTCATTATTAAAATATTTCACAAATGACTTGACTAATTCTATAGCTGATATTACTGCACCCGCTGGCACTCCAGTTTTAGATAATCCTCGCAAAATCTCTGAAGATGAGTTTTGCATTCCTCCTTTTATTACTGAACCTGCGAATCCAGTTCCATAACTTATTGCTGCTGCTTTCCCTGTATCCAAGCCTACATTGACGACAGCATCTACAACATCTGTTTCTCCCATGACAACAGATGAAATATTTTTTATAGTTGAAATTCCTCCACCAATTATTGCTCCATTTTTAGCAGTTGCTTTCCCGGCTTGATGACCTAATTTCGCAATATCTTTAATTGTTGATAATTTAGGATTTAATCGTGCTTCAATTGCTTCAATTGTTGAAACATTGCTCTTTTTAAGGGCTTTATCAATTTTTTGATATTTTTCAATCTCTTCTTGTTTTTTTAAAATCAGTTCTGATTTGCCCTGTTCTTTAATATATTTCAGTTGTTTTTGGAGACCCGCAATTTTTTCTTGTATTTTTTCTTTTACTCCATCATATCTATCAGATGGAATTTCTAACCCACATCCATCTTTTATATATTTATCATATTTTTGAGAAACGAACTTATCAAGCAATTCTTCTGGATTTTTACCAACAAATTTCATTTGAGAAGCTGTCCCGGCTATCGGATTCCCGTTTCGATCCAAAACAACATGATCGTGTAATTGATCATTTATGTTGCCTATATCATCTGTTCTACTAACTCTTGTTTTATCTCCATTAATTATTCTTTCAGCATTTTCACGAGCCGTTTCTTTAATTTCAGCAGAAAATCCAGCTTGTTGTTTTATATTTGCTTCTTTATAATCTGGATTTATTTTACTTTTTGAGACACTTTCTAACCCTTTTGAAAGTTTTTTTCCAGTTTCATTGTCTATCCCATCATAAGAGACTATATGTTCTTTAATAGCTGATCCATATCGTTGTACAGTCTCTTGATTTATTCCGGATAAGGCTACATTTTCTAATGTTTCATCTTTTTCTTCTTTTTCCTGTTTTTCTTTTTCCTGTTCTTTTTTTTTGTTTTCTCTTTCCATTAAAATATCACATCCTTTATAATTCATTTTTAAATATTCATCTTCAGAAAATTTAGCATTAAAATAGAATTCATAACTTTTCTCTACATTACAAATAATAGGTCGGTGTTCATATATTTTGCATTGTAAATTTTTTTGATCTAAGTATCTGCATACACCATCACCGTTGTGATAATCATAAAGTTGCTCCACCATATGGATATTTTTACAACATAATCCACATTTTTTACAAATAAATTTAATTGACATTTTTACACCCTTTCCTCCAAACCCACAAACGAAACATCCATCATTACAAAAAATATTTTAATCTACATCATTATTTCTAATAAAAACTTCTCACTCCAAAATCTCTATATCCTTCCCTTGGCTCAATATCCATTTGTCTACCCCATTCCCAAATACCTCGGCCTCTATCAAAACATAATCCGGATATTCACTTTTCACCACTGCCGTTGGTAATTTATCCAATACAGCTTCCAACGAATTTCCAAAATATTTGAATTTTAA
>JAITPM010000006.1 GCA_031289425.1 Fusobacteriaceae bacterium
TTCCAAAATATTAGTTTCAGGTTCTATCTTTTTAGCTAGATTATTTAACTTTGTGAGAAAATTTCCATCATCCAAATTTTCATTACTCTCTATTATTAATTTTTTTTGATATATGTCAAGATTACATGCCAGCACTCCATTGATTTGCGATATCTCATTTTGAATCTTAAGTGCACATCCTCCACAGTCCAAATTTTCTACTCTATATTCTTTTTTACTCATAAATGCTCTCCTTTTTTCTATATACTGTATACCCCTATACTCTATACATAGATTACAATAAATTTTTATTTTTGTCAATAGTTTTCTATTTTTTAATCAAGAATTGTTTAGCCAAATTATTTAATCGGATTATTTAGCCAGAATTACTTTACTCAACATTTTTTATTGGTAAGTTTTCAAAAAAAGTACTTGCTAAATTTACACAGTTATGATAATATATAAAAGTTGGACAGCCAAAAGTGCGTAAAATTCCGAACGAATTCTATGCACTTTTTTTGTTACGATGCAGTTTTCAGGTAGCTTTTCTCAGATAAAGACTCCAATCATTCTGAAAAAGCGAGGTTTTAAAAAAAATGGAACAAACACAACAGGGCAATCATTATCTTATCACGGAACCTATCTGCAAACTCTTGCCCAAGTTTGCCATCCCGTGTGTCGTATCACTCATCATATCCTGCCTTTACAACATTGTCGACCAGATTTTTGTCGGAAACGGCATTGGCTATTTGGGAAATGCAGCGACTGGAATCATCTTTCCCATTACCGTAATCGGATGGGGAGCATCACTCCTGTTCGGTGATGGAGCGGCAGCCTATCTGAGCCTATCGCAAGGACGTGGAGATACGAAAACCGTGGGTAAAACTATTGCTAACAGTATACTTTTTTCCTTTCTATCAGGAGCAATTATTATACTGATATGTTATCTCTTAGGGAATAACATTCTCTACACGCTCGGTGCTACAGACGCAACAATCGGATTAGCACGTGATTACGGATACATTATCTTTATTATGATTCCGATTGCTTTGGCACAAAATACCTTAGCGGCTATTATTCGAGCAGATGGCAGCCCACGTTACGCTATGATGACTATGCTCGTGGGAGCGGTCTTAAACATTATTTTTGACCCAATTACTATTTTCGTATGGCATTGGGGAATTAAGGGAGCTGCTTACGCAACAATTTTCGGTCAGTTTGTCAGCTTTATTCTATGTGTGTTGTATCTTCATAGGAGCAAAACATTTCGTATCTGCATATCCGACTTCATGCCCAACTGGGGCGCAATCAAGCCTATCATTCCATTGGGCAGCTCTAGTTTTCTAACGCAAATTTCCATTGTTGTTATCACCGTTGTAAACAACAAATTATTGGTATCCTACGGTGCATTATCTGCGTATGGCTCGGATATTCCTCTTGCAGCTTTTGTCGTCATTATGAAACTATTCCAAATTGTCTTGAATATCGCTATCGGTATTGCGGCAGGAGCACAGCCAATCATAGGCTTCAACTACGGAGCGGGGCATATTGACCGTGTGAAACAGACTTTCAAATACGTTATTCTATGGTTATTTATCACGAGTGCCATTGCTACGGTTTTATTCGAAGGAATACCGTATGCATTCATCAGGCTTTTCGGTTCCGATGGGGAACTCTACACAACATTTGCTGTCAGATGCTTACGTATTTATTTATGCTTAATTATTCTGACTTGTATCCAAAAAGCATGTGCTATTTTCCTTCAATCAATCGGAAAAGCAGGAGCAGCTATTCCTTTGGCAATGATTCGTGACGTTATATTTTTGATTGGATTTTCAATTATTTTTGCAATAAACATGGGCGTGACCGGTGTCTTCTGGGCGGCTCCTGCGGCTGATATTGTATCAATAATTATTACCGTTGTAGTCCTATTTCGCATATGGAAACAGATCGATGTCGCAAAGACTACAGAGGCGTCTATTTCAGATATTCAGATACTCAAACCTTCTCACCAAGGTGTGATTGTCGCAATCGCTCGGGAACATGGTTCTGCTGGAAAATATATCGGACAGCTCATCGCCGAGAGATTACAGATTCCTTTTTATTATAAGGAAATGACGGCTCTAGCTGCGCAAGAAAGCGGACTTGCAAGCAAATTCTTGTCCGACATTAACGCCAATTCTCCAGTCGGTATGCACAAATTGTATTTGAGTACTGAAGTGATTCAACAAGCCATTATCGCACAAGAGAAAATTATCCATAAGATTGCAGATAACGGTTCTTGTGTTATCGTGGGGCGTGCCGCCGATTATGTGCTGCGTGACTACAAAGATGTTGTTCGTATTTTCATTCATGCTCCGAAAGCATACAGAGTACAAAAAGTCATGGAGATGTATGGCGACACCGAGCAGGAAGGTAAAAAGAGCATAGCCCGTTCTGATGTGGCACGAGCTACCTATTACAAGAATATTTCCGGCTTAGATTATGGTAATGCACGACAATATGACTTATGTATTGATAGCTCTATCGGTGCAGAAAAGACAGCCAATACAATTGTTGAATATATCAAAAACAGAAAATAATTTTCGGCAATACAATCTGTATAGCTACAATAAGACAAGGGAATTTTTACCTTGTCTTATTTTTACTTGCAGTCTCAAAGTCGATACTGTTTCTTAATATTTATATACTTGTCTATTATAAAATTATATGATAAAATTTTAAATATAAAATTTATATAATTATCTTTTACCAAACTAAGGAGCCTATATGAAAATAACCAAATCTCAAATCATAGATATAATAATTTCGTCCTTCAGATCCAATTCAGAAAAATTTATCAAATTGGTTTTTTCTGATTCGTATGCAAAAGCCGATATTTCAAAAATTATTCTGAAACCTATATCAATAAAATCGGAAGAATTAATCCAATTCGAATCTTTTAAAGACAATAAAGCTTACCATGAAAATCTAAATATTTCTAAATCTTTGGAAAAAATAGAAGACCTATTGGATAATTTTAAACAAATACTCATAATAACAGAAGGTAAGACCTATCAAATCTTGCAAAATAAAACTTTCTTTAATTTAAAACAAATTAATAATAATGAAACGTTAAAAGAAACATCTCACAATAAAGAAAAGAACTATATACTAAGAGATGGAGTTCCTGTTGATTTTCTTATTCACTTAAAAATAATGGGAGAAAATGGAAAAGTTTATAAAGAAAAATATGATAAATTTAAGCAAATCAATAAATATTTAGAATTTATTGATATTACTATAGGTGAGTTAAAAGAAAAGAACCTGATAAGTGATTTCATAAAATGTATAGATTTTGGATGTGGAAAATCTTATCTCACATTTGCCCTACATCACTACTTAAAAAATCTCACAAACCTAAAATATCAAATTATCGGACTTGATCTGAAAAAAGATGTTATTGATACATGCAATGAGATTTGCAAAGAGCTTCAGTGTCAAAACTTAGAATTTATCCAAGGCGATATAAAAGACTTTGATAAACTGCAAAATGTTGATATGGTATTTTCATTGCACGCCTGCGATAATGCTACTGATTATGCCATCCATAAAGCACTAGAACTGAATGCAAAAGCAATTTTGGCTGTTCCTTGCTGCCAACATGAATTCAATCATACTATTCCAAAAAATAAGGATAGTGATTTTTTTAATTATTTAGCTCCACTTGGTAAAGATGGAATATTGATGGAAAAATTCGCTTCCCTTGCCACTGATGCCTTTCGAGCTCAGAGCTTGAGATTATGTGGTTATAAGGTGCAAGTTATGGAATTTATTGATATGGAGCATACACCTAAGAATATAATTATAAAGGGAGTAAAAGCAAAGATTTCTAGGGAGCAATTGGTGAAATTGTATGGGGAGATGGCTGTGTATAAGGAGTTTTTTGGGATTGAGCCTGTTTTGGATGGGTTGATTCGGGGGTATTATAGGATTTTGGAGTGAGGGGGAGGATTATATTTTGCAGTTTTAAAAATTTAAATGCCTGAAGCCTAGTATTTATACTAGTTTCAGACATAATTTTTTTTGAACTAATTGTTGTAAATTTAATCTTTTTGCCTAGTCATTTTTTGCTCATTCGTCCACTTCGTTTTTTTCTTCAGAGACGGTTTCAAGAAGCTTTTTCATATCATCGAAGTCCGACAGAGCTTTCTGCCACGTTTCCAGTATTTCGTTCCGTGTCCATTTATGATTACCTACAAATTCTCCTCAATAACCTTAACCGCTTCCTTAATCTTCTCCACCGAAATAACAAGCGCAAGTCTCACAAATCCCTCTCCAAGGCTCCCAAAAGTACTTCCAGGAACGACAGCAACTCCTGTTTTATCAAGTAAATCCAGTGTAAATTCCTCTGAACTTTTATATTTTGATGGTATTTTACTCCAAGCAAACATTGTCCCCTGGCTTCTCTCAATATCAAACCCAATATTTTTTAACCCATCACATAGAGCATCCCGTCTGGCTTGATATTCTATTCTATTTTTCAAAACCTCGTCTTGTGGTCCATTCAATGCCGCAATCGCAGCTTTTTGTATAGGTAAAAATATACCGTAATCTACTTGAGAACGAAGTATTTTAAATTTTTCCACTATTTCTTTATTTCCCAATACAAATGAAATTCTGGCACCGGTCATATTGTAAGCCTTTGATAATGAATTAACCTCAACGCCTACTTCTTTTGCTCCATCAAAGGACAGAAAAGATTTTCCTATTTTCCCATCATACACAATATCAGAATATGCGTTATCATGAATAACAACAATATTATATTTCTTTGCAAATTCTATAAGGTTTATATAGAACTCATCAGTTGCAAGTGTACATACCGGATTTAATGGATATGAAACTACTATTACTTTGGCTTTTTTAGCCACATCTTCAGGTATATCATTAAAATCCAACATAAAATTGTTTTCTTTGTACAGATTATAATATTCCACTTTTGCACCACATAAATCAGGTCCTACGGAAAAAATCGGATAACCTGGATTTGGAACCAAAACAATATCTCCACTATCACAAAGAGTATAAAATATACGACTAATAGCCTCTTGAGACCCGTATACAGACATTATTTCACTAAGGTCAAGAGATACATTGTATCTTCTCTTATACCAATTTTTTGCAGCAGACAGAAGCTCCTCCCTGTCAGTAATCGCATATTTATAATTATCCGGATATTTTGCTTCTTCTGATAGTACTTCCATAATGTGTTTTGCAGGTTTGAAATCCGGTGTTCCTATGGAAAAATTATAAATTGGTTTTCCGGATTTTGAATATTCTGCTATTTTTTTATTTAGAACATTAAATATGCTATCATTAAAACTATTCATCTTTTTTGAAAAACTTATCTTCATAAATTTACTCTCTCCTTAGAACAGAATCTATAATTTCATTTTTACCATCCATATCAATTAACATATTACCATCTTCATCGACTATTCCTGTTATTACAAGCGTACCATCCCTATCGTAGGCTTCATAATGCCCAACCTGATTTCCTCTTTTATAATTCATAGAATATAGAAGAAATCCATTTTCATCGTAAAATCTCCAAACACCATTCCGGTATTCATCGACTATAGGACCTTGGGCAGTCATTCTCCCAGCAGAATCATAGATAGATACCAATCCACGATAGTCATTTCTGTATTTTATAGCGGCCTCCAATTTTCCCTCTTCGGTATACCACTCCCATGTCCCGGTTTTTCCATTATCCAGATAGACGGATATATTTTTTAATCGTCCATTGGGGTAAAAATATGACTGTTTTCCTTGCAGCCTATCGTTTTCATAAAATTCTACAGCTTGCAATGTTGAAGAACCTTCAAAGTAAAATGTCCATAATCCATGTCGCATGTCCTTTTTAAAACTTCCCTTTACTTGGATGAGACCATTCTTTGAATAAACTATCGCAATACCATTTTTTAATCCATCAAGGTATTCTATAGAACTTTCCAATTGACCATTTTCATAATAAATTTTTTCTACTGATTCTCCCCTTGAAACACCAAAAATACTAGTATTTATCAATATCAGTATAGTAATAATAATATATTTTTTCATCATATACACCTTTTTATAAAATCTATCCAAAACACAAATTAAAGTTTATATTTAATACCCGCTAATTGTGTCTAGATTTAGTATAGCACAAATTTTTTGTTTTTTTAAGTTTTTCTTTAAATATATTAAATAATGTTAAATAAATCATACAGTCAATATTATCAGGTAAATTATACAGGATTGTCTAAAAATATAATCTATGATATAATAAAAATATAAAACTCAGGTTTTTATGGGTGAATTATTTATGGAAGATATTGATATAAAAGTTTTTGAAAATGCTTTTAATAGAATATTGCCAAGTTTATAAATATTTGTTAGAGATGTAAATTTGGCTGCATAAATATAGGTAATTGAGAAATGCAAAATTATATTCTTATTTTAGATAGAGTTATATATGGCAAAAAAAATATTATTGAGTTGAAGAAATAGGAATCGTGCTATAAATGAAGTATTATTATACCCACGAACAATTGTTTGATTATTATTTTTATCATTAATGTTGATGAAAAAATTTATACATAGATTAAAAAATCAGTAAAAATTAGATATTTAGCATTTAACAAATATCTAATTGCATAACGAATTAGGAGGAAAAATATTATGCCAAAAAGATTTTTAGGCGTTCAAATGATAAGGGAATACTCCTGGGGGTATATTTGCGAGCATTGCGATAAATCCGTTGAAATTAAGGACACCCGATCAATGCGGTATGGATCTACTGCCACAAAAGGAACATTGTCTGGGACTGTTTTTTCTTTAACTAAAGACGGAAAAAAACATATCTCGCACAAGGGAGAACCGAATTCCCTAAAGCACTAGAACAGTGGCTTTCCCTCTGGAAAAACGGTGCGTATCCGGAAGATGTTGTAAGGGAAAAAGGTGTATGTCCACATTGCAAAAAACACCAACATTGGAGTAAACAAATCCAAGAGTTCAAAAAGCCGGTACCACAAACATTCTCAGACAATATTCTAAATTATTTATTTTCTACTTTTTTAGGCGCATTAATTTCTATTATACCGTCATTAATTGTATGGGCAATAAGTGGGAATGTAACAGTCTTTCTTTCTGTGCTTATACTTTTTTCTATCGCAGTAGGTATATTTCTCATGCGAGATGTAAATAAAAATTCTGCAGTATTGGTACAAGAAATAACAGAATTGGAAAACAAACCTAAACAATTACCTCAATTTAGGGAATGGGGTAATACATCAGAAAGTATAATTGGCTGAAAACAAGAAAAAATGCTTGATAAATAATAAAAAATAGGAGGCAAAAATGAAAATACTTACCATTATTCTTTTTATTTTGAGTGTATGGATGATACCTAACATTCTCCACATAGATAGAAAAGAGGGTAAAAAAGGAAATATAATAACTATTATCATTTTTTTGGTTGGATGTTTATTTCTATATATTAGTTTAAGAAATATGGGAATAATAAAATTTTAATAGAATATTTAAAAAAATATTTTATAAATAGAACCCGTAAAACGTATCTAAAATTTGTGTATTTCTATTATAGAACAATATCAAAAAAATAAAAGAATTAATCTATAACTATTGACAGAATTAAAATTTACTATTAATATTTTTGTGGAGAAAAATGGAAATGAAAATAAATAAAATATTATTATTAGGGTTTTTCATGATAAATCTGGCAGTGTATGCCAAAGAAAATATTCTGTCGCAAAATATTGATGTAGAATCTATGCTTATTCCTAAAGAAATCACCTTAAAAAATAATATTTTTTTTGATAAAAATAAATATAGTGTACAAAATAAGTATACAATAATTTCCAATGAATGGCTATCATTAAAACATGAATCCCGGATTCTTATAAGCTCGTCCGGATTTTTTTTTACTATACATTTTATTTTTAAAGAAAATAATGAAATGCAAATTATAATTGGACATACACGTTTAAGAGGACAAAATATATATAATGGACAATACAAAATAAATAAAAAAAACAATATATTATTTATTAGAATACAGAATATGGATTTTGTATATCATATAGAATATTTAATTTCAACGGATAAAGAAAATAGATGGAAAAATGCAATACAATTATACTATTATAATGGAGCTAATTGGGACATGTCGATTGAAGAGATATTAACGAAAGAAAAAAAATATTATGATACATTGGTAAAATAAAATAATTTCCGCAATAGGCTTGGGTCGTATGGGAATGTCTCAGGCTTATGGCGGTAGAGATGATAAGGAAAGTATCGCAACATTACAGAATTGGGAAAAGAACGATAAAGAGAAATCACTGCCTAGATACTGATAATGTTGTTGATTGATGCATACAAATGGAATAACAAGGAATCAATAATAGAAATATATATATTGATAGAATACAAATCATACCTTAAAACGGTAAAAAACTAAGGAGATAAAAAAAATGAAAACAATTTTTATTACAAGTTCATCAAGCGAGATAGGCAAAGCCACCTCTAAATTATTCACACCAAAAAGCCTGAAAGGCAATATTTTCATAAACGCAGGTCATCGACCTGCGGAGAAGAAACGATACAACCACCTCTGCCTGAACGGCAGTACTAAAACACGAGTAATATGAGTTACACACGTCTTCTATATCACATCGTATTCCGTACCAAATACAGCAAAAACACAATTCCCGAAGCACATGAAAAGGAATTATATTTTTACATTATGGGTATTATCAATAATAAAAAATCGAAATTGTACCGTATTGGCGGCACAGAAAATCATATTCATTTATTAGTTGATATGCACCCGACTCTTGCGCTGTCAGGTTTTATGAAAGAACTCAAGGAATCTTCAAGTAAATGGCTGTCGAAAAATCCGCATTTCCCAGATTTTGAAAGTTGGGGTGTCAGTTTTGCAGGGTTTACCTACAGTTTGAATGACAAACAGACAATTATCAATTATATCAAAAATCAAAAAAAACATCATAAAACCGTAAGTTTTAAAAAAGAATACCGTAAATTTTTAATAGATAACGGAATTAAAATTGATGAACGATATTTTTTGAAGGAATGATAAGTCCTGCCTTTCAGGCAGGCGTAGCGTCGGGGTTATGCGTTAACCGCTGGCTACGCTATCGCTCACTTGCGGTTATGAAAATTATGCCTTTCAGGCAGAGGATAAAATTAGGTTTTAACCCATTCTAATAAAGAAATAAATAATAAACCTTCCCTAAATGAGGTACAAAACTATGGAGATAAAAAAAATGAAAACAATTTTTATTACAAGTTCATCAAGCAAGATAGGCAAAGCCACCTATAAATTATTCACACCAAAAAGCCTGAAAGGCACTATCTTCATAACCGCAGGTCATCGACCTGCGGAGGAAGAAACGATACAACTTACTACCCGATAGCGCATAGTACCGTGAGAGAAAGGCAGTACTAAAACACGAGTAATATGAGTTACACACGTCTTCTATATCACATCGTATTCCGTACCAAATCATTTAAAAAATCAGGAGAAACCCAAACGTGGAATAAAACTTTCAATAAACTAATACCGGAATTAAGTGTAATTAATTATAACAACAGTCTTAATTTTTATGTAAATATACTCGGTTTTAAAATTGATTACATCCGTGAAAAAAATCATTTTGCAATGCTTTCAATAAATGGTGTACAAATAATGATAGAGGAGTATAATGGAAATTGGGATACCGGAAAATTGGATTACCCAGATGGATATTTATTAAGATTTACAGAAAATATAGAGATAAAAAAATCCCCTATGACACAACATTATAAATAACATTACCAATAAATATTACAAACAAAATAACAAGGAGGAAATTCTATGAATTTTTTTTCAAAATGGAAATATATGTACAAGGAAGATGCAAAGGTAGCACATTTTTTATGGACGATTGCACTTTCCGGCATTGCTTACGGTCTATATAAGGGTGTACAGGATAATTATCTTGCCGAGATTGCTCACATTGACGCTTTCGAACGGGGTATTGTGGAATTTTTCCGTGAAATACCTGGGCTACTTGTCGTTTTATTTTTAGCACTCATGTATAAATTATCAGGAACCCGTGTATTTAAAATATCAGTTGCACTTTCGCTTGCCGGGATGGTAGGCTTGCTTATGGCAGGAAGCAGTAAATTTCTTGTTGTATTATTTCTTGTCATTTACAGCATAGGTGATCATCTAATAATGCCGGTACGTTCGGCTCTTTCGCTTTCATATGCAAAAGAAGAAAAGGGTGGACTCTCACTCGGATTAACCAATGCGCTTAGACAATTTGGCAATATTGTCGGATTTGGAGTTGTTACGATTTTATTTCTTATCTTTGCAAAAATAGGTTTTAAAAGAACAGATATTGCACAGTATAAAATAGTTTTTTCAGCATCAATTGCATTACTTATTGCTTCTACGCTTATTGCTTTTGCAATGAAAGAAACTGCTCAATATGTTCCTCGCAGACGTTTTTATTTTGCAAAGAAATTTACTAAATATTATTTTCTTGAAGTTTTTTACGGAGCACGTCAACAAATATTTTTTACTTTTGCACCTTATACATTGATTCTTCATTATCATGCGGATGCTTTTGTTATGTCGTTGCTTCTGGGAATATGTGCCTTTTTTGGAACCATACTAAGCCCTATAATCGGGAGAATAATAGACAAACTTGGTTATAAAACGGTTATGGTTGGAGATACTCTCATCCTTATTGTCGTATGTTTCTTTTTCGGATTCTCTCACAGGATTTTTTCTCCTAACACGGCATACATTGTCGTATGTATAAGTTTTGTCTTTGATTCAATAGTTTCAATCGCAAGCATGGCGTCAACCGTTTACGTGCGTGATATAGCATCTGATGCAGATGAAGTAATGGCAACGCTATCGACAGGGATTTCGGTAAATCATGTTATCAGTATTTTAATCGCTCTAGCCGGAGGATGGATTTGGCGTGAAACTGGTATTGAGGTATTATTCACGCTATCGGCATTCTTAGGACTAATGAACAGTATCTATGCAGCATCAATAAAAAAGCCAAAACAATCTTAAACTGATAAAAAATGAAAAGATGTAGTATAAAAATATAATGAAATATAACATTGAAAAAATAATGAAAATAGTTTATAATTGATAAAACAAAGGAGAGGTAGTCGTGGAATATTGTGTTGGAAAACGGGAAAATTTAATAAATATTCTTGAATTATATAAACAATTAGATCCAATTAATAATGATTTTTCAATTGAAACTGCAAATAAAATATGGGATAAAATTGAAAATGAAAATATCAAATATTTTATTGCAAAAGATAACGGAAAAATAATAGCATCATGCTATATAATAATAATACCCAATTTAACATATAATGGAAAATCAATAGGATATATAGAAAATGTAATAACTGATGAAAAATACAGAAGAAAAGGTATCGGTAAAAAAATAATGGAAATGGCAATAAATTATGCCAAGGAAGAAAATTGTTATAAAGTTATATTAACAAGTGGAATAAAAAGAACAATAGCTCATACATTTTACGAAACAATAGGATTTAATAGAAAATCAAAAAATGCGTTTGAATTGAGGTTTTAAGAAATTAATAGAAAAAATAATAGAAGTATTAAATTTTCTACAACCTTCTTCGATTACAACAATGGGGCGTGCCCCATTGCCTCACAGCCCCATTATCACATAATTTACCTCTTACTTCTTCCAAACCTCACCCTCATAAACCTCAGGATTAGCCACATAAGGCCACTTCTCCCCATTAAGCACCGTCAAGCACCCCTTAACACACATTTGCATCATATTCATAACAGCTTCCTTCGTAATAGATGCACTATGTGGTGAGCAAACTATATTTTTAGCATGTAATATCTTAGCATCCGCATTAGGCGGCTCATTTTCATATACATCCACCCCTGCACCCGCAATTATTCCTTCGTTTAATGCATCTGCCAAATCATTTTCATTTACAATACCGCCTCTGGCACAATTTATAAGTATCGCACTCTTTTTCATGGTTTTTATATGCTTCATAGTTATCATATCAGTCGTCTCGGGAACTAATGGCACATGTACAGACACAACATCTGCTACTTTCAATATATCTTCATAGTTTTCATAGTATACCCAGTCGTTTTTTTCGACTTCTTCCCTAGAAATATAAGGATCGTAGCCCAATATCTCCATTCCGATTCCCTTGCATATCTTTGCAACATTTTTCCCTATATTACCCAACCCGATTATTCCTATTTTTTTATTAAGTAATTCAAAATTATTATATGTTCCTGTCTTATATTCGAATATACCATTGACAGCTTCATTATGCCAAGTCACTATTTGTCTATCCACAGCAAGTATCAACCCCAATGTATGCTCTGCTACAGCTCTAGCATTTGCCCCTATACTGATGCATACAGGTATTCCATGTTTTGTAGCGGTATCCACATCCACCAGGTCATACCCTACACTTACATTTGACAGGACTTTTAATTTGGGACAATTTTCTATGATTTCCTTATCCACTTTCCCTAATAGCAAAATAGCACCATCAGCTTCTTTCATTTTATCCATATAATTATGCGGATTAGGATCATTCGCTATATATACTTCTGCATTTTCGTATAATATATCCATCACATCCTTATGCAAAAGTGATGTCAAAAGAATTTTTTTCATTGGGTGTTCCTCCTCATTTTTTCCATTTTGGGTGATTATATACTTCAGGATTTGCTACATATGCCCATTTTTCTCCATTTAATACAGCCAGTACCGCATTGGTACACATAGTATTCATATTAATCATAGCTTCTAAGGTCTGAGCTCCATTATGAGGGGCACAAACTAAGTTTTTAGCATGTAATAATTTCGAATCCGGTGAAGGTGGTTCATTTTCAAATACATCAAGAGCCGCACCTGCTATTATATCATTATTCAAGGCATCAGCCAGGTCATTCTCATTTATGATGCCACCTCTGGCAGTATTTAAAATAACAGCAGTATTTTTCATTAATTTTAATTCTCTCATAGTAATAAAATTTGTAGTGCTGGGAAGTTTTGGCACATGGATTGATACCACATCTGCATTTTTTAGCACATCATCACAATTTTCATAGTACGTCCAACCCAGTTTTTCTATATCATCTCTGGTTACATAAGGGTCATACCCTATGACTTTCATCCCAAAGGCTTCTGCCATTTTTCCTACCAATTTACCTATATTTCCAAGGCCTATCAATCCCATTGTTTTTTCATACAACTCAAATGAAAGCTCAGGATGCCCCCCAAACCTCAATGCTGTCCCTGCCCTAGTCGCTGCATGTTCTTCTACTATTCTTCTATCGACAGCAAGTAGCAATCCTATGGTAATCTCTGCCACAGCTCTAGCATTTGCTCCTGCGCTTATACAGACCGGTATACCGTGTTTTGTAGCTGCATCCACATCTACATTATCATATCCTACACCAACAGTAGCTATGACTTCTAGATTGGGCGCATTCTCAATATCGTTTTTACCTACTTTTCCTCCCCAGATAATAATCCCATTGGCATCTTTCCATTCATCTACAAATGTATCTGGGATTGAATCATTTACGATGGCTTTTTTTACCTT
The DNA here is from genome assembly GCA_031289425.1 of Fusobacteriaceae bacterium. Classification (GTDB taxonomy): domain Bacteria; phylum Fusobacteriota; class Fusobacteriia; order Fusobacteriales; family Fusobacteriaceae; genus JAISST01. The sequence goes on from JAITPM010000006.1 coordinate 13,684, forward strand.
GTCGCCTAATATTGATAACCCCTCTTTTCTAAGGTGTTTAGTTACAATTACTTTTTTCAATTTTTATTCCCCCCTGTATGGTTTAATATTATATCGAAGCTTTAAGAAAAAATAATGTTATTTTTTCCATCTGGGATGATTATATACTTTTGGGTCTGCTACATAAGGCCATTTTTCCCCATTCAATATAGCCAAAGCAGCATTAGCACACATTTTGGTCATATTACTAATGGCTTCCCTGGTCATAGCAGCACAATGAGGAGTATAGACTATATTTTTGGCATGTAATATCTTGGCATCGACAGGTACAGGCTCTTTTTCGAACACATCAATGCCGGCTCCTGCTATAATCTCTTGATTTAGTGCATCTGCCAGGTCATTTTCATTTATTATTCCCCCTCTGGCAGTATTTAATACAATGGCGTTTTTTTTCATGAGTTTCAAATGTTCCATAGTAATAAGATTAACTGTATCAGGAAGTATCGGTACATGTACAGTCAGTACATCAGCAATTTTTAACATATCTTTATAATCAGCATAATATGTCCACCCTAATTTTTCTACTTCTTCTTTTGTTATATATGGGTCATAACCTATGACTTTCATACCGAGTCCTTCTGCTATAGTTCCCACTAATTTTCCTATACTGCCCAATCCAATGATGCCTATAGTTTTTTCATATAGCTCAAATGATTTATCCGGATTCTTATCTTGCCATCCGATTCCGCTAATTGTAGCAAAATGCCCAGGTACAATTTTTCTATTTACTGCAATCAAAAGCCCAATGGTATGTTCTGCGACAGACCTGGCATTGGCACCGGCTCCGACTAGTACAGGTATACCATATTTCGTGGCAGTAGCTACATCTATATGGTCAAATCCAGCACTTACGATTGAGATGAATTCCAGATGAGTAGCATTTTCTATGGCACTTTTTGTCATAGTACCAAACCGCAAAATAATCCCGCTGGCTTCTTTCATCTTGTCGATAAATTTGTTGGGATCGCCTTCATTAGCAATGATTACTTCCACCTTGTCCTTGAGTATTTCCATGCCCTCATCCGGAAGTGCATAGGTCAATATTACTTTTTTCATTTATAACCCCCCGTATAATATATCTAAAATCGAATATTTTGATTTTTAGATAAAAATATATATTATTAAAATTTGAATATATTAATTATAGTGAAAATTATTTTATTTTTTTCTCAATTGGTTCAGGTCGTCGTTATAATAATATCCCATTGAATCCAGATATTTTCTTAATTCTATTTCTTTTTGGTTTTCTCTCTCACAAAATTCTTCAAAAGAAGAATAATAATCTCTAAGTTTTAAATTTATAATACTGTAGGCCACGGCTATTTCCATCTTTGTATAATCATTTTCCATAATTACAGCCCCCTTTTTGACACTTTAAAAATATTTAATATGCATAACTCTTTTTCTTAATAAATATAATATCACAAAAAATCCCAATATACAAAGATATAAAAATATTTTTTATAATTTTTGTTTTTAACATTTAAATATAAAAATAAAAGAATATGATTTTACTCACATTCTTTATCAGGAAAAAAGAAATTTAAATTATTGAAAAGTGTTTAATTATTTATTCGTATTACTTTTCCGGGAAGTACATCTTTTGGTTTGGAATCTTCTAGAGCTACTTTCCCGTTTATTATCACATGACTGATTCCCTCAGGGAATTGGATAGGGTCAATAAATGTCCCTTTATCAATAGTTGTATTTTCATCAAATATAACAATATCTGCATAATATCCTTCTTTTATTTGTCCACGCTTGTCGATTTTGAACGTTTCGGCAGGTTTTTTAGTCATTTTTTTGATAGCCTCTTCAAGAGACATAGCTTTCATTTCTCTGACGAATTTCCCTATAACTCTTGGGAATGCTCCATACACTCTAGGATGCGGTTTTCCACCCAAAAGACCGTCAGTACAGATATTACTCTCTTCTCTAGTCATAAAAGTGACCACATGTTCGTCTTTTCCATAATAATCATACATCCCTACGGCATTTTCCTCATCTCTCAAAAGATCAAACACTGCATCAAATTTATCTTTACCACGCATATCAGCAATTTCTATAAGATTTTTACCGATACAATCTTTATTTTTTTCAGTTTTTACAGATGTTACGAATATTCCTTCAAATCCCGCAAAATCTATGAAGTTATCCCAACCCGGAATACCATTTGTAATATCTTCTTTCATTTTTTTTCTATCTTTTTCATTTCCCAATCTCTCTACCAGTTTATCAGTTCCTCCCGAATGTGCCCACGGTGGAATAATAACTCCCAGCATAGTGCTTCCGGCTACATATGGGTATTGGTCATAAGAAATTTTGATTCCTTCTTTTTTGCATTTGTCCAATAATTCTACAACGTCTTTAATCAAGTGCCAATTTTTCTTACCGCAAATTTTAAAATGTGAAAAATGTATTTTTACTCCGCTTTCTCTCGATATTGTGATTACTTCATTCATAGATTCTATCATTGTATCAGCTTCACTTCTTTGATGGATAACAAGCGGTCTATCATATTCTGCCGCTACTTTACATATTTCCACCAATTCCTTTGTTTCAGAATATGCACATGGAATATATATAAGCCCTGTAGACAGTCCTGCGGCACCGGCTTCCATTTCTCGTCTTGTGATTTCTTTCATCTTTATTAATTCTTCATCTGTGGCAGGTCTTGCTTCGAGTCCCATAGCCTCCATTCTGATGTTTCCATGGGGTACTAGATAGAGCTCATTTGGACCGGATCCGATCTTTGACATGAGGTCAAGATATTTATCTGTAGTTTCCCAATCCCATGATAGAATATCACTATCTCCATCCAATCCTGCGAGATTTTTTCTCCATGATTTTACATATTGTTTTGGGAGAGGAGCCATGGAAATCCCGTCTTGTCCCAATATTTCAGTTGTGATTCCTTGGTATATTTTCGGCTCTATAAATGGTTCTATTAATACTCGCAAATCCGAATGACTATGAGTATCTATAAATCCCGGAGCTACTATTTTACCTTTTGCATCTATTATTTCCATATCATTGATATCATCTATTATTCCTATTTTTTCTATTAATTCATCATTTATGAGCACATCTGCCTTGTATCTTTTTTCACCGCTACCGTCTATAATTATACCATTTTTAATTAATTTTTTCATAATACACCTCCAATCGTTATAGTGATATTGATATTATTAAATCTTATAAGATATTATTAAATATTTTCAAATTCTATCTCAGGTGCTACCTCCACACCCATACTTCTCTCTATGGTAGATACTGTAAAGATTACTATAAATGCTACAATACCACCCGGAACCATTGCGTTTAACCCCCATGGAGTTTTTAGGATATATATCCATATAGCGGCGGCAGCAGTACCGGAAACTATAGAGGCAAACCCTGCACGTTTAGTAATATTTTTGGCAAAAAGACCACAGATAAATGCTGCAAAAGGTCCTGCACTTCTAAGTGCAAATGCTCCCATCATTACACTGATTACATTACTTGCTGCAAGTGCTATAAAAAGTCCCACACTACCTACGATAAGCATAGCAATCTTTGAAATCCATATTTCTTTTTTATCATCTTTGACTCCGTTATTTATATAGGGAACAAATATATCGTTTGTAAACATTGTCGCTGTACCTATCATGTTACCTGATGCACTACTCATAGTAGCTGCTACGATGGCTGCAAGGACAATACCTGCTATTACTGAAGGAGCAAATGTGATAGTTGCCTGTGCCAGAGCATTTTTTTGTGCGCCTCCTGCTGCATATCCATCGATACATACGTAAGCCAAAAGTCCGATTATAGCAGGGACAATGGCATAGGCTGCTGAGACAACTCCTGCAAGAATAGAACCTAGTTTTGCAGATTTACCATCTTTTGCCGAGCAAAATGTTTGTACTATTTCTTGACCGGTAGGAAATGTCATAAAGTACATGGCTATATAGCCTATTATAGTTATGCCTCCGACCTTTGTCATACTAAGGATATTCATATTTACACCTTTCACATCTTGCATTATTCTTGCCTTTTCAAATAATGCTCCAAACCCGCCTACATTCTTGTTATTTACCATTATAAACATAGCTATTGTCATCCCTACTGTGATGAACATAACATGCATAAGATTTGCAGCTGTGACTGATTTATAACCGCCAAACATTGTATATATAATTACGACTACAGTACTCACTATTGCGGCTGTTTTGAAATCAAACCCTGTGACTACATTGATAATAGAAGCAGTAGCAAGGACTTGAGCACCTGTCGCCATAAATAATGCAAGTATAGATGTGATTGCTGTGAATATATGAGATGCTTTACCATATCTCTTACTGATTATTTCTGGGACTGTATTTGCCTGCGCTCTACGAAAATATGGAGCTATGAATGATACCAGTACAAATCCGATTCCGCTTGCTATCACATACCATGCAGAAGATAGTCCATATTGATATACATTAGTTGCTATACCTGTAGTGCTGGCACCACCTGTATTTGCTGCAAATAATGTTCCCGCTAAAACTACAGGCCCCAAGGATTTACTAGCCATTAAAAAATCGTCATTACTTTGTTTTGTTTTTTCATTAGTTTTTCTCCTTGATGCTAATAGACCGATTACAACTGTTGCCGCCATATATAATAAGATAATTACTAAAGCTGTTATTTGTGTATTATTCATAGTTAATCCCTCCAAAATTTATATTTTATTTAGCAAGATATGATTTTAAAATCGCATAGTATCCTTCAGTTACACCGTACAAACTTTCTATTTCTATATATTCATCTATAGTATGTGCCAAATTTTCTCTAGACGGCCCATATCCGATTGTCCTGATTCCTGCTTCTCCAGCATAATGAGAGCCATTTGTACAGAAATTATAATGTGTGATAACAGGATTTTGTCCTATGTCTTTAAGTGCTTTCACTGCTTTTGTTATATATTCATCATTTTCTTCAAAGAGCCATCCTGGAAAAAATCTCTCCCCTTCTATATCATTTCCTGTCCAACATTTTTCTTGTCCCTTTGCAAATGATACCTTAGCTTGGAGGTCTTTGTCTTCCGCCTTCAATTGATCCAAAAGTTTTTGTATAGGCTCCAATACGCTTTTTGGAGTTTCTCCCACCAATAATCTTCTATCATAAGTGGCTCTGCAATAATCAGGAACTACCGATGCTCCGGGGTATGGTGAAGACTTTATATCAGTAAGTTCTAGAATACCTTTTCCTAAGACACTGTGTGATGTCATTGGAAGTTTTTGTATATTTTCTATGATTTTCATTATTTTGTACACAGCATTTATTCCTTTTTCCGGATTGGCTGAATGAGCCGGTTTTCCAAAAGTCTCAACGACTACTTCTCCTCTTCCTCTTTGTCCTATTTTGAGATTGAGCTCAGAAGCTTCACCAATAATTACATAATCCGGTTGTACATATTGACTAATTTCTCTTGCTGCGACTCCTTCGAAGCATTCTTCATGGACAACACCGGCTAGATATATCTCACCTGCGAATTCTTTTTTTAAGTCTTGTGACAGATATGCCCCTGCAAGTAACATCGCACATACTGCTCCCTTCATATCTGTTGTCCCTCTGCCGTAAAATTTACCATCTTCTATTTCTCCTGCATATGGGTTTTTTGTCCATTTTTCCTCATCTACAGGGACAGTATCAATATGTCCATCCATCAGTATCTTTGGCCCTGGATATTTTCCTTTTACAGAACATATGACATTTCCGTACTTATCAATGTGCACTGTATCATACCCTATTTCTTTAGCAATTTTACCGATATACTCTGCTACATCTTTTTCTTCACCTGAATAACTTCTTCTGCTTATAAGGTTCTTTAACACTTCCAATATTTGTGCTCTTCTAACATCGTTTAACATGAATATCCCTCCTGGTTTTTATATTTTATTTTAATTTATTTGTTTGTATAAGCTCCGTTCCATACGATATTTTTATATCCTTCCTTGTCTGTATCTCCTTCTGTGCTGATACATAGTATTCTGGAATGTTCGTTTATATTTAATTCTTTCATCAATATCTCGTATTCTTTATTTTTTTCTCTTAATATACTGAAAAGTCCCAATCCTATTGCTCCGGATTCCCCTGAGATGACACGTTTATCATCTGCTAATGGGCTTGATAGTATTCTCATACCTCTGGCCGCCAGTTCATCATCACAGGAGATAGAAAAATCTGCATTGTCTCGTAATATTTTCCAGCTGATTGTATTGGGTTCACCGCAAGCCAGCCCTGCCATGATAGTATTCAGATCTCCTGTCACAGCATGTGGTAGACCATCTCCGGCTTTCATAGACTGATAGATACAATTGGCTCCATGTGGTTCACATATTACAGTAACAGGTCTAGCATCTCCATATAATTGTGATATATAGCCTTGTACTGCACCGGCAAAAGATCCTACACCTGCTTGTAAAAATATGTGAGTGGGAATTTCTTCTTTTGCAGCATTCAGTTGCTCTATGACTTCATTGATGATTGTAGAGTATCCTTGCATAATCCACAAAGGAAGTTCCTCATAACCATCCCATGCAGTATCCTGTACCATAACCCATCCATTTTTTATTGCATTTTCATTGGCAAGTCTTACAGCATCATCATAGTTCAAATCAGTGATTGTAACTTTTGCCCCTTCATTAGCGATAGCATCAAATCTCATTTTTGCAGAACCTTTGGGCATGTAGACCACAGAATTTTGCTTAAGTTTGTTCGCCATCCATGCTATACCTCTGCCATGATTACCATCAGTAGCTGTTACAAAGGTGATAGCTCCCAGTTTATTTTTTATTTCTTCTGATATAAGGACTGGAAATGGTAATTCTTTCATATCCTTTCCGAGTTTCTTAGATAAATATTTACCTATAGCATACGAGCCTCCCAATACTTTGAATGCATTTAATCCAAATCTTTTAGATTCGTCTTTGACCCATAGTTTTTCTACACCATAGTAACTTGCAAGGTTATCAAGCTCCACCAAAGGAGTTGCTTTATAATTTGGAAGCGATTTGTGAAAGTTATACACTTCTTCCATTTCTTTTGAATTGAATTCAGTAAGTTTGGATTTTTTATATTTATTGTCTCTACTATTTTTATTTTGATACCATTCTAATGCCATCACACAACCTCCGTTTAAATTTTGCTTTCTACCTTTCTATAAAGCAATAATCGTGCCAAGACTAAAAAAAAATTTATTGTTCTTTTTTTATACATTTCGGTATATTTATTTAGCTATATTCCGCAATGTGAACAATTTTGCTTTTATCATTTTGAGAAACGTTTCTCATTTTGATAAACATCAATAATCCGGACATTTTAGGTCATTTTATAATAAAGTTCAAAATATAGGTTTTTTTATTTCTCATTTTGATAAAAAGTGTTATAATAATCTTAGGCAGGGGGTGTATAACATGAATCTATTAAGTGAAATCAGAGCTGACATCGAAAAATACGCCGAGACTATAGCACAAGTTATCAATATTGATGTAGAAATTATGAGTGATGATTTTATAAGAATAACCGGTACAGGGCGGCTTAGAGAAAAAGTCAATCAGGATATGTCAAGGGAAGCTCATGTATATCGGCATGTATTGAAGACAGGAATCACAAAGATAATTTTTCATCCCAGAGAAGATGAAATCTGCGCTACATGTCCGGGCAGACATGCGTGTACAGAGATATTAGAAGTTTCTACACCTATTTTTTTTAATTCTACACCGATTGGCATAATAGGTCTCATTTGCTTTGATGAGAAACAGAAAAAAGAATTTATCGCAAAAAAAGATTCCTATGTAAAATTTTTGCAGCAAATTGCTCTTTTTATAGGAACAAAAGTCTACGAAGCCAAAGAAAAGATAATGATAGAAAATAACAACAAAGTTCTTATGCAGGTGGTAGACCGTATACCTGATTCTGTCATTATCACAAATGAAAAAGAAACCATTGAGCTTATCAATGAAAAAGGTGTTTCATTATTTCATCTGACAGATTATAATCATAAACTATCTGTTTCTTCGGTAAAAGATTTTTTGGATAAAAAAGAATTCATCATTTCCTACAAAGATACTACCCATAATGTAGTGGGAGATATTATGGATTTCCCTAAAAACATGGGTAGATTCAGGACTCTTTACATTTTCCAAGAGGCTGAAAAATGGAAAAGTTACCTGCAACAGTTAAATTATAATTTCTCAAAAGAATTTGTATTTGATTCTTCGGAAATGAAAGCCGTATATTCACAAATAGCCAAAGTCGCTAAAAATGACTCTACAGTCTTGATAACAGGAGACAGTGGTACAGGAAAGGAAGTGGCAGCCAAGATTATACATATGACAAGCCATAGAAAGAATGAACCTTTCGTAGCTGTAAACTGTGGTGCTATTCCGGAGTCATTGATTGAGAGTGAATTTTTCGGATATGTAAAAGGGGCATTTACGGGAGCCAATCCAAAAGGTAAAATAGGGTTTTTCGAACAAGCGGATAAAGGAACAATATTTTTGGATGAAATAGGGGATATGCCATATTCTCTACAGATAAAATTGCTCAGGGTTATTCAGGAAAAAACCATCACACCTATAGGTTCTGATAGTACAAAGGACATTGATGTGAGGATTATTGCAGCTACCAATAAAAATCTTGAGAATCTCGTAAAAGAAGGGAAATTTCGGGAGGATTTGTATTATCGTCTCCATGTATTCCCTATAGCTATCCCGCCTCTATGCGACAGGCCTCGTGATATCGAAAATCTTACTAATTTTTTCCTTGCCAGATATTCGGGTATGTTTAATATCCCCTTAAGAAAACTCTCTAACGAAGTTTTAGAATTATTTCTCAACTATAAATGGCCAGGAAATATTAGAGAACTAAAAAATATCGTGGAATATATTATAAATGTGCTGGAAGATAGAGACCTCGAAATAACTATAAAACATCTGCCTCCGAGAATGACAGAAAATTTTATGGAAAAGGAAATAAAGACTTTGGCAGAAGCCGAAAAGGAAGCTATAGAGACACTTCTCAAAAAATATGGATATTCTTCCAAAGATAAGGAAAAAATTGCAAAACAATTGGGGATTGGACTTGCCACACTTTATAGGAAATTAAAATTATATAATCTTGCTTTGAAATAAAAATATATTATAAAATAAAAACCTGATAAAACAAAGGGTGACATGTGAAAGTACGGAGATACCCACCGTACCATCAATTATACAACATTAGTGGAAATTTTTACTTCATCTAGTAAGATTGGTTATGATTTGTCACCACACACGATTACGAAAGCACTGCTTCAGTTAGGTAGTTACTCTCTATATCTTTTTTATGACAAAAAATCATAATAACTAGGATATTTTATATAATTGACGCAAAATGATTGTAAAAATGTCGGAATAGTATTGCATAAAAATTTAATATGTGATACAATAATATATCAGGAATATAGATATTTAAAGAGGATTTTATTGTATGTGACATGAAAAACTTTATTGAAAACATTGATAAGATCAACATAACAAGTCTGCTCAGGGCTTTCGATCTTTGAGTAAAACGCATTATTGGCGGATAAAAGGAGTTTGGGGCGTTCTCAGGTAAATATAAAGTTGAAATAAATAACATAATTTTTGCTGTTAATTCCGGATGGAAAATTTATTCATAGATTAAAAAAATCAAGTAAAAATAAGCTGTTTAGCATTTCGCAAATGCCTAATATTACTATTTTGAAGGAGGAATATTTAATGAAAATTTGTAATTATTGTGGGGCAAAGATTCCTGATGGAAAAATATTACCAAAACTTCAGAGGAATTCTACTATTGGTAATACATCTGGAAATGTTTATGATGTATTCATTATAGTATTTGTTATTATTATTTTTACGACATCTATAATCCAAATCTTGATAGAAGTAATTTCACCAACCTTTTTCATAAGATGGGGAATATTTTATAAATTTTTTACTTTTTTACGTTTCATATCTTGGTTTTTACCTGTTTTTGTAATAAAAAACAAAAACTTAAAAACTATTGGAATAATTGCTATTGCAATTCCAACTGCATATCGGATTTCCAATATGTTAACAACTTATATTAAAATCAATTTTTGGTAATTGTAATTTACAAAAAAAATTACATTGTGCTTATTGCAACAGATATCAACGAAGATGAGGGCTAAGTTGCCATTCCAATAAAACAAGATGAAGAAGCAAAGAAATTTCTTCACTACTTTGCTGAAAATTATATAGAAAAACAAAGTGAAAATCTTCTGCAAAAGATTACTTCTTTATTTGGAAAAAGGTAATGGATGTTGTGGTATAATAAAGTTGTAACACCTCAACCCATTTACAATAGAATGAAACTGAAGTTTAATAGAAAGCAGATAAGAACGAAGCATAAGAGAAGGTAAACGTGGATTGGAACCAAATTTAGAATAACACTTTTGCATAATAAAATCAGTATCAGATAAATCTAAGTTGTAGAATTGCAAAAAAATAAGAGCAAATTTATCAGGGATTTGAGAAGGGATAGGAAAAATATTGAAAATTTGTTTTTTAAGAAATTTTTGATAGCCAGGATGGCCATCAGAATTAACAGGCAACATAAAAAATCCTCCGAAAAAATAAAGTACAATTACATAGGCTGCGCCGCAAAAATATGCCTATTTATCAAGTGTTTTTTCACAAAAAGGGGAGGAAATTTTATAAAAATAAAAAAGGAGTCCCCAAATATCGGCGTTGGAGATTCCGAGAGACTATCAATATAATTGGAGGGATGTAAAAAATGAAAAATGAAAAAGAATGGGATATTGATTTTCCGGAAAGCCCTGATGGTATATACTGTGTACCCTCTACACGCAGCGATGGGGAATGGAAAATAATTTTAGATAAAGTTAGACAAGACGAAAAAGAAAAAAGACAAAAAGAAAAAGAAAGCGAAAACAAAAAATAAAACCACAAAAATGTTCCCCGCATGGGCGGGGTGATCCTTACGCAGCATTATTTTAAAAAAGATAGGTGATTGTTATGTATTGGTATGTAAAAAAGAATAGAGAAGAAGGTGACTTGGTATATGTTGGCTGGAGTGAGCTGACAGAGAGTAGAGAGGCACTTTGTGATGGTGAGATAATATACAACAAGAAAGATTGTACTTTTGTGGTATCAAAAGTATCAATAACATCTAAGGAATACATGGGAAGATGGTGTGGGGGGCATCTGCATAGCCTTATACGAAATAATGAGTTAACTGAAAAAGTACGAGCTATTATAATCGGATAATTCACTTCGAAAAATTATTTTTATTGTATCTTCAAAAGTAAATATTTCTCAAGGTTTAGTATTGATAGTACGCATATTAAAAACAGAAAGGCGAAAATTAATGTTCCCCGCATGGGCAGGAGTGATCCTTATCACTCCTATATGCCATGAAATTCAATTTAATTTTATTATTTTTTTTGTTTTTTTTTTTGGTATATTTTGAATAAGACACCAGAAGTTTTACCTCTTAGCTTGAAGGTTTAAAGTCTTTTAATCCACTTTAGTAGCTTTCTTATAGCTTGTAGCGAGGCGATTGTTACTCTATAAGGGTGACTAAAAGAGTTAGAAGATTTTTTGTAATTCTCGTAAGTATAATAATGTGTTCATATAGGCGAGGTGATCCTTATAACACAAAATATAAAAAAATCAAGGAGGAATCCATGAAGAGTAAAGAAAAAAGAGGTGGAGCAAGAGTTGGCTCCGGGGCAAAAAAGAAAGAAATAACAAAAAAAGAATGTATTTTGGTGGCATGTATTCAGATGAAATAGAAGAATTTCAAATATTATAAGTGATTTATGAGTAAGTTAGAAAACCTTTGTTTAGCATTTATCTCGAACAAAATTCCACTTCTCATTTATTGAAATGGAATTTACTATTTTATTTAATCTTTATTTAACCTATTTACCCCTTATCTAAAGTAACAATTGCGTATCAAACAAAAATATGATATAATATGTTTCTCGCACGGACGGGAGTGATCCTAGTGTGGGATATTGATGTGATTAATGGTATTTCTATCTACCCAAACCCCACAACTAGTGCAAATATTGAAATGACTAAGATCTTTATGAGATATAAAAAGCAATTACACATCAGTGGGTCTTGTGTTACAAAACTTCGCAACGATGATATATGGGTATAGTTTCAGATATAAATAAATGCAACACAGAGCCGGCTCATTTGGATGAACCTGTTTTACAACTTAAGTATATAAATTCTATACATACAAAGAAAGATAAATCAATCATCAACACTGATTATGCTACTAAAAATAGTTTTGCGATATCAGTTAATATGCCTAAGAGTAAGGCTGAGCTAACTCACGATGATTTTATTCAATGTATTATGACGGGTATACTAGTAGACCCATTTCATAGTTCAGCACTTATTATGCTACGAAATTACGGGTATGAGACCACAGCATTTGCTAATGATTATGAGTTCTTTACTCCAACTAAATTAATTATTTATGAATTGCTGGGGTGTAAAAGCGATAATACTGTAAGGAAAATAATCGAAATATTCAAGAATACAACATATAATGATTTTAGAGCGGGTTTAAACAACAACGCCATACAAAATTACTATAGATCTCTCAATAGATGGTATCCATTGAAAGAGATAGAGTGTAATAGAGAAATGAAGAAACTAGTTAAAAAGCATGGGACTGTTAGCGAAATCCATAATATATGTGGTGGCTGGTATGTAGCACCAGTAGAACTTTCGTATATGTGGGACGAATATGATGAAATGAAGCCGTTATTCGACGATCTTATGAAGCACATTAACTTAGTTGAGTTTACGCATAGCTATAAAAATTCATATAAACTAAAAGGGCTCTTCGGAGCCATATTTACATTAAATTAAAAAGGAGAGTTAACCATGAAAGAGATAAGTATAGAAAAAGAGCTGTTTGTAGATGATATTAAAGTTATTACTCATAAAAATACTGACTTAATAGCAGCCAGATCCCCAAATAATACTAATATTCAAATCAATATAGAGTTCATTGACCGTTACGCAGCTTCTCAATTCGGGGATAGACACCTCTGGGAGCATGTATTCGTAAAGATGTTGTCTGCAGCAGTGGGCCATTACGCTGATATAAACGCTATAACTCACGGCGGTAATATTATGATACGTATTAATAGTTTCTCTTATGAAAGAGGCGCCTGGACTACTACTAATAGGACGAATAAATATAGTTGGATAGAAAATGCACTTAGTGGATTTATGGAGGTTTTTAATTGCGGAGAAGATTATGATTTATCACTCTTGAACGAATTGATACTAGATGAAGCAAATATGATAAAGAACGAACTTAAGATTAAAAATTTAACGTCTAGAGAGACTAATATATTAACATCTATTTATTACAAATTTAAAGAATATGAAGACACTGACGACGAATATGTAAACTCTATGACAGCAGAAGATTTTATGCAAATGCTCAACTATATGGCATCATGCAGAAAGAGAATTACTGTTAGAGGGAAGTTTAAACTTGAGAAAGTGGTTGGTATATTACACAAACTTATTGACGTTATGCCAGAACGCATGTTTAGTGTGGATGGTGCATCTACACTAAATTTATGTAAACTTGATAAAGACACAGAAATAATTCCTATATCTGATAATCATATTCATATTATAGATAGGCGAGTTTCTGATAATATAATCAGTATTGGGGCTGATATTGATTGCCGAGATGTTGATCCTATGGGAATAATCACTGATGTGATCGTTTACATGTTAACACTTACTGATTCATCACCTCTATTCAATAATACTATTATGTATGACTGCGCTTTTGATACATATGAGTATTTTTCACTTAATCCCAATTCAATAGTCACTTATAAAGTTAACGATCTATCAGATATTGAACGTATTAAAACGAATCTGAGCGAACTTACTTACGACAAATTCAAGAATCATGATTTTCCTAAGGCTAAAACGATTGATGATTTGTATATAAACATATATTATCAATACCTCTATAAGTACATAGATATGGCGAGATCAGGCTTCCCAGACTATAGACAATGGTGGGGTAAGCACTTCATCGCACGTGATAATTTCAACAAGGAACTTATTACTGAAGAAATTTTCAATAACGTGATGAAGCAGTTAAAATTATACACATTTGAGAGCAAGGAGTAATCCTTGTTTTTTTATCACAACTAAATTAAAGAGGTGACACACAATGAGTAATGAATACAAAGATTTAGAACACATAGTAGATGCATTCAAAGTCGAAGCTAGCACCGAATCTATACCTGAAATAGCTGTAGAAACTCCTAAGAAGAAAGGTGGTATTAAAGATCCAGATGGAAATGAAAACCGCTCAATTAATAGAGTTTATAAACAACAGCTTGCAAAAGAGTTAGCAGATTATAAACGACGTAAAGAAAATGGGGAGACAGAAGGTTCATTTGAAAAACTAAAAGCAAATGTTAAGGCAGAAGCTGCTGCGAAAGCAAAGGCAGAACTTGGGGGAAAAAAGAAAGTAGATAAAGGTAATGGGTCTGTCGAAGAAGATATAGAAGCTGTTGACACAATAGCTGATGTTGATAGAATTGAAGCTTTAGCTGATGCTATGCTTAAAAAGAAAAAGACTCGTACTGGTGCTGGTAAAGAAGACGAAGAAGCTGATATAGATGAAGAATTTGATGGTGAAGAGGCTACTGATGAAGAAGAATTAGAATCTGAAGATTTAGGATCTGAAGAAGAAGCTGCTGAAGATGCAGAAGTTGAAGAACCAGTTCATGAAGCAGAAGCTGAATATTCTGATAATCCAAGTGCAGACTTTTTAGAAGAATATAAAGATGCTAATCCGGATGATAATACATTCGAGCTTCAAGAAGATATCCCAACTGCTGTTAAAGAAACCGAAGGTGAAACATGGGTGGATATCATAGCTAAAGCATTTGAAGTAGATACTGTTGATAATCCATCTGGCAAAAAAGATGAGCTTGACGAGGAGATTAATGCAAATCTAGATACACAAGCCGATTTATTCGATAAAGGTACTAAATCTTACGACGATTCATTAGTTGATGATGATAATTATGAAACTCCTGGTGGAACTAACTACGAAGATCCAGATCTTCCAGAACATCCATTTGCAGCTGAATTTAAGAAAAAGTTAGATGATATATCTGCTAATGAAGAATTAGTTATAGTATCACCTGGTCAAACAGTTAAATATGATGAATATGCTAATAAAGTATATAACAGTGACGAATTAGATGATGAAGCTAGTGATGGAATAGCTGCTGCTGGCGAAGCTGTTGAAGATGAATCTCCATACACAGACGTTTCTATAGAATCTATATAGGTAATTGCGAAATGTAAAATTATATTTTTATTTTAGAATAGAGTTATATATAGCTAAAAAAGTATTATTGAGCTTAAGAAATGGGAATAGTGCTATAAATGGCGTATGATTACGCCCTCGAACAAACATTTGATCATTATTTTTGTTGTTAATGTTGGAGGGAAAATTTATACATAGATTAAAAAAAATCAGTAAGAATGAGGTATTTAGCATTTCGCAAATGCTTAGTAGAATCTATAGAATAGGAGGAAATGTTCTACACATGAGTGGAAGTGATTCATCCTGACTTGATATAAACAAATCAATTTTTTTTATTTTTGTTGCTTTTTTTATGTTTTTCTGGTATATTTTGAATAGGTGGCATGGATTGCTCTATGCCTTAGAGGTTTAAGGTCTTTTAATCCATTTTAGTATCTTCTTTATAGCTTGTAAAACCGCAAGAGTTACAATTGTAAAGGATATTAAAAGAGTTAGAAGATTTTTTATTATCCCCGAAGCATAATAACACTTCCTTCCTAACAATAGTCTTAAGCAGATAGTGGACATGTTCTCTGCATGAGCGGAGGTGATTCTAAAATTAGGAGATTACACACTAAAACCCGAGGACATTGTGACTGATAACCGTGTATGGACAACCTGTACAGGCAAACAAAATATCCAGACAAAAAATAGGGAGAAATAAGTAATGAATAATTTAAACTTGATTTGTTTAAATGTTAAAGATATGCCTCCATTTGAAGAAGGCAAATCTGTACCAATACAAGAAACAGAAGAATTTCAAATATTATAAGTGATTTACGAGTAAGTTAGAAAACCTTTGTTTAGATAAAATGATAAAAAAACTAAAAATACGAAAGTTATAAATGAAGAAATCAAAAAAGGAGGCCTCCAATGAAAAAATACGAAGTAAGACAAGAAATAAAAGAATACTTGCAAATCTTAAATGAGATAACAATCCCGGCTCTATTAAAAGCAGGATACAAAATCAACCCAATCAACAACAGAGAAAGTTTTGCAAATATGACAAAAGCCCTTACACCACCCGGACCTCAGGTAAAAAGCATCCTAGATGATTACATCAACGCACCAGAATACAGAGTTCCAGTCAGAATATTTAATCCTGACCCCGATAAAGCGCTTCCTATACTCATATATTATCATGGCGGCGGCGGAATGTCAGGTAGTGTCGTAGTATATGACCCTATATACAGAAGAATGGCTGAGGCTACCAGTCATATTGTCATAGCTCCTGAATATAGATTATCCCCTGAAAATCCTTATCCTGCTGGAGAAACAGATGCATATAATGTGGTATTGCATATCAGAGAATTATTGGATAGTTTAAATATAAAATATAAAAATCAAATAAGCATAGGTGGAGATAGCCATGGTGGCACTCTTTCATCTGCTATCGTAAGAAAAGCTCAGTTTGATAAAAATGTATCTATCTACAGCCAAGTCCTCATTTACCCTTGCACTGATCACACATTGACATTACCTGCTATTGTAGAAAATGGTGCCGGATATATGTTGACCATAGAAAAGCTAAAATGGTATTTTGATAATTATTTTTCAAACAATGAAAATAAAAAAGAAAGATCATCTCTCTATGGTGAAATAACTAAAAATATACCTAAAACTCTCATTTTGACTGCACAATTTTGTCCTCTGAGAGATGACGGAGTAATATACGGAGAAAAATTAAAGGAAGTTGGAGTAGAGGTAGAAATTTATAATTTTGATAACATGATACATGCATTTCTCAATATGGAATCTCTCTGTAAGGAAGAATGTGATTTGTTATATAAAATGGTCAGTGATTTTCTTAATAAATAGTAAAAGTCCGGTTTTATATGGCTTGATATAAGAAAATATTATAGCGATTTAGAGCTCAGCATTTTTGTCCGTTCACTATCCGATTAACCAGCGCTATAGGGAGCGCTGGTTAATCTATATTTTTCGTGCTGATAATCTTCAAATGAAATAAAATTGCTCTTTTTTTATTATCTACCACTCTCATTGCAATTCAAGTATAAAATCTTAATTTTTTTGAAAGTAGGTTCCTTGCATCTGTGATATTTAATTGACCTTGATAATTTAACTCTTGCTGGAGACGGTACTCCACTGTATACTTCTGCAAGAACTAGGCATAAGACTCTTTGTAATTGCAATGAACTTGGTATCAAAAATTGTGATTGTCCAAGATATTACTCTCAACCTGATTGCAATATTGGTTGGGATTCCTCAAGAAAACATTTTTACAATGGTTATCATTTATATAATTTTTTTATTGCTAATTCCCATAATGATTTACCTATTTTTGCTTTTTTAAATCCTGCTTCTAGGCATGATCTTATGGGATTTGTCCATGCTTGGTTTACTATGAACCAAATCTTACCTTCATTAAATATAAGTAAACTTTTACTTGATGCTGCTCATGATGCTATGATTATTTATGAATATTGTGGAGAAATTAACGTTTTGCCCTTCATTGATTTGCATGTAAAAAAGGGAGTTAATTCCAAGTATAAAGAGAAATTCACTATTGATAAAGATGGAATTCCCATTTGCCCTACAAGCCATAAAATGAAGTCTAAGGGTATTGAAAAAACTAAGTATCGTGCTAAATTTCGTTGACCCAAGACAAGTAGAAGCAAAGGCTACTTTTGTGATAATCCATGTTCTACAGCTAAATTTGGACTAAATATACAACCAGCTACTAAATATAATCCACTATTAATCAATATTCCTTCTCGTTCAAGCAAAGAGTCGAAAAAATAATATAAAAAATGGACTTCTGT
>JAITPM010000024.1 GCA_031289425.1 Fusobacteriaceae bacterium
TTGATGAATACTTAAATAAAAAAGAGAAATTTCTATATGAAAGAGAGATTCTCAATAAAATAAAAGATAAAAAGGCTATATCTACAGATGGATTTGCAGTAAAAATGCTATCTAATATAGGCTCCCCAAATGATGTAGATGGAGTAATAAAAAATGGAGCCGAAGGTATAGGCCTCTACAGAACGGAATTTTTATTTATGGATAAGAGAAGTTTCCCGAGCGAAGAAGAACAATTTGAAGCTTATAAAAAAGTGGTTGAAACACTAAATGGTAAACCTGTGGTTATAAGAACCATGGATATCGGTGGAGATAAGCCCCTTCCTTATATGGAATTTCCTCATGAAATGAATCCTTTTTTGGGATGGCGAGCTATCAGAATGTGCTTGGATAAACCGGAGATATTAAAAACACAATTAAGAGCACTTTTGAAAGCTTCAAATTACGGAAATATCAAGATAATGATTCCTATGATAATAGATATCTCCGAAATAAGGAAATCCAGAAAATTGTTGGAAGAATGTAAAGAGGAATTGCGAAATGAAGGTATAAAGTTTGATGAGAATATTTCCTTAGGAATAATGGTAGAAACACCGGCCGTCATAATAAGGGCTGATAAATTTGCCAAGGAAGTTGATTTTTTCTCAATAGGGACAAATGACCTTACTCAGTATATTCTGGCTGTAGATAGGGGCAATGAAAAAATATCAAATCTATATGATCAGTTTAACCCATCCGTATTAAAAGCTATAAAAATGGCGATTGACGGAGCTCATAGAGAAGGAATAAAAATCTCTATGTGTGGAGAATTTTCAGGTAATCCAAAAGCTACTCCGCTCTTACTCGGAATGGGATTAGACGAATTTTCCATGTCTTCTACATCAATACCATATATAAAGAATAATATTTTAAAATTAAACAAAAAAGATTGTGAAGATTTAGTAAAGCAAGTCTTAGATTGCGATACCGGAGAAGAAGTCATAAAATTAATAAATGATTTTGAAAATAATCAATAGAAAAATATATAAGGGCGCATAATAATGGTATCAATACATTAGGGGGCGCTCTTATAATATACGATAAAAAATAAAAGGTGAATTTTTTCTATAAGTCTTTCTTCAAAACAGAAAAAGTTGTTCCTTGAGAAGAAATAACTCCTTCCTTTTTAAGATTACCTATCTCTCTCATCATAGCACTTCTGTCTATACACAAATAACCAGCCAGATTTATCAAAGACATAGGAATAGTAAAAGAGTCACTTTTAGAAGTATTTTGAATGTATTTCAAATACGTAAATAATTTTTTCCTTATGGTATTTTGACTTAAGATATTGAGATGTAATGATAAAAGACGTACTTTTCTTGCAGTCATGTGAAATAAATTATCAATAAGCTGAGAATGATGTTCACAAATTTTGGTACATGGGGTTATTATGTGCTTGTAGTCAATAAACATAACCTTGGTATATGTGATAGCTTCGATGATATATTCAAGATTATCAATAGGAAGATAGAAAAATTTCCCAAACACATCCTTTACTTTATATCTCTCTAATTCTTGGTAGCCACCATTTTTATCAATAGTGTATAAAACAGCATTTCCAGCAAAAATTACACCAATTTTTGTGATATTATCAGAATAACACATTATTGTTTCACCTTCATAATATACCTTGATTTCAGGTTTAAAACAATATATCATTTCTTTTATAGAATCTTTTGAAATTCCGTCGTCAATTGAAAAATTTTTCATAAAATCACCTCTCCATTAAAAATTAAATATATTTATAATAATATTACAAAAAAGTTGCATATGCAACAGAAAAATAAAAAAAATAATGTTATTATTAATTATAAGGAATTATAAGAAATTATAATAAATTGTATTAATCATGAAGTCTATGATTTGTTTATTTACAGATATAAAAGAAAAGGAGGGATATTATGCTATTTAAAACATCTGAGAAGCACGAGGAATTCAGAAAAAAAATTAGAGAATTTGCAGAAACAGAGGTAAAACCGATTGCATTTATGTTGGATCAACAAAATGCATTTCCTGAAGATATTGTAAAAAAGATGGCTAAAATGGGAGTGATGGGTTTGCCATATCCCAAAATGTATGGCGGGGTCGAAGCTGATGTTTTGACTTATGCGATAGCTGTAGAAGAGCTATCTAGAGTAGACGGAGGAACTGGAGTAATATTATCTGCACATGTCTCTCTCGGAGCTTATCCTATATATGCATATGGAACGGAAGAACAAAAGAAAAAATATTTAGTTCCCTTGGCGACTGGGGAAAAATTAGGAGCATTTGGATTGACAGAACCCAATGCCGGAAGTGATGCCGGTGGTACAGAGACTACAGCGGTTTTGGATGGAGACAATTATATATTAAATGGAGAAAAAATATTTATAACAAACGGTGGGCCGGCTGATATATACGTAGTATTTGCAGTCACAACTCCTGATATTGGCACTCGCGGAATAAGTGCATTCATAGTAGAAAAAGGTTGGCCGGGATTTGAATTTGGTGATCATTATGATAAAATGGGAATTCGTTCGTCTGCTACAGCTCAACTTTTGTTTAATGATGTAAAAGTACCTAAAGGAAATTTATTGGGAAAAGAAGGAGACGGCTTCAAAATAGCCATGGGCACATTGGATGGAGGAAGAATAGGTATAGCCTCTCAAGCATTGGGAATAGCTCAAGGAGCTTACGAAGCGGCTCTAGAATATGCTAAAGAAAGAATCCAATTCGGTATTCCGATAGCTAATCAACAAGTTATTTCATTTAAACTGGCAGATATGGCTACTAAGCTTAGATCAGCAAGACTTTTGATATATAGTGCAGCTGAATTAAAAGAAAATCATGAGCCGTATGCTTTGGAATCTGCAATGGCAAAAATGTATGCTTCTGATATTTGCCTAGAAGTAGTAAATGATGCTTTGCAAATACATGGTGGTAATGGTTATTTGAAGGGAATGGAAGTAGAAAGAGCATACAGAGACGCTAAAATCTGTACAATATATGAAGGAACGAATGAAATCCAAAGAATAGTTATAGCTTCTCATTTGATAGGAAAACCACCTAAGGCTAATGCAGCCCCTGTAAAGGCAAAAGGACCGGCTACAGGATATAGAAAGAAAATTATGTTTAACGATGGGACTGCAAAGGATAAAGTACTGGCATTAGTAGCTGCTTTGGTAAAAGATGGATATGACTTTGCTGTAGAAATCGACCCAAATACACCTATAATCCAAGCTGACCGTGTGGTAAGTGCCGGAAAAGGGATAGGGTCAAAAGAAAACATGAAGTTAATAGAAAAAGTGGCTATACAAGCGGGAGCGGCAATAGGGTCGTCCAGACCGGTTGCTGAAACATTGAAATACGTGCCTCTAAATAGATATGTCGGAATGTCAGGTCAAAAATTCAATGGAAATCTTTATTTTGCATGTGGAATCTCCGGAGCAGGTCAACATTTGAAGGGAATAAGAGATGCAACTACTATTGTTGCAATAAATAAAAATAAAAATGCACCTATATTTAAAAATGCAGATTACGGAATCGTTGGAAATTTGGAAGAAATATTACCACTTCTTGCTGCGGCTTTGGATAATGGGCAACCTAAAAAAGAAGCTCCACCAATGAAGAAAATGAAAAAAGCAACACCAAAGAAGGAACCATCTCCTTGGGAAATATATGTATGTAGCGGTTGTGGCTATGAATATGACCCGGCTGTTGGAGACCCTGAAAGTGATGTAGCACCTGGAACAAAATTTGAAAAATTGCCTGAAGAATGGATTTGCCCGGATTGTGGAGAAGAAAAAGATAAGTTCATAAAAGGATAAGGAGGAGTGATTGTATGTATTGTGTAAGAAAGGTTATAGATGATCTTTATTGGGTTGGGGGAAATGATAATCGTTTAGCATTGTTTGAAAATATACATCCCATTCCACGTGGAGTATCTTACAATTCTTATCTGTTGCTTGATAAGAAAACAGTTTTATTTGATACTGTCGATTGGTCTGTATGCAGACAATATATAGAAAACGTAAAATATCTTTTGAATGGAAAACCACTTGATTATTTAGTAATAAACCATATGGAACCGGATCATGGTGCGTCAATTGAAGAAATATTATTACATTATCCGAATGTAACAATCATAAGTACTGAAAAAGCTTTTATGATAATGAGACAATTTGGCTTTAATGTAGATGGACATATGAAAGAAGTAAAAGAAGGAGATACTGAATCTTTTGGAAAGCATAAGGTTACATTTGTTTCGGCTCCAATGGTACATTGGCCAGAAGCTATGGTAACTTATGATATTACAAATGGAGTTTTATTTGCCGCAGATGCTTTTGGTTCATTCGGTTCATTGGGCGGAAAATTATTCAACGACGAAGTTAATTTTGATAGAGATTGGATCGATGATGCTAGAAGGTATTATACAAATATAGTGGGAAAATATGGGCCTCATGTGCAAGCATTACTTAAAAAAGCAGGCACTATTGATATAAAGCTTATATGCCCATTACATGGTCCTGTATGGAGAAATAATTTTGGGTATATTTTGGATAAATACGACAAATGGAGTCGTTATGAGCCGGAAGAAAAAGGGGTCATGATAGCATATGCCAGTATGTATGGAAATACAGAAGCGGCAGCCAATGTCTTGGCGACTAGACTGGTAGAAAAAGGAATCACAAATGTCGTAGTACATGATGTATCCAAAGTCCATGTATCACAGCTGATAGCTGATACATTTAAGCTAAGCCATATAGTATTGGCTTGTGTGACATATAACTTGGGTATATATCCGGTAATGCATAATTATCTGATGGATATGAAGGCATTGAATGTGAAAAAGCGTACTGTTGCAATTCTTGAGAATGGTTCTTGGGCACCAAAATCAGGTAGCTTGATACAAGAATTCTTGGACGGTATGAAAGAAATTACAGTGCTTAATGAACAAGTATCGGTATTATCTTCTCTGGATGAAAATAGCTCAACTCAAATGGATGCTATGGTAGATAGTATTGTGGATTCATTAAAATAAAAAATTGATTTTATTCGTGGTAATTTAGATACATCTGTTACATCCATAACATAGCCTGAATAGTGAAATCTTTTTATAAAAAATTAAAAAATAGGTACGAATATAAAAGTTCGTATCTATTTTTTAATTTTTATAAATTTTTTTAATAAATATACAAATATTATTTTAGTTAAACCATTAAAATCCGAATTCCATGGTATCAGGGTCAGGACCATATCTATGATCTGCTTGTAAAGCTGCTATCTTAGCAATATCGTCTGCATCTAGAGAAAATCCCTCAAGCTCAAAATTTTCCTTTATTCTGGAAGGAGTTACAGATTTTGGAAGAGGTAATAGATCATTTTGCAGATGCCATTTTAATATGACTTGAGCTACAGATTTATTATATTTTTTTGCAATGTCAAGAAGTGTAGCATTATCCAAATTTCCTTGCATTAGAGGGCTCCACGACTCTACAACAATTCCATTTTCTTTGCAATACTTTCTTGTTTCTTCTTGTTGCAATTCTGGGTGTAATTCTATTTGATTTATCATAGGAATGATTTTTGCTATTTTTGCCAATTCTTCCAAGTGATGTATTTTAAAATTACAAACACCTATAGCTCGCACTTTTTTATCTTCGTATAATTTTTCAAAAGCTCTCCAACTATCCAAAGTAGTCTTAAAATTTTTGGGGTTTGGCCAATGAATCAAGTATAAATCAATATAGTCCAGTCCCAAATTTTTTAATGAGGCTTCGTATTCACTTAGAGTGCTCTCATATCCTTGAGCTCCATTCCATAATTTTGTTGTTATAAACAACTCTTCCCTTTTGGCACTTTTATTTCCATCCAAATATGCTTTGATACCTGCTCCTACATATTCTTCGTTTTTATAAATTTTAGCGGTATCTACATGTTTGTACCCCACTTCTAGTGCAATTCTCACGCTATCTTGACAAGTCTTTGGATCAGTAGATTTCCAAGTTCCAAATCCAATTTTTGGGATTAATACCCCGTTACTTAATTTGTACATAAACAATCAACTCCCTAATTATTTTATAAAAAATTTATTGTTGCTTCCATTGTATTGGCAAAATTATCATTTATAACCAAAGATGCATCAGAATCATATTGCGTTGCATCAGCATTTATTATTACAAGATCCTTGCCTTGGAAATAACGTATGTAATATGCAGCAGGATATACGGTAAGGCTTGTACCGGCTATGATTAAGGTATCGGCCTTTTTTATTTCAAAAATAGCTGAAGATGTTACATTTTCATCCAACATTTCTCCATATAAGGTTACTTTTGGTCTTACAATGCCACCACAAGGGCAATCAAAGGTTTTGGTATCTCTCTTGCCACATGACAAGCAATACCAATCTTTTAAGGTACCGTGGAGTTCTAATACATTTGTACTGCCGGCTTCTTGATGCAGGTTATCTATATTTTGAGTGATGATGGATTTTAATTTTCCGAGTTTTTCAAGTTTTACCAAGGCATAATGGCCTTTGTTGGGTTTTACATTTTCTATACTCATTTTTTCTGTTACGTATTCATTAAATAGGTCTCGGTGTTCTGAAAAAAAGTCAATGCTTAAAACTTCTTCAGGTCTATACCCCTTAAAATCTGTCTTGTAAAGACCGTCTTTTCCTCTGAAATCTTTTATACCGGAGTCCGTAGAGGTACCGGCACCACCGAAAAACACGGTGTAGGAACTATTTTTTATTATATTTGCTAATTTTTCAATTTTGTCCATGAAATCACTCCTTTGTAATAATCTTATATGGATATTATAGCATAAATTTTGGAAAAAGAATAAGGAGAAATCTTATCAGTTGATAAAAACGAGGTTATTTGTCTAAAAATAAAACACAGAAATAGCCAGTGTTATAACAAAATAATAAATCATAATTATTAATTTTTCTTAATGAAAAATTTATAGAATTCTTGTTTGCAATTTCTCTAATTAATTTTTCAATAAAAATCATTTCAGCTTATCCTTCTACAAAAATACCCATTTTATTAATTAAATTATTTAAAGAATCTAAAGTTTTTGTTTTACCAGAAGCATTTTTTCCTACGATTAAATTGATGTTTCCTAATTCAAGGTCAGAATAATACCAATTATTTTCAATAGAAACAAAACTTATTTTACTTAATTTCATTAGAGCCTCCAAAAATAAAATATATAAATACCTAATAAAATTAAAAAGATTTTATATTAATTATTATAACATTTTTTTTCTTAAATATATATTTTTTTATAGATTGGGGTAGTGTCAAATTTTTATAGAGATTTTTTAATTTATATACTATGAATTAAATCCTTGCAAAATTCAATAAAAAGGAGTAAAATTAAAATAAAAATGGGTGCTAAAGTATCATCGGAAGTGAAATATTGAGAGAAATTTTGCGAACTGTCAAGAAAATTTTTGGGGCTATTAGTGGAGTATTGGATAGAGAAAGTGAAGAAACGATAGAATATGCCGTGATGGAGAAATGGTATACGGTAAGGAAACCAATATCATAAAAATAACTAAAATATCTATAACTGCAGATGAAACCCCAGGTAAATGGTGTGCCGGGCATGTGAGACAACTTATTAAAACTGGAGAACTTACCGAAAAAGTTAGACCGATTGTTATAGGTTAAATTTATTTTTAAATAAAAATTACTGATAAAAAATCATTATTACACAAAGATATTTTAGGAGTCAAATATAAAATGAACAAAATATACGAACAATTAAAATTTCTTACTGAAATAGATAAAGTAAAAGGAATCCTACGTCAATCAGTAATATTGGGAGATACAAACCATAGAGAAAATGATGCTGAACACAGTTGGCATATGGCCATGTGTGCTATAGTTTTGAAAGAATATGTTGATTTAGATATGGTTAACATGGAAACTGTTTTTAAACTTATTTTAATTCATGATATTGTCGAAATATATGCAGGAGATGTGCCTGCATATTCCAATTATTCAGAAGAAGAAAAATTTCAGAAAGAATTAGAAGCTGCTGAAAAAATATTTTCTCTTTTACCGCAGGAGCAGAGTAGGGAATTTATGAAACTTTGGTTAGAATTTGAAAAGATGGATACTGTCGAGGCAAAATATGCTGCCGTATTTGATAGATTTCAAGGATTTATACAAAACCTCACATCTGATGGGCATACGTGGAAGAAATTTTCACCCCAAAAAGAGATGGTATTAAAGAGAATGGAACCTATAAGGCTATATGCTCCGGAAATATTTGAAAAGATAGTTTTGGTAAAAGTGAATGAATATGTGGATAGAGGTATTATAAAATAAAAATTCTTGAATAATATAATTATTTAATTAAACCAATATTTAAATAAACCAAAAATTTTATATAAAAGGAGAAACAAATGGACTTTAAGCTAATTGAACAAGCAGTGGACGAAATATTCGATGAAATAGTAGCTTTTAGGAGAGAACTTCATATGACACCAGAAGTGAGCGATTTTGAAGTTATAACTCCTCAAAAAATTGCCGAAAGATTAAAAAAAATACCAATAGAGGTTAAGGAAAAAGTAGGAAGAAATGGAGTAGTTGGTTTAATCCGTGGGAAAAACAGTGAAAATAGTAAAACAATTCTATTGAGAGCAGACATGGACGCTCTTCCTATAAACGAAGAAAGCGGGGTAGAATTTTCCTCAAAAATCCCCAATGTAATGCATGCTTGTGGTCATGATATGCATTGTGCAATGTTACTCGGAGCTGCAACGGTACTAAGTAAATTTAGGGATGAACTGGATGGCAATGTAAAATTTATGTTTCAACCTGCTGAAGAACTGGCTCCTACAGGTGGATCTCGTGCTATGATGGCAGATGGAGTATTAGAAAATCCCAAAGTCGACGAAGCCTATGCTCTCCATGTGTATGGAGTACCGACTGGGGCTATAGCATTTAGACCGGGAGTAGCCAATTCTCGTTCGGATAGAATAAAAATAGAAATAATCGGTAAAAGTGCCCATGGTTCACTTCCTAACGAAGGGAAAGACGCCATAGTAGCCGCTGCTAATGTAATCACAGGTGTTCAAAGTATTATTAGCAGGAACTTAGGCCCTAGCGAAAATGCGGTAATAACAATAGGGACAATAAAAGGAGGAGATCGCTACAATGTAATTTCGGAAACAGTTACATTGGAAGGAACTGTACGAACTTTTTCTGATAAAGTAGTAAATCTCATAAAAGAAAGATTGGCAATAGTTGTAAATGACATAGCCAGTGCCTATGGTTGTATAGGTAAACTTAACTATTATGATGGATATGACTTTATTTATAATGATTTAAAATTATCGCAAAATGTCATAGATTCATTGACACCTATTTTGGGGAAAGAAAATATAATTATACAAGAAAATCCACTACCTACCGGAGAAGATTTTTCCTTCGTGACCAAAAAAGTACCGTCAGTATTTATGTGGCTGGGGACTGAAAGTGAAGTCAATAACGGTAGATGTATTTTACATAATTCAAAATTTTTAGCTGACGAAAACACAATAAAATATGGAATAAAAGTCATGTGTAAAGTAGTCATTGACAGTTTTTCAAAAAAAAGTTAAAAATACTCTTGATTTTTTATAATTATGGAAGTATATATATTTAATGAGATATATTCGACTTATTGCATTAAATTTAGTTATAAGTCAGACCAAAAATATTATGGAGGCTTGCATGAAAAAAATTATTAAGTACCTTGCAATAATGTTGTTAACTGCAGGAGCACTATTTGGTGCAGACAAAGAAACTGGGCATTTGCTTATATATGCTGGACTTATGGAAGATTATGCAATAAAAGCAACAAAAGAATTCGAAAAACAAACTGGAATCAAAACAGAATTCGTAAGAATGAGTAGTGGAGAAACTTTGGCAAGAGTCAGAGCTGAGAAAGATAATATGACAGCTTCTGTATGGTATGGTGGGCCGGTAGATGCTTTCGTTGCTGCCAATGAAGAGGGATTATTGGAACCTTATGTTTCACCTGAAGCAGTGAATATCCCTGATAATTTTAAAGATAAAAGTGGAATATGGACTGGAATATATGTGGGATATTTGGGATTTGTAGGGAATAAAAAATTATTAAAAGAAATAGGAGTAGAAATGCCTCAATCTTGGGCAGATTTATTAAACCCTAAATTAAAAGGTGAATTGGTAACTGCTCACCCTGGATCTTCCGGAACTGCGTATACTATGCTTGCTACTATTATACAATTAAAGGGCGAGAAAGATGGATTAGAATATATGAAACAATTACATGGACAAATCAGACAATACACAAAATCTGGAACTGCTCCAGGTACAATGGTAGGAATGGGAGAAACTGCTGTAGGAATAACTTTCTTGCACGATGCTATAAAATATAGAAAAGAGGGTTACGAAGACATTATAATATCAGCTCCAAGTGAAGGAACTGGATTCGAAATAGGCGGAGTAGCAATCTTAAAGAATGGTCCTGACCAAGCTGCTGCTAAAAAATTTGTGGATTGGGTATTAACTGCAAAAACACAAGAAATAGGTCAAACTGTAGGATCATATCAATTTTTAACTAACAAAGATGCAAATAATCCACCTGAAGGAAAAGAAATAGAAAAAGCAAAATTAATTGAGTACGATTTTCAATGGGCTGGGAAAAGTAGAAAAGAATTATTGGATAAATTCAGTGCTGCAACTAATGCTGAAATACCTACTAAATAAATTAGATTTTATAGTGATTTAGCGATAAAACTCACCTTCCTTCTTGAATAAGATAACGGAAGGTGAATTTGTATATAAAGAGAGGCAGCCATGTCAAATTTTTCGTTAAAGCTTAATACAGAAATAAAAAATATGAAAAAAATATTTTATGACCCTATTTTATTTTCTACATTTGTATTTGTGGTTGTAATATTGATACTTTTTATAATTATGCCCATGTGGAATATACTAAAAGAAAGTTTTACATGGCATGACTACATAAAAGATGTCGTATCTAACATTACAACAGATAACAAAAGTTTCTCTCTCAAGCATTATTTAAATGTATTTACAGCATCTGAAAATTTTACGATTATTCGTAATACATTGAAATTGGGGTTTGTGACTTCTATCGTATCTACGTCAATAGGATTTTTCTTTGCGTATGGAATGAACTATGTAAAACTGCCATTTAAAAAATTTTTTAATTCTATAGCTATATTGCCTATAGTTTCTCCGCCTTTCGTAATCGCTCTTTCTGCGATATTGCTTTTTGGAAGAAGGGGAATTATTACAAGAGGTATATTCGGCATACTAAATGCTGAAATATATGGATTTAAAGGATTGGTATTGGTGCAAGTCCTCACATTTTTCCCAGAAGCCTATCTGATGTTGGTGGGTCTTTTGAGTAAGATAGACCCTTCTGTAGAAGAAGCGTCGAGAGATTTGGGGGCTTCTAGATGGGATGTCTTCCGTACTGTTACATTTCCTCTTATGGTACCGGGATTAGCCAATGCTTTTTTAGTAATATTTATACAGGCAATTGCAGATTTTTCAAATCCTATGGTCATAGGTGGAAATTTCACTACAGTTGCAGTGCAGATATATCTAAAAGGTATAGGGAATTTTGATATGGGTTCTGCTACAGCTCTTGCGATAGTGTTGATGCTTATGTCTATCTCTATATTTATAACTCAAAAATATTATATAAGTAAAAAATCTTATGTTACAGTGACCGGAAAAGTATCCAGAGATAGAGAAAAAATAACTGAAAAGAATATAGTGTATCCTATATTTATTATGATGGGATTTTTCACGTTTTGCGTATTCTTAATGTATATAATGATACCTATTGTTTCTTTGACAAAACTATGGGGAGTAAACTATAGTTTTTCTTTGGATCATTATAAATATGTATTCGACCTTGGATTAAAACCTATTAAAGATACAACACTTTTGTCATTGCTATCTACTCCTATCACAGGTGTGCTGGCTATGATAATAGCATTTTTGGTAGTAAGGAAACAATTTTTTGGAAAATCTTTCATAGAATTTACCACTATGATGTCCATTGCAATCCCGGGTACCATTGTTGGTCTAGGATATATTATTACTTATAACAAAAAACCATTTGTATTGACAGGAACAGCAGCGATCCTAATAATAGCTTTCATAATGAGAAATATGCCTATAGGAATCAGGTCGGGTATAGCGGCATTGCAACAGATAGATCCTTCTATAGAAGAAGCGGCCACTGTACTGGGAGCCAATAGTAAAAAAGTCTTTACTTCTGTGACGTTACCTATGATAAAACCTGCATTTTTTAGCGGGCTTGTATATGCTTTCGTAAGGAGTATGACTTTGGTAAGTACTATTATTTTCTTGGTCTCTGCAAAGTACAATTTACTTACTGTTGCTATTATGAATCAAATAGATGTAATGAAAACTGGAGTTGCAGCGGCATACTGTACGGTACTTATTGTGATTGTGTTTGTTATAATAGGAATAATGACTTACATTTTGAAAAAAATGGGAATAGATGATATCTCAGAATAATATTTAAATAATAATATTTGAACATAGAAGATATTGGATTTATAGGAGGCTAAATTCTAATGGCAGCTAAGAGAGTAAAATTTGATAATATTAGTAAAACGTTTATTACGGGTAATAACAGACGTGTAAATGCTGTAGCTAATCTGAATATAGAA
Organism: Fusobacteriaceae bacterium; assembly: GCA_031289425.1. Lineage (GTDB taxonomy): Bacteria > Fusobacteriota > Fusobacteriia > Fusobacteriales > Fusobacteriaceae > JAISST01. The sequence continues at coordinate 12,740 of JAITPM010000024.1, forward strand.
ATACCAGCAGGACAGTTCGTATGCCTTTTGGGACCATCAGGATGCGGCAAGACAACGATTCTAAGAATGCTTGCCGGATTTGAAGTGCCTACGACAGGGCATATATTTATAGGAAGCGAAAATGTGGAAAAAATTACACCGGATAAAAGAGATACTTCCATGGTGTTCCAAAATTATGCATTATTTCCACATATGAATGTATATAATAATATAGCTTATGGATTAAAGTTGCAAAAATTATCTACTTCTGATATAAAGACGAGAGTGCATAAGATTTTGGATATGATGAATATGGAAGATTTTGCAGAGAGAGTCCCGTCGCAAATGTCCGGAGGGCAACAACAAAGAGTTTCCCTAGCGAGAGCACTTGTAATGGAACCGGGGGTGTTATTATTTGATGAACCCCTATCAAATCTTGATGCAAAATTGAGAATACATATGAGGGATGAAATAAAAAAAATACAAATGAAGGTAGGAATAACATCTATCTATGTTACCCATGACCAGGCTGAAGCAATGGGGCTTGCCGATATTGTAATAATAATGAAAGATGGTATCGTACAACAAGCTGGATCTCCGATAGAGGTATATCAAAAACCCAGAACAGAATTCGTTGCCAACTTTATAGGAAGAGCCAATATTTTCCCTGGAAAGGTAATAGATAAAAAAGGAGATATAACAACTGTGGAGATATTCGAAAATAAGTTTGATATTCCTCAAAAGATCAGTAAAGCTATCGGAGATAATGTAGATATAGTAGCCAGACCGGAAAGTATAATTATTTCCAAAGATGTATTTCGAGGGAAAGTAACAAAGAGCATGTTTATGGGAGCATATCATGAATATGAGGCTATGATAGGGGACTTTAAAGTGGAAATCTCCGTAAGTAACCCAAGAGGTAAAAAAAGTTATTCTATAGATTCTACGATAGATTTTTCTATTGATGTGGATTCTGTGCATATATTGGAAGAATAGAGAGAGATATGTGAGTAAAAACACGGCATCAAACATTTTTTAAAAATGTTCATAATACATATAAAAAAAGGGAGGAACAACATGAGAATTGGTTGTCCAAAAGAAATCAAAAACAATGAAAACAGAGTTGGGATAATACCCAATGCAGCTCAAGCGTATGTTAATGCTGGGCATGAAGTCTTTATCGAAAAGGGTGCCGGTCTGGGCTCTGCTATAACAGATGAAGAATATGTAAAAGCCGGAGCAAAAATATTATCTAGTGCAAAAGAAGTATGGGACATAGCAGAGATGTTAGTAAAGGTAAAGGAACCTTTAGAATCTGAGTATGAACTCATGAGGGAAAATCAAATTGTGTACACATATTTTCATTTCGCAGCAAATGAGCCTTTACTAAAGGCATGCATTGAAAGAAAAATAATAAGTGTAGCTTATGAAACTGTACAAGAAGGTTATAGCTTACCATTGTTAAAACCAATGAGTGAAGTGGCAGGAAGAATGGCACCAATTATGGGGTCATATTACCTAGGAAAAACTTATGGTGGAAGAGGGATTTTACCTATGGGAGTAACTGGAGTTGCCCCTGCAAATATATTGATACTAGGTGGAGGAACAGTAGGTACAAATGCGGCAAAAATAGCTGCCGGGCTTGGAGCTAATGTTACTATTCTAGATGTAAGTCTTGAGAGAATGGAATATTTGAGTGAAATTATGCCTCCTAATGTAAATTGTGTTTATAGCGATAAGATTAGTTTAGAAAATTATTTAAAAACGTCTGACATGGTTATAGGAGCTGTACTAATACCGGGAGCAAAGGCACCAAAGCTTGTTACTAAGAAAGATTTGAAGCTGATGAAAAAAGGAGCAGTGTTAGTAGATGTAGCGATAGATCAAGGTGGATGCTTTGAGACTTCTCATGCTACTACACATACAGAGCCTATATTTGCAATTGATGATGTCGTTCATTATTGCGTAGCTAATATGCCGGGTATGTATGCCAATACTTCTACGTTTGCTTTGAATAATGCTACTATAAAGTATGGATTGTTTATTGCTAATAAGGGACTTGAAAAGGCATGTAAAGAGAGCGTTGCTATAAGCAAGGGAGTCAATACTTATAAGGGTGTTATAACATATAAGCCTGTTGCTGAAGCATTTGAGTTAGAAAAGAATTATAAGGATTTGGATAAGGTTTTATAAAACAAAAAAATAGAATAAAATAAAATGGAACCGTTGCAAAATAGTAGGGATTTACTGTTTTGCAACTGGTTTTATTTTGTGAGAGATTTTTGGTATTAAAAAAAAGCGACCCTATCCTGGTTCACTGCCAAAATCAGCAAGTGTGATATGAAATGTCCACATGTAACTCTATTTATCCACAAACTAAATCCAAAATATATAATACGGCTTCTAAATTTTTTTGTCAACAAATAAAATGAACCACACGATACTATCAATATGCTTAATAGCTATATTCAAATATCAATACTCAAGCTTTAATTACGGCAAAGGAGCATTCATAAAATCAAACAAATAACCATCAGCATATTTTAAAATTTCCGAACGACTCTTTTTCGAATACTTATCATATACTCCATAAACCCGCATTCCAGCATTTTTTGCACTAATTATGGCAGGTAGTATGTCCTCAAATACAATACAGTTCGTAGGAGATACGTTTAGCCTTTCTGCGGCCAATAAGAAAATATCAGGATGTCCTTTACCGTGCTTTACCTCATCAGTTGAGCAAAAAATATCAAAGTAGTCATAAATTTCGTTGTTCCGTAATACTGGAATGTAAAGGGTAGCTGGCAGAGTCGTAGCTACTGCAAGCTTAATACCAGCAGTTTTGAGCCTAATCAGATAATCTCGTGCTGTTTTTTTTAAAATCACATTATTACTGTACTCATAGAGTGCCATAGAATTCCATTCCGAAGTAATATCCTCTACAGTTTCGGTTAACCCATATAAGTTTATCGTGTATTTTGCCACATCAATAAAACTGAGAGCACAGATTTTATCCACATAGTCATCAGAAACAATCAGATTCCTCTTTGCCAAAAATTCAATATCTATTTTTTCCCATACGCCCATAGAATCAAGTATTGTCCCATCTAAATCAAAAATCGCAGCCTTAAATTCAGTCATTATTTTACCTCTTTCTCAAATAAGTTTTTTATTTCTGTTGCTGCTGTACGAATATCTCGCTCCGAGATTACGGCAGATACTACCGCCAGCCCGTCTATGCCAGTACCATGAAATAACGGAATCGTTTTCTTATTTATACCGCCGATAACTACAATAGGCAAGTCAATCGCTTTTCGGATTCGTACCAGTTCATCCATCGACGTCAGGTTGGCATCCGTCTTTGTTCCAGTGGCAAACATAGCTCCGACGCCTAGATAATCTGCTCCTTCTTGTTTTGCTTGTATCGCTTCATTTAATGATGAAACAGACATCCCCAATATTTTATCAGGGCCGATTAACCGTCTAACTACCGGTATCGGTAAATCACTCTGACCAATATGCACACCGTCTGCGTTGACAGCCAGTGCGATATCTACACGGTCGTTGATGATAAGTGGGACATCGAAGCGGTCAGTAATTGTTTTGATGCTTTGTGCAATCTGAAAAAACTCTAAGGATGAAGCATCCTTTTCACGAAGCTGCACCAGAGTACAGCCGCCCAAAATAGCATCTTCGACTGCCATTTTCAAATCGGGGGTGCTCATGAGAGCACGATCTGTAACAAGGTATAAGGAATAATCTATGATTGAGTTTTTAATCTCTTTTTTAATTTCCATCTTTTCTCTCACTTCCTTTGCAAATAAAAAAGTACAATGCTCCGATAACTACCATAACAGGTAATGTAATCCCTACAGGTGTATCGTATTCCATCAATAAACGATATCCCACAAAGCCCACGCACCACAGCAGCACATTTTTGATGTTAAGTATTTTTTGAAGGCCAATTTCTTTCTTACCAAGAATAAAATAATCAACGAATAATATAGAAAACAGAGGTGCAAAAACAGAACCGATAAGATAAAGAAAGTTCTCATATTGACTCATAGAAACAAATATTGCCAATAGAGTTCCCATGATGCATACGATAATAGCTGCAATCTTCTCGTTTATTTTGTCGTTCAGATTAACGATACTCACGCCGGCAGAATAGACATCGAGAAATGTCGTAGTAACCGTCGAAAGAACTACAATAAATAAGGCGATAGCACCCAGCCCCGCAGTCAACAAAATCGTACTTATGTCTGAAGTACCGGCGTATATTGCCGCACCAAGACCGATAGTAAACATCAATATACCACCCACAAAATAACCTAAGACGCTACCGATTGTTCCAGATATAGGTTTTTCTAACCTCATCGTATAGTCGGAAATAAGTGGTAACCATGATAGGCACATAACTACATTCAATTCAACAGCTGCGCCAAAAGACATTATTTCACTGCTCGTAATAGATGTGATTTTTTGCTTGAAAACAGTATATCCCAGTATGAGTGAAAATACAAATAAAGCGGATATTACGATAGTATTGAGCTTGGATAGATTTTTAATGCCGATAACTACCCATAGGCAAATAAGCAATCCGATGACAATGCACCACAGTTTTTCATTTTGATAGCTCAACAGTTGACCCGTAATACCATCCAGAGATTTTGCGGCATTGATTATCATGATAGCGGTCCAACCGAGTAATTGCAGAAGATTCAATATTGAAAAGCCAAAAGAACCATATTTACCGAATGAAATGCGAACGGAACGAGCGGCAGAAAGTCCGCTTTGGGCGCCGATTATTCCTGCCAAAAAGAGTATCACGCCTCCGATAATGTGGCCAACAATAATTGACAAAATACCGTTTCTTAGCCCAAGAGGTGCGAGTAGCGCACCCGTGAGAATTTCAGCTATAGAAACTGCTGCTCCGAACCATAGGAGTATTTGACTGAATGTTGCTACTTTATTGGCTTCAGGCTTCATCTACTTTTGCCCTCCCGCTTATTGTGTTTGCGTCTATTTTGCTGATAGCATCAAGGAGTGCCATATGAAAGCTTCCGTTCCCTACCAGGCCTGCCTTCTCAAAGGCGATTTCGCCGGCAATACCCATGCAAATGATAGCTGCTATGACTCCATTAAAGATTGATTCCGGTGCAGCTCCACAAAAGGAACCAACGAGTGATGAGCACATACACCCTGTACCTGTAATAGAGGACATCATTGGATGACCATTTCTAACAGAAACAGTATGGCTACCGTCGGAAATAGTATCCACTGCTCCGGTGATAGCGACGACACAACGCAGTTTAAGCGATAAATCCGAGGCTATTGTATTTGCGTCGTCGCTCATATCATCTACGGAAGCATCTACACCTTTTGTATTGGATGCAAGGCCGCTTATATAGCGGATTTCAGAAATATTACCACGCAATGCGGAAATTTTTATTTCATTTAATATTCTTGTAGTTGCGTCATTACGTAATTTGGACGCTCCGGCACCAACCGGATCAAAAACAACGGGAACTCCATTTTTATTAGCGCTTTTCCCGGCTTCAATCATAGATTCAATTGTCCGAGGGTTCAAAGTACCAATATTTAGGACTAAAGCGGATGAGATTGCGGCGATATCGCCAGCTTCTTCGATAGCATCAGCCATAATTGGGGATGCACCGATAGCTAGTGTGATATTAGCACAATCATTAACTGTTACATAGTTAGTTATATGATGAATAAGGGGTTTTTTGTTACGTACAAGTTCTAATAGTTGCATAAGTTCAGTATTTTTAATCATCTTCTCTTTCTCCTTTTTTTAATCCATATTTGTATAAATTATAAAAATGGTGAGTAGGACCATGCCCTTTTCCGATTGATAGCGAATGTTCAATAGCCGTAGTCACATACTGCTTAGCCTTATCGACCGCTTCTGTTACTGTCAGACCCAGAGCCAAGTTAGATGCAATCGCAGAGGAATAAGTACATCCGGTTCCATGGGTATTTTTGGTATTAATGCGGGGTGCAGAGAAATGTCGGAACTCATTGCCATCATACAACACATCGACAGCATCTCCTTCGGCATGACCGCCCTTGACCAAAACGTTCCGGCAGCCCATGTTATGAATAATTTTTGCGGATTTTTCCATATCAGCTATATTTTTTATATTAATGCCTGTCATCTTTTCTGCCTCCGGGATATTGGGTGTAATAACATCCGCCAGTGGAACTATGGCCTTGATAAGCACGTCAATGGCATTGGGGTCCATAAGTGGATTTCCGTTTTTAGCATACATGACCGGGTCAATAACAATATTAGCCGGCCTATATTCTCGTAATTTTTCAGCGACCACCAACATGATTTCCGAGCAAGAAAGCATACCTATTTTAACTGCGTCTACTTCGATATCCTCAAACACGGCATCTATCTGTTTTTGTACCATATCGGGGCGTACATCTTGAAACTCAATGACTCGGCTGGTATTTTCAGCGACGACGGAAACAATGACGCTCATTCCAAACACACCATGAGCAGAAAAGGTTTTCAGATCCGCTTGGATACCTGCTCCGCCACTACAATCCGAACCAGCTATACTTAATACTTTTTTCATATCTGTGTCCTCCATTTGTTGTATGATAAAATAAAAACGGTTGTTTTCCATAATAAAGAAACAACCATTTACATACATAAGCATATTTGATTTGTTCCCTACGATGGTATTAACCAACAGGTTCAAAGGGTCAGGTTTTAACCTTCTCAACTCCTAAGAGTCCCCCACACATTATTCGATTTCATTAATTGTACACCAGTCAGTTCTATTTGTCAAGGATATTGTTTGTAGAAAAATATAGGAAAATTAATGAATATAAATATTAGAAAGACCAAAATAAAATGGACAATTTTATTAAAGTCATGTAAAATATAGATTAAGAAAGATGCTATAAAAAAGGATGGACATAAAAAAGAAAAATTAAGGAAATTTGCAACATATAAATCAAATAAATTTCAGAGGAGATTTTTTATGAAAAAAATATTAATTGTTTTATCTGTTTTATTTAGTTTAAGTTTATTTTGCTGCCCGGATAAAGATTTTCATGATTCCATGCAACCGCTTATAGAGCAAAAGGTAGTGGAAATAAAAGACAAAAAATTAATCGCACATAAAAAAATGATCAGTGTAGCAGTGGTAGTGGCATCGAAACAAACCGGAGAAGATCCAAAACAATTGGCTGAACAAATAGGGCGTGGATTGGCGTTGTATGCGAAATTTCATGAATTGACATTGGAATTTCTAGATTAAGGGGGAGTTAGAAGTAATTTTAAAGATGCGAAGTTATAATAAAATGGACAATTTTATTCAAATTATGCAAAGTACAAAATAAAGAGAATTGATACGATTAGTATAAAAATAATCAAAAAATATAAAAAAGAGAGGGATATGATAATGAAAACTATATCAAGTTTTACAGTTAATCATGATATTTTGGACAAAGGAATGTATGTATCACGAGTAGATGGAGATGTTATTACTTATGATATAAGAATGAAAAAACCGAATAAGGGTGACTACCTTAGTCATAGCGAAGCACATACTTTTGAACATCTCTTTGCAACTTATGCACGGAACAGTTCATTCTCTGAATCAGTAATCTATGTAGGCCCTATGGGGTGTTTGACAGGATTCTATCTACTAGTTAGAGATACCCTATCTAAAGAAGAAGCTATAAAACTTACAAAAGAGTCTTTTGAGTTTATAGCAAATTTTGAAGGTGAAATACCTGGAAGTAAAAGGTGGGAGTGTGGAAATTACGCAGATCAGGATTTAGTAGGAGCAAAGGCTGTTGCTTTGGATATGTTACGTGAATTAAAAGATTGGACTCCGGAAAAAATGGATTATTAGTATGATTGTATGTATGGCGTATGATTACACCCTTTTGAGAATGTAAATAACTACTGAAAATATAATTATTTATTAAATGCTTACCATTTATCGAAATAGAATTTAGTTTTTCATTTAACCAGTGGAAAAAATTCTAATGATGAATTTGACAAAACTAAAAAAGAACTTCCAAAACTTAGGATGACTTAGCTTGGGTGTAAATTCAATTATGATTTAGGCACTAGGACTACAGATGCTTTGTGTGATATACAGACAGAGCATTTTTATTTTACATAAATGTTCCTATTTATAATCAACTCAATATAGAAAATTTTAAAATCAAAAAATAAAAATTAAAAACAACAAAAAATCATAAAATCATATAAAAAATAAAAAAAAACCTCAATAAAAAGTGGAAAAAATAAATAAATTTAAGATATTTTTTTATAAAAATTAAAACTCTCTAAAAGCTGTTGATTTAGAGAGTTTTTTATTTTTGTAGTGTCGAAAAAAAATAGAGCTAATTTTTTATAGCTCTAAAATATGCTTATTTTGGGCGATTGTGAAAAATAATTTCTATACTCAACTTAACAATAAATCTATTATTTATTAAAACCTTGTTTTTAAAGACTTTATCGGAATTTTTCTTCAAAAAAACACCCATTTTTGTAAAAACTTAACATTTCTATAAAAAAATATCTTTGCATTTTCCGACAAGTATAGTATAATATTAATAAAAAAGTTATATAATTTAGTCAAATTAATAAAATTTTAAATGAATGATAATCTTGTAGCTAATGTTAAGAACTATAAGAAGTTTTTGACTTTAATATAATGTCTTGATAAGTTGTTGTAGATATTAAATAAATTTTGGAATAGATATCCCAAATTATAAAATAAAAAAATATATTCGTAATATTATACCATTAATATCACAATATTACAAATAATATCTCTTGAGATTGCGCAAAAATTATACGAATTCTTCATTAATGGGGGATTCTTCTAAGATTTTGTTGTTGAAAAACTTAGTAAAAATATTTGTGTGTTGTTGTTGAATATATAATAATGTGCCTATATACTAGCAATTACAGCGATAAATAGGATTATTAAAAAATGCGAAAATATTAGGTTTTAACGCTTTGGATTTGGGGTCATTATTAGAAAAAATGCCCAATAGACAGGTATATTGAGATATAACATGTAGCTGTTTTTGCATTATATATCAAAACATATTCATTTAAGTAAGATGAATGACATATCATAAAAATATATGTTTCAAAATGTATGAACATAAAAAAGTATAAAAGAATCGTTTGATTATTATCACCAACATGCTCATTAAATCTATGATATAGATCATTACATTGGTAGTACTGTAGTGAAGGCTTATGCTTTCATGTAGATTTTATGATTCCAGTCTTATCCCACCATAAAAAGCGGTGGGGTAACTGGAAAGTTTGTGTTTTAAATGGAGGGGAAAGATGAAAAAGTTTTTGATGTCAAGTTTCGGTTTGAGTAATATTTTGTCTTATGGAACGATGATGAAACCTATGAAGGACATGAAAAGGAATAACAAAGCAAAAATCACCAAAAGGAAAGGAAAAATTGCTATCTTCGGGGATGGCAAGAAGGTTTTTTCTGAGAAAAGAGATGTGTTATTGGAATCTCTGAGAGGGAAATTTTTTAGGGATTCTGATAATGCGAAAGCACGATTTGCAGTTATTGAAGATGCTTTTATTAGAAAGAAGGTAATGTATTATTTGAATAGGAAAGAATGTGATCTTAAACGGCCTTTGGAAGAAGGGTTATTGCGGCTGAGGGATTTCAATTTCTTCGGAGATAAATTTTATGTTGTTACATAAGAATTACGAAAAAACATGAAATTTTTATATTCAGATTATTATGGGAGCAATATTATGTTTAAACATAAATATTAATTAGATGGAGGCTGAGTATGGATACAAACGTTAAAAGTAACGTTGAGAAATTATTAAAACAGAACTTGAAGCGAAAAATGACATACACTGTAGGATTACTTGTATCTTTTTTGATAACTGGGTCTTGCATTTTTGCCAGTAGTGCGGAATTACAAACTAATTTAGTAGAAAGTCAAATAATGTTTGAGACAAATGTACAAATTGAAAAAGAACATGTTTTACAGCTTATAAAGGATAATGAGGCGAGGAGAGAGGCTATTTGGTCGGATTATCAAGAATTGATTAGGAAGGGGGATTTTTATGCTAAGCCTTTTCATCCTAGTTTTCAGTTTTTCTTTGATACTTCTTTGCTTGTGGGTGGTAAATATAAAAATAGGACAAAGAGTGAGTGGAAGAGTACTATTGATGATGTAGATTATAAATTGAGTGGTGGGTTACTTCCTAAGGGGAAGAATCCTTACCATGATGGGGAAGTTATTGCTTTTGCCAAGGGTGGAATGGAAAATGTGAGTTTGCCTAGTGGGTATTCTTATAATAAGAATGCTGATGAGGCTGCTTATGATATCGGGATTGGAGGGTATAATCCAAATCTTACTCCTGAGACTTTGACTGGAGCTGCGGCTGCAAAATATATAAAACCTGTATATACAACTGATGCTAGTGGCGTAATTACTAAGACTATACCGGGGGGGGCACCGTCGTTTACGGATAGTTATGGGAATTCTTATTTTGTTGTTTCTGATGCTTCTGGAACTTATACTGTTGATTCTGTCGGGAAAGTAGTCGAGATTGATGCTAACGGGAATGTCGTTATGGCTAATACTTTACTCGATCCTAATATAAATGGGTCTGGGCCTAAGTATGGTAATACTTTGAGTTTTGTGCCTTTGGCTGTTGGTGAGGCTTTGCTGGATGCGGGGTCTGGGCTTGTTGTTGATGGGAATGGGGTGTTTATTGATGCTCTTCCTTATGGGGAAGCTTTGGATGTTGGGGCTAATATTAAGCTTTTGGATCCAGGGATTCCGGTTGTTAGTAAGGATGTAACGGTTAGTGTTACTCCGCCACCTGGAGTTAATCCTCCTGGGGCACCTGCTACGCCTGGGGCGCCAAATCCTGTTACGGTAAATGTGACTAAACCTACGGTGGATGTAAGTGCTCCTGCGGCGGTTGGGAAAGTAGATGTGGGTTCTCCTACTATTGGTGGTGGGATTACAGCACCAACAGCACCAAGTGTTGGTGCACCTAGTTTGGATGTGCCTACTTTTGTACCTAGGGTGATAGATCCACCAGCTACACCTGGAGAACCTGCAATTAATCCAATAACGCCAGTTCCGATAATAGTGTCTACGTCCAGCGGTGGAAATAATGATATTGATTATTTTTGGAGTAACACTTCCGATCCAACAAATGAATTTGGTAGTGGTAGTTTACTAAGTGCTATTATGTCACAGGTATTGGTAAAAAAAGCAAAATGGAATATAGTGATGGATTCTTCAACATCTGCTACAGCCGGATATAAAACAAAACTTACTGGATATGAAGCATTTAGTATTCAAAAGAATAGCACTGATACAGCTTCTCATGGGGATGGGACAACGATTGTTGGTGGTGGACTTATTGGAATTTATCAAGTAGTTGGAACCCCGTATGCTTTATTTGATGTAGGGACTGAAGTTAATATAACTTCAGGTAGGGCGAGTACTGCCAGCTATAGAATGTTTATATTTTATGATGCGCATGCTAATAGGGCAATGAAATTGACAGATACTATACTTGTCAATAATGCATCCGTCAGTGAAATAAATTTTGTTTCTGCTAATATTTCTTCTACAAAGACTACTATCAATACTGACATTGCGTCGTTGAGCGAATATTATCAAATATTATCATTAAGGGGAAACATAACTGTAGATGGAAATAGAATGATAGTAGTTGGATTACAGCCTCATCGAGATTTTGCTCCGGATAGTAAAGGAGTTCCTGTTACTTTAAATAGTGGAACAATAACACTAAATGGGAACAGAAATATTGGATTAGCCTATGTAGCCGAATCAAATACGAATAATGAAAGGCACCTATTTATGGCGAATTGGAAAGATGGGGTTAGAGCAGGTAAAATTGAAATAAAAGGCGGAAATGAAAATATAGGAGTCTATTTTGGTGGTGTTACTGGAAATAATGGAAATAAAAAAGTATATCATTTTAAAAACACTGGAGAAATAGTTATAACGAATGGAAATAAAAATGTTGGTTTATATTTGAATCAAATGATAAATGGTGGATATGTAGAACTTGATAAATCAATAGAAATAAAAGATGGAGAAGAAAATATAGCAGTTTTGCAATATAATGGAACTAGCAATGTTATGGATGCTGATTCATACCTAAAGGCTACAATTTCTGGTGGAACAAAAAATATAGGCTATTATGGAAAAATAAACCAAACAATAAATAACCATGAATTTATAATTAATGGAACTGCAACATCATCTGTAGGAGTTTATACATCTGGAGCAACTGCCGCTGATGGGGATTTAATATTAGGAACGGGAAAAATAGAAATAACTAGTGGTTCAAAGAACGTTGGAATTTATGCTTCTGCCGGGGATGTTACTACTGGTGGAGATGTAATCGTAGGTGGTGGCAGAGTAAATACAGCAGTGTATGTTGAAGGAACTGCGGCTTTAACACCTTTTCTAAATAGCAATACAGTAACAATAAATGGCTCTTCGACTATATTAGCAAGTGATAGTATTCCATTTTACGCCAAAGGAATATATGATGCACCAAGCACAATTGCTTATAACGGCACAATAAAGATAAATGGAACTTTAGACATCACTTTGATTGCAACATCTACTGCTAATACTGGTATCATCACTGGTGAGGGAACGATAGGTTTATTTGCCAATGATTATGGAGTTATAAATGCACTAGGAACTACTAAAAAAATAACTATAACTGGTGGAGCAGATAATGATGGAAACTTACAAGGATCTGCAGTTTATGCTTTTAATAGTGGTAAAATAAGTTTGCAAAATAGTACTATAAGTGTAACTGGTGGTCCAGCAGCTATAATATCTACAGCAACAACTAATCAGACTGGAACAGCTATTGATCTCACAGGGTCTACAGTGACATATGACGGGGTTGGTATTGCATTGTATGCTCCATATACGGCAACAGTAAGACCAGGATTAATTGATATGTCTGGTGCGACATTGATTTTAAAGGGAAAAGCGATAGGTTGGGAAAAAGATTTAAGTATTGTTTCAGATCCTCCAATTACATTTGTGACTGGTATTAATAAAATGACATTAGATATACGATCAGATGATGTTATAGTAGTAGAATTAAAAGGTGTAACTAATTTAATAGTAGGGGATGCTACCAGTTCTCCTACAGTAAATCCTTTGATTGCTGATATAGGATTAACTGATGTAAATTTCTCAACTGATTCATCCAATTTTAAGTATAAATGGGCAGCAGTAGATGGTGGAAATATACTTATAGAAAAAGACATAAGTAGACTAGATAATGAAGATGTAGATGGTGGAATCTATTTTAAGAGATTTTTAGGTCAAAGGCAAAAGTTGACAGTGGATAATGGTGTAACGGTTACAGCTACATTAGACAATACAGAAGATAATATTTATGGTGATAAAGTAGTAGGATTGGAAATGAGTTCAAGCAAGGCTGGAAAAGATGCGACTGGAACCATTAGGAATAATTGGATAGGGGATACATCTATTACCTTGAATACAAATTCAAAAATCATAGCTGACAGAACAGATACCGGAGCTGGAGCAATAGGTGCATATATAAACTATGGAACAATAACCAATAATGGAACAATAGAAGTAGAAAACTTAGGAAATACCATCAATGACAAAGCAGTAGGAATATTTGCTGTAAATGGAAGTGTGGTTGTTAATAATACGGCTATCAATGTAGCAGGTAATAAGTCCGTGGGAATATTTGCTCAAACACGAAATGGAACAGTTGAATCTTCGATTAATGAATTTGGAACTACTGTAGATATAGCGACTGTTGGTGCGGAAGGCCGTATTAGTGTTACAAACAGTGGAACAATAGACATGACTGTGAAAGATAACACAGGAAATATAGGGATATATGCAAGAAATAATAATAGTGCTGCTGGTAGTGGAATAACCACAGCTACAGTTGCCAATACTGGAATTATAAGGGTTGGAAGTGATGGTGCTATAGGAATATATGGAGTTGGGACTGGTACAGCTCCAACATATCGTGGCGTTGGTATTAGCAGTATTAATGGAATAATATATGTAGTAGATAATAGTGACGGAACAAGGAGTATAGGTATATACGCAACTAAAGGTTCCGCAGTTTTTGGTACTAATTTGGGAACTTTCCATTTAGGCAAAAATGCAATAGGAATAGCGGTAGATAGAGAAACTCTTTTTGGTTCTGAGATGTCTTATTCATCAATAGCTGCAATAACTACTGGAACACCTATTCCTACAGATATAAATTTATTTTCCAATTATGGAACAGAACCTGGAGCTGATGAAGAAAAGGGAGCAATAGGAATTGTTGTACCAGCACCAAATTCATTGACACCTTACAAAACAGCTATAAATGTAAATACTACTGTTGTTGATGCAAACAAATTTTTTGGTGGAACAATATTTTATTTAGAAAATACTGCTCTTTTTTCCTCTGGAACATTAAATGTTGCAAAAAATGGAATAGGGATGTATTTGAATAATGGTGTTGCAGCAAATGCAAAAAATACACCATCATCAACAAATGGAATAATAAATTTAATTGGAGTTAATGCAATAGGATTATATACAAAAAAAGGAGCTCTAGGTAATCAAAGCGGTGCTACAATCAATATAAAACTTCCTTCGCAGGCAGGAATGTATGTCGATGGAAGTGGGAATCCTACTATTAGTTCTACAACAATTCCCCCCAATATAGATGGAGGGTTTGCATACAATAATGGAGATATAGTATTGGAATCAGGTGCGTCAGGAACTCCAACTTTATCTATTTCAGGAGCAGTTGGAATATACGCAGTGAATAAAGCTCATGTATCATTGAATCAACAAGGAACTATAAA
>JAITPM010000069.1 GCA_031289425.1 Fusobacteriaceae bacterium
GGTGTTCAGATTGGACCACTTTTGATTAAGACTCAACCAAGATATTTATCTGCTGTATTTAGCTCAATGTTTGTTACAAATATAATAATGGTTATTGTAGCAATGGCAGTAGCTAAGGTGTTTGCAAAGATACTGGCTGTTCCTTATAGCATTTTGGGACCGATTATTATAATGCTCGCTGCTATTGGAGCTTATGCTGTAAATAATAATACTGGAGATGTTCTTCTTATGGCTACATCCGGAATAGTCGGATATGCATTTGTTCGTTTGGGGTATAATCCAGCATCATTGGTATTGGGATTGGTATTAGGTCAAATGTGCGAATCTAACTTTAGGCGTGCTTATACTTTGACAAATGGAAATATGTATGAAGTATTTGCAAAACCGATTACAGCTGTTGTTGTAATTGCGTGTGTTATTATGCTTGTGTATCCGCTTGTAAAAGCAGCTTTGAAGAAGGAAAAAGCTTAAATAGGAATGGTAATTTAGGGCGTATGGCATCATCAAGGGCGCAATAATTATCATTCAGGTGCAATAATCATCAAGGGCGTAATTATGCGCCCCTACAAAAATATATTGGAGGTTATATGTTAAAATTATATAACTCGGGAGTTTATTTGATCAATGGGAAAGATATTGTATCAGAAAATTGGGAAAATACCGTATGTTTATTGGCAGAACAAAAAATAAATAAAAAAGAAGCAAAAAAGGGAACCATTACATATTCCATATTAAAGGCTCATAATGTTTCTGATAATATGGATAATTTAAAAATAAAATTTGACTCTATGACATCTCATGATATAACTTATGTGGGAATCGTCCAAACCGCAAAAGCTTCTGGAATGGAAAAATTCCCTATTCCTTATGTTCTTACAAATTGCCATAATACACTTTGCGCAGTTGGGGGAACAATCAATGAAGATGACCATATTTTTGGGCTTTCAGCCTGTAAAAAATATGGTGGGATATTTGTTCCTTCTCATATTGGGGTGATACATCAATATATGCGGGAAACAATGGCCGGATGCGGGAAAATGATTTTGGGGTCAGATAGTCATACACGTTATGGAGCTCTTGGGACTATAGCAATGGGTGAGGGTGGGGGAGAACTTGTAAAACAATTGCTTTGCGATACTTATGATATATCTTATCCCGAAGTAATCGGTGTGTATTTGGATGGGAAACCAAATTTTGGAGTTGGTCCTCAAGATATAGCTCTTACAATTGTCAAGGCAGTTTTTGAAAATGGATATGTAAAAAATAAAATAATGGAGTTTGTAGGGCCGGGAATATCTTCTATGACCACAGATTATCGGAATGGTATAGATGTAATGACGACAGAGACAACATGCCTTTCATCTGTTTGGAAGACAGATGCGGACACCAAGAAATTTTTGAAATTACATGGAAGAGAAGAAGAATATAAAGAATTGACCCCCGGTAAAATAGCCTATTATGATGGAATGATATACATAGATTTAAGTACAATAAAACCAATGATAGCATTGCCTTTTCATCCAAGTAATGTTTATGAAATCGATGAATTAAATGCTAATCTTTACGATATATTGCACGATGTAGAAATAAAAGCAGAAAGGCTAATAGAAAATCCAAATCTTAAATTTAGTCTTACTGATAAAATTATAGATGGTAAACTTTACGTAGAACAAGGAATTATCGGTGGCTGTGCAGGCGGTAATTATACAAGTGTAATGGAAGCTGCCCATATTTTGAAAGATAAATCCTGTGGTAATGGAAAATTTTCATTATCAATATACCCATCTTCTCAAGCGGTTATGGTGGATTTATTAAAGAAAAATGCTATTTCGGACTTGACAAATTCTGGTGCAATTATTCGTACAGCTTTTTGTGGACCGTGTTTCGGAGCCGGAGATACACCGGCAAATGGTGGATTGAGTATTCGTCATAATACTAGGAATTTTCCTAACAGAGAGGGCTCAAAGCCTGCTGAAGAGCAAATGGCTTCCGTTGCTCTTATGGATGCCAGATCTGTTGCGGCGACTGCTGCAAATGGCGGAATACTTACGTCAGCCACAGATATCGCAGATGGATACGTAGTACCGGATTATTCATTCGATGGGACAGTATACAAAAATAGAGTCTATTATGGATATGAAAAAGGTGATAGTAGTACTCCATTGATATATGGGCCGAACATAAGAAATTGGCCGGAAATGAGTGCTCTATCTGATAATATATTATTAAAAGTTTGTGCAAAAATAATGGATCCTGTAACGACGACAGATGAATTGATCCCATCAGGTGAGACATCTTCATATAGGTCAAATCCTTTGGGGCTGGCTGAATTTACATTGGGAAGAAGAGATCCTAAATATGTAGGAAGAGCAAAAGAGGTAGATAAAATAGAAAAAGCCAGAACAGATGGTAAATCCGTCGTTGACATAGAACCCAAATTAAAAGATATATTTGATAGGATAAAAAGTATTGCGGGCTTTGAAAAAATAGATCCCAATGAAATTGAGATTGGTTCTACAATATATGCTATAAAGCCGGGAGATGGTTCTGCGAGAGAACAAGCCGCCAGTTCTCAAAGAGTTATAGGTGGTCTTGCCAACATAGCAAAAGAATATGCTACAAAACGTTACCGTTCTAATGTAATAAATTGGGGAATGATACCATTTTTGATGGATAATGAACCTGATTTTGAAATCGGAGATTATATATTTGTACCGAATATAAAAAAAGCTTTGGATGAATCTATGGATAATATTGTAGCCTATATAATTAGGGATACTATAGGGGAGATAAAATTGCATATTGCTCCTATTACAGATGATGAAAAGAGAATAATCAAGGCCGGATCTTTGATTAATTATAATAGGAATAGATGAAAAATTTAAGCTCTTAATTTATTATTATTTTATATAATATAAAAAAGTTGAGTAATTTAATTGTTACTCAACTTTTTTAGTTATACTACACTATAGCCTATATTGATTGCTTCTTCATTCAATGCAAAAAGACTCTCCTTACCATGTAATTTTTCTTTTAATGTCGAAAAAGCTTCTTCTTTGGTGAAGTCTCCAGTTAATTTTGCGTAGGCTCCCAACATTATGACATTGATAACCTTTAGATTACCCATTTCGCTGGATATTTCTCCAGCACTTATATAATGTACATTCACATCAGTGCGTGTTGTTTTTATATCTTTCTTAAGAGAATTTTCTACTATTATTAATCCCCCCTTCTTTACATTATTCTCAAATTTTCTAAGAGATGGTTCATTCATAGCCACCAATATATCTATCTCATTTTTTACAATGGGAGATCCAATAGGTGAATCAGAATATATTACAGAACAATTGGCAGTTCCACCTCTCATTTCAGCCCCATATGCAGGAAACCATGTGGTATTTAGTCCTTTATTCATTTCTGTAAGAGATACTATTTGTCCCAATGTCAATACACCTTGACCACCAAAACCTGAAAAAATAACTTTTCTCTTCATATTATTTTTCACCTCTTATATCTTTATACACACCTAATGGATAATAAGGTAGCATATTAGTTTCACACCATTTCATAGAAGCTATAGGAGAAATTCCCCAACCTATACTACAAGTTCCTATTATTTCTATCAGAGAAAATCCTTTTTTCTCTCTTTGGCATTGAAAAGATTTTCTTATGGCTTCCTTGGCCTTTCTCACGTTGGCCGGAGTTGTCAAGGTAACTCTTTCTATATAAGTCGCAGATGGAATCTGAGCCAATATTTCAGCCATTTTGATAGGTTTTCCTGCTAATTTCTCACTTCTACCATATGGAGAAGTTGTAGTTTTCTGACCTATCAAAGTAGTTGGAGCCATTTGTCCACCAGTCATTCCATATATCGCATTATTTACAAAGACAATAGAAATATTTTCTCCTCTCACAGCAGAACTCAAAGTTTCTGCCAACCCTATACTTGCCAAATCTCCGTCCCCTTGATAAGTAAAAACTAAAGTATCTTTATTTTTTAATGAACGTTTTATTCCTGTCGCAACTGCCGGAGCACGACCATGGGCAGCTTCTACACAATCAAAATCGAAATAATTATATGCCAATACAGAACATCCTACAGGGACTACTCCTATAGTATTTTCTAGCATTTCCATTTCTTCCAGTACTTCAGCCACCAATTTATGTGCAATACCATGAGTACAACCTGGGCAATAATGAGTCTCTGCATCTGTTAAACCTTTAGATTTTTTATAAACTACTTGATTCATTTTATCACCTCTAGAATAGATTTTTCTTTAATGTATTTTTCGATTGCATCTCTAGCTTCATTACTGTCAAACATATTTCCACCTGTACGTCCATAGAATCCTACATCTTTAAATCTACCATTTAATGCTAACTTTACATCTTGTATCATTTGGCCTTTACTTAGTTCTAATACCATAATTCCCTTACATGTATCCGGTATTTTATCAAATGCATAATCAGGAAATGGCCATAATGTTATTGGTCTAATGAGTCCGATTTTTATTCCTTTCTCTCTTAGATCATTTATAGAATTTCTGACTATACGGGCTGATGTTCCATAAGCAGCAATTATGAACTCTGCATCATCTACCATATATAATTCTGCATCTTTTTCATTTTTTAATATTTCATCATATTTTTCTTGAAATCTCATATTTACAGCTTCTAACTCATCAGTATTCAAGTACATAGATGTAATGACTTTATGTCTAGGACCGCCTTGTTTACCTACCATTGCCCATTCGGATTTATCTACCGGTGGAAAATGAAGATCTTTTATTTCTACCCCTTCCATCATTTGAGCTACAGCACCATCTATCAATATCATTGCCGGATTTCTATATTTATCTGATATATAAAAAGCTTTTTGAGTCAGATCAGATAATTCTTGTAATGTGCTCGGAGCATATACTATTACATGATAATCTCCATTTCCTCCTCCACGAGTAGCTTGAAAATAATCTCCTTGAGATGGTTGTATTCCTCCTAATCCTGGTCCACCACGACTTACACTTCCTATTACACAAGGTAGCTCTGCTCCACAGCAATATGCAATTCCTTCTTGTTTTAGAGCTATTCCAGGAGATGAAGAAGATGTCATACAACGAGCACCACTAGCTGCTGATCCATAGACCATATTAATAGCAGCTACTTCAGATTCTGCTTGTATAAAATTACCACCTGGGATTTTTGGAAGTTCCCTTGCCATATATTCAGGCACTTCATTTTGTGGCGTTATCGGATAACCAAAGAAATTTAAACACCCAGCCTTTATTGCAGAAGCTCCTAATACTTCTGAGCCTTTCATTAGTTTTTTTGCCATTTTGACCTCCTTTTATAACAAAGGGCATGCACCCTTGTTCAGTATTTATTACAGTTTATACAACTATTTTTTCTATCCCAATAACAGAATCAGGGCACATGATTGCACAACTTCCACAGGCAACACATTTATTGAGTATTTTTTCATACACAGGATTATATCCCTTTACATTTACAACCTTATTATCCAAATCCAAAATCTTCAAAGGACAAGCAGCAACACATAAGGCACATCCTTTACAACGGTCTACATTAAACAATAATTTTCCCTTTGGCATATTTCCTCCTTAAATTTTAAAAACAATTTCTAATTTTGTATATTTTTAATTGTATTTATAATTTTTGCTTTAATTTTTTTTATTAAATGTATCACAGTAAAACAAAATAAACGCTTTCTATAATAGAATTATATATATAAAACATAAAAAACTGCAATGAAAATAGTTGCATAATATTGCATAGAATTGATAATTATGAATAATATTGACAAAATATTGAAAAAATGAATTAAAAAGAATCAAATTGACATTAAGAAATTATGTGGTATTATTTAAGAAACGATAAAATTATAATTTAAAAGAAAGGAGGTAAAATGTATAAAAATTTTTATGGAACTATGCTTAAGAGTTTGCTTTCATTCTCTGATATAAAATGTATCATAGTTGGAAATCATCTCGGGTACGATGTTTCTTATATCAGTAAATGGTGTAATAGTGTTAAACTCCCATCTTCAAAAGTTATTCGAGAAATCAATAAACAATTATCTGAATTAATTGGGAAAGAAATACTCGAGACTAAGAATATATTGAGTTTTTTGAATAAGTTTGAAATAGAAATTCCTAAAAATACATCTCTTCTAGAGAACAAAAAATTTTTGGAGGAACAAATTAATGAGCTTTTAACTATTGCATATGATGAAAGCAGTGAACATTCCGGGGAAGAAAAAATGGACTTTTTAGTAGGTTCAGATGAGATAAAAACTTTTTTGGAAGATAATATTAAAAACACAGTGATAGAATCTAATAAAAATATTGATATTTTTTTGAGCTTAGACATTTTAGCTCCCGGGAATACTTATATACTTTCTCTCCTTTCTAAATTAAAACCAAAAAATATAAAAATTAATGTATATACAGGCATTTCTTTAGATGAAATTAATAATAATTCTTATTTTAAAAGAATATATTTTTTATTGAATAAATTTGCAAATTTAAATATAGAATTATATAATATTAAAGATTTTAAAAACTTGAATTCTATTGTTATTAAAAATAAAATATCTTTTTGCTATTCTATGAATAAAGAAGGGATTTTTGAAAGTATTACTTTTACAAAGAGTAAATTAA
This sequence comes from Fusobacteriaceae bacterium, assembly GCA_031289425.1. Taxonomy (GTDB): domain Bacteria; phylum Fusobacteriota; class Fusobacteriia; order Fusobacteriales; family Fusobacteriaceae; genus JAISST01. The sequence continues at coordinate 6,678 of JAITPM010000069.1, forward strand.
AAATTTTAAAAAATTATGAAACTATAAAAAAATACATGACTTTGGAAAATAACTTTTTAAGAATAAGAGATCCGGAATCTCTGATTAAAAACGATTTTAGGGTAACTTTTTATTCTGACAATTACTTTAATTTTTTGATAACACATGGATTTGAATTTTTATTACCACAGACTATCATGAATAATATTTTAGATTTTGCTGAAAAAAATTCACGTCCTTCTTACGATATTTTAGACATAAAAAAATTGATAATTACTTTGACGGATACCTTCGTGAATAGTACTATTAATTTTTTTATTTTAAAATCATCTCTATTAAAATTCTTCCAAGACAGAAGGATTTTTTTTATGAATATAGAGTATGAAATCATGCCTTCTGAGATAAAAGAATATTACTCTTATTTTATCGAAATATTGAAACTTAACAAAGAAATAAGTTTTTATATTATTGATGACGATAAATTAGATACCGGCTATTTAGAGTTCAATGTTTCTATTTATTCTAATAACAATACAGTATTTTTTAAAAATCAATTAAAGATTCAACAGAGACAGAACGATTTTTTTTCTGTTATAAACGACACTGATTTAGTTAGAGATATTAATTTATCTTTTGATGATTTAAAAAAATCACCTCTATGCAAAAAATACTCTATGGAAAAAATTGAAAAAGCATGGGAGAAATATCAAAATATGCTTTTTAAAATTATGGACATAAAAAGATAGAACTTAATCTATTTTCAAAACATCTATTAAATATGTACTTTTCTTCAGCGTTGATGCTATATAATATCAACGCTTTTCTATTTTTATTCATATATTCTTTATATATTCACAAATATTCATATATATTCCTTATATTTTCAAAAATAGTCATGTTTGTGCACTTGTTTAATCTATTCTAATTACTATATACTAATTTATATATATCAATTATAATATATTTGTGAACTATAACAGAATAAAGTGTCTTATAATTATAAAAAATGTTTTAACATAAAACCAATTTTATGTAAAGAGAGATATTTGTGCAAAAATTATAAGTATTATATGTTTTTGCTCTTAATATGCAAGGAGGTAATAGAAAATTAACTAAAAAATTTTATGGAGGTAAGGAAGGATGTTTAAATTTGTATTGGCGATAAGCCCTATTTTAGTGGTGTTAATTGGAATGGTAGTTTTCAATATTTCTGGTAAATATGTGGCTCCATTTGTAGCTGCATACACGGTTGTTCTATGTGTAGTCTGCTTTAAGACTACAGGAGCAGTCCCTTTGACTGGTGCTATAATTTTAAAAAATTGGCTCTCAGGAGCAATTGAAGGATTTAAAATATTTTGTTTAATTTGGCCAGCCTTTGTTATTCTGAAAACTATGACTTCCACAGGTGCAATAGAAAAGGTTAAGGAAACTCTTTCAGGTGTTACTGATGACAAGAGAATTCAATTGATAATGATCGCATCTATGTTTGTTACTTTTTTGGAAGGAGCTGCAGGAGCTGGAAGTCCAGCAGCAGTAGCAGGTCCATTTTTAGTAGCATTGGGGATAAACCCAGTCATTGCAGCTACTGTTACATTGTTTGGAGATGCTACAGCAGCATCATTTGGTGGTGCGGGATTGACTACAATCAGAGGATCAGGTGCATTGATAGAAGCCGGATTAATAACTGCCAAACAATCAGGAATAATGGTAGGAAGAGTTCATTTTTGGGGATTATTAGTAATGCCAACTATAATCATTTTTACCACTTATGGAAAAAAGGGATTTAAAAAATTTATGCCATATTGGATTTTCTCAAGCTTATCAACTCCTATTATATTGTTGTTAGTAACAACTTTTATAGGGCCAGAATTTGGTAGTCTAGGTACAGGTGCATTAGCCTTAATTGCTTCTATAATATTCTTAAAAATTGTAAAAATGGAGACACCAGAGGAATTTAAACAAACTATTCTCCTCAATGCAGATTCGAATAAATATACTAAATTACAATCCTTCGGATCATATATACTATTATCTTTGGCATTACCAATAGTGAGATTTACTGTTCCATGGTGGATTTTGACTTACTATGGGTATATAGTATGGGTAGCTGTAGTAATATTCTTGTGCTCATTCTTTGGTGCAATGATATTAAAAGTACCAATAAAAGAGTATTTAATAAACGTAAAGACATGCGGAATATCCCTTTCTCCTGTTTTTATAACAATAGGAGCATTATTGGTAATTAGTAATCTTATGAATACTTCCGGTATGATTAGAATAATGGCAGAAGATATTGCTGCCATATCTGGAAATTTATATCCAGCAATGGCATCTTTTATAGGAGCATTGGGTGGATTCATAACCGGAACCGGAGTTGGATCCAATATAATGTTTGCACCGATGCATATTATAGCTGCAAAACAATTGGGACTTAATGTGATTCCGGTATTTGCAGGGCAAAATGCAGGGGCATCTTTGGGGAATTTGATTTGCCCTAATAATGTTATAGCCGCTGCCGCCACAGTAGGGCTGATAGGACGAGAGGGAGATATTCTAAAGAAAGCCCTTAAAATATTTTTTATAATTGTAATTATGTATATGAGTATTACTATGCTATACACCCATATTTTTTTCAAAACTTGGGGAGTATAATATAAAAATTTTATTTAAAAATAAAATATTTGTTGATATAAAAAAATAATATAAAATTAAGGAGGAGAATAAAAAATGAGTATTAATGTTAGAAAAGTAGGAATAATTGGAACAGGTCATGTAGGTAGCCACTGTGCATTTTCAATGGTATTACAAGGAGCATGTGATGAGATAGTTATGGTAGATATTGATAAAGAAAAGGCTATATCTCAAGCAGCAGATTGTATGGATACAGGAACATTTTTACCACATAGAGTAACAGTAAAAGCCGGTGAAATAAGTGATCTAAAAGATGTGGATATGGTTGTAATAAGTGTTGGGGAACTTTTAAAAGAAAACCGATTGGGAGAATTAAAACTTTCTGTTTCGATTGTAAAAGAAATAATTCCGGAATTGATGAAAACAGGATTTAATGGATTTATACTTGTAATTACAAACCCTGTGGACATAGTAACATATGCTGTACAAAAATTATCCGGCCTGCCTAGTAATCGTGTAATAGGAACCGGTACAGGATTGGATTCTTCAAGACTTAGGAAGATATTGAGTGACTTAACAGATATAGCACCTCATTCAATAGAGGCATATATGATAGGAGAACATGGAGATTCTCAATTTGCCGCTTTTTCTTCTACTACATTCGGCGGTAAATTATTAACTCAACTTATGAAAGAAAAACCTCAAGTATATGGAAAATTAAAATTTGAAGAAATAAGTCAACGTGCTGCATTGGCCGGGTGGGAAGTATATAAAGGAAAAAATTCCACAGAATTTGGGATAGCCTGTACTCTTACAAGACTTGTAAATGCTATTTATCATGATGAAAAGAAAATATTCCCTTGTAGTGCTCTTTTAAATGGGGAATATGGATATAAAGGAATATATGCAGGAGTCCCTGCAGTGATTGGAAAAAATGGAATAGAATATATAGTAGAAATCCCATTTGATAAGGACGAAAAAGTGAAACTTGATAGAACTATGGGAATAATAGGAGAATATGTAGCGAGTACAGGTTTATAATTTAAGTGATATCAGAATGATTTATGTCATTATAATTAAATAAACAATAAGACAACTACCTCTTAAAAGTATTAATAATAAAAAGATAATACACTTGGTTAAGGTGTATTATCTTTTTGTTTATTTAATTATTTTATTTTTTATCATTTCACCAAAATTATATATAAACATTCCTGTAAGAATCATCAATCCACCAATTATTGTCGCTTTGTCCGGTACTTCATTAATCATAAAAAATCCTAAAACACTTGTTAATAAAGGAATCATAAACATGTAATTGGTTACAGTTGAAGTTTCTTTCGCTTTAGACAATGCTTTTGTCCATAAAAGATATCCAGTTGCACTTGCGAATATCCCAAGTATAGCTATATATAAAAAAGCAATCGGTGGAGCATTTTTAATATCGGGTATTGAGCCCGGTAAAAACATAAAAAATAATATCTCAGCAATAAGGATACTGTATATTGTCGATTGTAAAGAGGAATAGGTTCTTGTTAGCTTTCTTTGTAAAATATTGTAAAGACTTGAAAAAATTGCAGCCGATATAAGCCATAAAAAACCTATATTAAAGCTACTTATGTCATGTAATATTGTTATTACTGCTACTCCGGCAAATTCTATAATAATAGCAACATATCGAAAGATTTTTATTTTTTCTTTATAAAAAAATCTTGCCATAAGGGAAGTAATAACCGGAACTGTCGAGAGTATGATGCTACTCGTAGAGGCTGATACTGTTGTACATCCCTTATTAAATACTATCATATATGAAAATATGCCAAAAAATCCTGATAAGAAGAACCATTTGAAATCTTTTTTGTTAGGAATTTTTATTTTGAAAGTTATTATAATAACAATAAACAAAGTCGAAGCAATAGAGTATCGTATAAATGCTATAGAAAATACTGAAAAATATTTTAGTAAAATTTTTGTAAATACATATGGTAAAGTCCAAAATATCATGGTGGCGATAGCATATGGATGGCAACTATCAGCAATTTTCAATTGGGAGCCTCCTTACATAATGTGGATATAGTTGATAATTTATCTATTTTATTATTTTATCTTTTATTATTTCGCCAAAATTATATATACACATCCCTACAAGTGTTATCGAACCCCCAATTATTGTAGCTCTATCAGGTATTTCATTAATCATCAAAAAACCTAAAACACTGGTTAATAAAGGTGTTACGAACATATAATTCGTCACAGTCGATGTTTCTTTTGCTTTGGAAAAAGCTTTTGACCAAGCAAAATATGCTATTGCACTTGAGAAAACTCCAAGAATTATTATATAAATAAAAGCACTCATTGGTGCATTTTTAAGTTCATTTATTGAGCCGGGTAAAAATATGAAAAGTAATATTTCTCCAATAAAAATGCTATATATTATTGCTTGTAATGGAGAATATGTTTTTGTCAATTTTCTTTGCAAAATATTATAAAGACTTAGAAAGAATGCTGCAATTATAAGCCAGAAAAACCCTATATTTATACTGCTTATTCCATGTATCACAGTGATAACAGCTACTCCAACAAACTCAATCATAATCGCAATATATCGAAATGTTTTTATCTTTTCTTTATACAAAAATCTTGCCATAAGGGCTGTAATAACCGGGACAGTGGATATTATTATACTACCTGTAGCAGCTGATACTGTCTCGCAACCTTTATTAAATACAATCATATAAATGAAAAACCCAGAAATTCCAGATAGAAAAAACCATTTGAAATCTTCTTTTTTAGGTGCTTTTATTTTAAAAACAACTGCAACTACAACTAAAAAAATTGAAGCTACCAAATACCGTATAAAAGCTATGGAATATACCGAAAAATATTGTAATAAAATTTTTGTAAAAACATAAGGCAAAGTCCAAAACATTATGGTGACCATAGCATAGGGATGACAACTCTCTGAGAAACGCACGTAATACCTCCTAATAATTTTGTAGAATATTAGCTACCTCATTATTATACATCAATTTTTCATAAAACTAAATAAAATTATTGGAATATTTGGTATTTTATAAATACAACCTCCATATTTTTATTTTCTTACTCTATTTACCTGCTAAAGATCTCAATAAACTTGCAAGAAATTCTTTTCTTGGTTCATTTTGAAAATACCCGCCTACTCCTAAAAATGGAAAAAATACATTTTCAGTATTTTTAAATTCTTTAATTGCGAATGTTTCTTCCAAGTTTTTTACCTGAGTTTCAGCAGTATAATCTAATTTTACAAATTTTTTTGGAGATTTATTCATTATATTGACATTTTTACTATTTGTTTCATAAAAAAAATGGCCTATATTAATATTTTTATTCATGAAATATGTATAATTTTTTTGTATGATATTCATTAATACCAATAATTTATATATCTCAGTCCC
>JAITPM010000029.1 GCA_031289425.1 Fusobacteriaceae bacterium
GCATTCAAAGAACTACTAGGAACAGGAGAAGATTTTGGCCTTAAAATAGAATATGCAATACAACATGCCCCCAATGGCCTAGCAGAAGCATTCCTAATAGGAGAACAATTTATAGGAAACGATGCATGTTCCTTAGTACTCGGAGATAATATCTTCTACGGAAGTGGTTTCACAGGTATTGTAAAAGAAGCAGCAAAGAGAAAAAAGGGCGCAACAATCTTTGGATATTATGTAAGCAATCCAAAAGATTTCGGTGTCGTAGAATTTGATGAAAAAGGAAAAGCAATTTCATTGGAAGAAAAACCAAAAGAACCAAAATCAAATTATGCTATCCCCGGGCTATATTTTTATGATAATACAGTTATAAAAAAAGCAAAAGAGGTAAAACCATCAGCCAGAGGAGAATTAGAAATAACAACACTAAATGAAATGTATCTAGACGAAGGAACATTAAACGTATTAACATTCGGAAGGGGAATGGCATGGCTAGACACAGGTACCCATGATGGTTTACTAGATGCTGCGAATTTCGTGAGAACAATCCAAAGCAGACAAAATATAATGGTCGCTTGCCCTGAAGAAATAGCATACAACAATGGATGGATAGACGAAGAAAAATTAAAAAAATTAGCCAAACATTTAATGAAATCAGAATACGGTAAATACTTAATGGGTTTAGTAAAACACAAATGATGGAGGAACAGAATGGCTAAATTTAACAAAGTAGAGACAGGCATTGAAGGTCTGATAATAATAGAGCCGCAAGTATTTGGAGATAACAGAGGTTTCTTTATGGAAACTTTTACGAAGAAAGATTTTGAAAAATTAGGGATTATGGATGAGTTTGTACAAGATAATCATTCAAAATCTAAAAAGGGAGTACTAAGAGGGTTGCATTTTCAAACAAAATTTACCCAAGGAAAATTGATCAGAGTAACGGCCGGTAGAGTTCTAGATGTTGGTATAGATTTGCGACATGGAAGTAAAACATTTGGGAAGTGGTTTAAAGTAGAATTAACAGCAGAGAATAAAAATATGTTTTATTTACCTAAAGGATTCGCTCATGGATTTATTGCATTGGAAGATGATACAGAATTCCAATATAAATGTACTGATTATTATGCTCCTGAATATGATTCCGGAATATTGTGGAATGATAAGGACATTGGTATAGATTGGGAATTTGAAAAATATGGGTTGAATGAAAGTGAAATTGTATTATCTGAAAAGGATAGAGTTCAACAAACATTAAAGGAATTTATTGAAAAAGGGATAAGGTTATAGAATACTTATTTATATTTTTTTGAAGATATAAAACTAAATCAAGAGTCATTTTCACCTTCTTCAAATCCTGATTTTACAGTTCTAATAACAATTATTTTTATAGTAGCTACCATATTTACTACATGCTATGCGATATTTATATACATTAATAAAGGGTCTGTAAGAGATTGGACAAAAAGTATATTCATTGTTTTTGTCAATATCATTTTTAGAGCGTTTTTATTGTTTTCTGTAATAAATAAATATTTATCTATTTTAGTTGATTTAAGTTTTAGAAAAAAATTATTTAATAGAATCAATTTATAAAATAACTAAGTAGGCGCCTTGTGAAAAATTCATTTGAAAAAAATAAAAAAGGAATTATGTTGATAATAATTTCATCTATATGCGCTTGCATAGGTCAATTATTTTGGAAATTATCAATAACAAATGGCATGTGGATACTTTTGTTGGGCTTTTCATTTTATGGAATAGGGGCTCTGGTGATGTTAATTGCATATAAGTTTGGAAATTTATCTGTACTTCAACCAATGCTTAGCATAAATTATATTTTGAGTATTTTTTTAGCTAGAATTTTCTTAAATGAAAATATTACGATAGCTCGGATTATAGGAATAATTATAATAATTATTGGTGTAATATTTATAGGTGTCGGAGATGATTAGATATTATATTCTTTTAATAATAATGACTATGATCGGTGCATTTGCTGGATTTTTTCTAAAAAAAGCTTCTTCTACTATTGGAATAAAAAAATTAATTTTTAATAATTATTATTTATATGTTGGAATTATTTTATATCTTTTATCAGCTGTTATTAATATATATATTCTAAGATTTTTAGATTATTCGATAGTACTTCCGTTAACATCTATAACGTATATATGGACAATGGTTGTTTCATATTTTATATTGAATGAACAAATTTCTATTAAAAAAATTATTGGAGTAGGGTTAATTGTTTTAGGTACTTTTATTTTAATTATATAAAAAATGTTTGTTAGATGTTCTTCCAGCTTTAATTAGAATTAATAAAAACTGAATTGACAAATACAATTTCTAACCACTATTAACACTAAAAAAACCAACCCAATTATTTAACATAATAAAAATATTTGATGAAATTTCTTCTAAAATAATTTATAATGTTATAGAAGCAAATTTAATCAATCCCTTAATATCAAAAAAGAAAAATCATTAACATTGGAGTAAAAATGTCAATTTTAAAACTAGCCCCATCATGTAAAAATTACATCTGGGGTGGAAACAAATTAAAAAAAGAATACGGGAAACAAAGCAAAGACGAAATAATCGCTGAAACATGGGAATTATCATGCCATTCAAATGGGCATAGTCTCATTATTAATGGAGCTTACACTGGCAAAACACTATCAGAATACATCCAAATAAATGGCTCTAATATTTTAGGCACAAATTGCCTAAAATTCAAAGATTTTCCAATTTTAATAAAACTTATAGATGCAAAAGAAAATCTTTCCATTCAAGTTCATCCTGACAACAAATACGCCTTAACAAATGAGGGACAATATGGAAAAACAGAAATATGGTATATTGTAGAATGCGATAAACGATCATATATTTATTATGGTTTCAATAAGGAAATCTCAAGAGATGAATTGATAGAAAGAATAGAGAACAGCACTATTTTGGAAGTATTAAATAAAGTATACGTAAAAAAAGGCGATGTTTTTTTTATCGAACCTGGAAGAATTCATTCTATCGGAGAAGGAATTTTGCTAGCCGAAATACAACAATCATCAAATATTACTTACAGAGTATATGACTACGGAAGAATCGGTGTAGATGGAAAACAAAGAGAATTACATATCACAAAAGCATTAGATGTATTAAAAATAGAAAAACCAAAAGAAATTTGGGATTTCAATGGACATCTAGCTCAATGTGAATATTTTCAAGTCAATATGATAAATGTTTCTGGTAAATATAAAAATAACGTATGTGAAAATTCTTTTCATTCTTTATTGTTTTTAGAAGGGTGTGGAATTATAAAAAATAATAAAGAGGAAGTTAAATTTAAAAAAGGGGATAGTATTTTCGTAGAAGCCAATTCTGGAGAATACGAAATTATAGGTGAGTGCAAATTTTTATTAACGATTGTACCATAATAATTTGTAGGGGCGGATGATTACGCCCACAACAAAACTGGTTAAAACTATCCTTTTGTTTCCAATCATTCATCGCCATTTTTTACTTATTGACAAAAACCCAGAATCAGACTATAATACCCTCACGGGGTATAGGTGATAATATCACAATATATTTTTAATACACTCCCGTAGGGACGCATAATTGCGTCCGCCAACACCGTATTTGCATTTTGCAAATGCTTAAAACCAATAAAAACCTAGGAGGAAAAAATTATGAAAAAAACTATTATTATTGACGGTATGAGCTGTGAGCACTGCAAAGCAAGAGTTGAAAAGGCACTAAATGCTATTGATGGTGTATCTGAAGCTGTTGTTAATTTGGAGAAAAAAAATGCTGAATTCACTATTACGAAAGATATTACAGATGAAATTTTAACAAATACCATTGAAGATGTAGGTTATGATGTCATAGAAATAAAATAAAATATTATTTTATATAACAATAAAATTTTGGTGGTGGAACAATGCAAGCTGACAAAAAGTCCTTAATCAGATTATTAAGGACGACAATGGGTCAAATAGAAGGGATTATAAAGATGATTGAGGAAGATCAATACTGTATAAATATATCTACTCAATTATTGTCAACAGAAGCGATAATAAGAAAAACTAATAAAGAAATACTTACATCGCACCTAAAGGTATGTGTAAAAAATGCGCTCAAAAATGGTGACAGTGACGATAAAATAGATGAATTTATGGGAATTTTGATGCGATTAAAATAAATAAAAATAATTACCATATTTTTGAAATATATGGTAGAATGTATAATATCTTGTTTTAATTAATGTCAATCAAAACTAGGAGGAAAAACAAATATGTCTATAAAAATAAAAGAATTAGGAAGGGGATTAGGGGAAAAAATAACTGATATTATTGAAATTAATAAATTAACAATAAAAATAAGTGGAAAAAAATCAGAAATAAGTAAATTAAAAACGAAATTGGGAGAAGTAGTTTACGATAAATTTAAAGAAGGAAACAATTTTGATGAGGAATCAAATGAAATATTAAATACAATAAAAAGCGCAGAAGAGGAAATCACAGAACTCCAAAATCGAATCGCTGCTTTAAAAACTGATTTAAAAACCACACATATAAATAAAAAATGTCCAATTTGCGGAATAGAAAATATAAATGAAGCCAAATTTTGTAAAGAATGCGGGGCAAAATTGGAAAAAATGGAAGAAAGTACAATAGAAAAAGAAACAACAGTATGTGCTCAATGCGGAATGGTAAATAATACAGATGCTAAATTTTGCCAAGGTTGTGGAGAAAATTTAGAAAAAAATAAAACACAAGAAACTAAAGCTGAAAATGTTAAGGTGAGAGAAGAAAAAGCAGAAGAAAATAAAGAAACAGAAAACAAAGTAGAAGAAGTTAAAATAGAAGAAACTACTTCGGAAGAAGTAAAACCAAAAGAAGAAAGTACAAACTAAGTCAGATAAAATAAAAAAGGGTTATTCCCTTTTTTATTTTATGATTATTTTAATTATAATTAAAATTACTTTTAATCAACACTAGAGATATTCTCTATCTCGGTAATAAATCGTTCTATTAAAATTCCTTTAAACTTATCCTGATTATTTTTATTTTGTTCTATCAAAAACCTTACAGCAGTCATTGCCATTTTTACACTTTCCTCAAGAGAATGACCATTTAATAATTTACCGGTCATAACTGCTGAAAAAATATCTCCGGTACCGGGAAATGTTACCGGAATATGCTCATAAGGTAAGTAAAAATACCTATTCTCCATATGGTTATAACCACATACCATATGTCTGTCCGTATTTTTTACAGGTACACTGGTAATGACAACAGATTTTGGACCTAATTTTCTTACTTTATCAATAAGAACATTTATCTCATTTTCATAGATTCCGGAACTTTCATAATTGGATTCGGTAAGGAAAATGGCTTCAGTAACATTGGGGATAGTGATATCAGCATTTTTTATTAGTTTTCTCATGAGGTCTATACGAGATTCACTAACTCCATTATATAATTTTCCGTCATCTCCCATTATGGGGTCGGATATTACTAAAATGTTGTTTTTTCTATTATTTAATATAAATTCTGTAATCATATCCACTTGTTCAGATGAAACTAAAAAACCTGTACATAGACAATCAAAGCTAAACCCTAATTCACCCCATATTTTGAGAGAATTTCTCATATAATCTGTAGTATCTAAAATTTCAAATTTACCATAATTTAAAGTGTTGGAAACTAGAGCCGTAGGTAAATTATGAATATAGTGTCCCATAGCTGAAAGAATAGGAATCATAGCACCAAGGGCTACTTTGCCATAACCTGGCATATCATTAATTAAAAGTATATTTTTACTCATCTAAAACACGACCTATTAAAAAAATTTTTAATTAGAATTTAATATTTTTATCATCATTAAGTCAATGATAATTATGTTGTTATATTATACATTAAGTATAAAAAAAATGCAATATTAATCAAAATTAATTTTATTGTTCAAATTTTTAATAAATTGGAGTATAATAGCAGGTAGATAAAGAATTTTTAAATACCTTAAAGGAGGTTTTTGTGAAATTTCTCGGTGTAATACCAGCTAGATATGCTTCGACACGCCTTGAGGGCAAACCTTTAAAAGATATCTGCGGTCATACTATGATAGAATGGGTATATAAGAGGGCAATAAAATCCAGACTTGATAAAGTAATAGTGGCTACAGATGATGATAGAATACTAAGAGAGGTAGAAGGCTTCAATGGCGAAGCTGCAATGACTTCTAGAGACCATCCAAATGGTACAAGTAGAATCGCTGAGGTCTGCCAAAAATATAACGATTACGATGTGATAATAAATATTCAAGGTGATGAGCCATTGATAGAACCACAAATGATTAATCAATTAATGGAAACGTTTTTAAGCGATAGAGATTTGGTCATGAGTACAATAAAGAATAAAATAGATAACATGGAAGAGATAAAAAATCCAAATGTAGTAAAAGTGATAACAGATAAAAATGACTTCGCAATCTATTTTTCGAGAAGTATAATTCCATATCCTAGAGCCGAAAACCTTAATAATTATTATAAGCATGTAGGAATATATGGGTATAAAAGGGAATTTGTTATTGAATATTCAAAAATGATCTCTACTCCTTTGGAATTATCAGAATCTTTGGAACAGCTTCGTGTATTAGAAAATGGTTATAAAATAAAAGTAGTAGAAACTGCTCACAAAATAATCGGTGTAGATACAGAAGATGAATTAAATAAAGTGAGAGAATATATAAATAATAAAAAAATTAAAATATAAATATATACGTGGAGGAGATAATGAAAATAGTTAATAAAATGAATATCCTTATGACAATATTGTTGGTGATATTTATGGTAAGTTGCGGAACAACAGATTCGAATAGGAGTAGGCCGACACCGATACCAAGTACCGGAACGATAAGCACCAAAACTTCACCTGCTGACTATGACTTGGACTATAGTTATTTCAAAGATAACAACTTGCCAATACCAAATTTTTTTAGAGGGAATTCTCAAGAATATTTAGTACCAATAAAAGATGTGCTAGATGGATATGATTTTTTTGATAAATATGATGAAGCCAAAGCTTTGCAATTTTATAAAGATACGACCGTTCGCGGAGTCGGAGATAATTCATTTTATTGGAGATGGAAGGTCACATTCACAGATGCTGAATTTAATAGTACAGTTACAAACGGGCTTTTATTTTTATCAAAAAACAGATCCAGAGACATATATATGTTATCAGGAAAAAATTGGGTAAATAAATCTTTCTCTAGAAATGATATCGGGGAAATCAAAGATGTGGAAATTGCTGCCAGAGGCAAATCCGGCATAGTCACATATATTGTAATCACTACCAACACCAATACGTTTTTATTGTTGAGAGAAATAAGTGTTAGAAGATTATTTGCACCAAATAAATCAAGTGCAAATACAAGTAGGGATATAAATATATATGGAGCCAAGGGCGGGCAAGGCAAATACTCAGATAGCCCATTTAGAACTAATGTATCTATTTTACCTTCAGGATATTGCGCTATAGAAAAGAATAATGGAAATGTTACAATATACGGTGGAGGAAATGGGCATGGAGTCGGAATGTCTCAATATGCTGCTTTTGACCTGACTGCTAACAATAACTATACATACAAGGATGTATTGCATAGATACTATCCTAACACAAAATTAGTCAATATGTATAAATTGGAGGGTGTAACAAAAAATATAAGAGTTGGAATTAGTAATAGTGGTGGAGGCTTATCCCATAATGCTGTCAATCTTTCGAGTACGGGAAAAATAACAATTGTAGGAAATGGATTTAAAATAGATGTACCTGTAAATACAAATGTAAATGCAAAAATTGTAAGTGGAAAATTAAACATAGCAGTCGGCGGAAAGCATAGAGTAGCGACTGCTAACCCGGTCACAATAACAACTTCCGGTAAATTTATTGTATTGAATGATGTGAAAAAATCACATACAAGGAACCCAAGCTATAGAGGGAAAATAGAATTAAAGGCATCAGGAAGTGCGGTAAGAGTAATAAACGAATTGTATATAGAAGATTATTTGAAACAAGTTTTACCTAGCGAAATGCCAAAAACATTTGGCGTAGAAGCTTTAAAAGCTCAAGCAGTAGCAGCGAGAACATATGCTTTGAGTGATTTTCTAAAATATAGATACAAAAATGAAGGATTTCACGTAAAAGATACAGTAGAAAGCCAAGTGTATAATAATCAACTGGAAAACGATGAATCTGACCAAGCTATAGATGATACGATTGGTGAAGTTTTAATAAATAATGAAAAACCTGCAGATGCAAAATATTTCTCGACCTCTTCAGGATTTATAGAAGCTGCAAATTATGTATGGTAGAAAATAAAAAATTTAAAAGTGGTGAAAAAAGTGGCTAACAAACATAAATTTATGGGAACTGAGAAGGTAACTAAATTATTATTTCAGTTTTCACTTCCTGCAATAATCGGGATGGTAGTAAATGCACTATATAATATAGTAGATAGAATATACATTGGAAATATAAAGGATATAGGTCATTTTGCTATAGCAGGAGTAGGATTGGCCTTCCCGGTTATGCTCATCGCTTTTGCTTTTGCTGTATTGATTGGACTTGGTTCCGGGAATAATATCTCATTATGTATAGGTAGAAGACAGAAAGACCAAGCAGAATTATTTCTGGGAAATGCTATGGCTTTGGGAATTGTTGCCTCTGTGATATTGGCATTTATAGTGAGTTTTAACTTGGAAAAAATATTGACATTGATCGGCACCAGTGATAATACAAGAATATATACTAAAGAATATTTATCTATAATAGCTCTGGGGTTCCCTGGCTCAATACTGAGTTTTACATTGAATGCTGCAATAAGAGCCGATGGAAATCCCAAGAAGGCTATGACAACCCAATTAATAGGTGCTATTACCAATATCATACTGGATCCGATATTCATATTTACACTTAAAATGGGAGTGGCTGGAGCAGCGTGGGCGACTATTATTTCTCAATATATATCTGCTGCATGGACAATATATTATTTTAAATCCGATCTCAGCGGAATCAAATTATTTTTAAAAAATATAAGAATAAATCTTGCAAAGACAAAATCTGCCTTATCAATTGGGACAGCTCCCTTTGTACTTCAGATCGGTGCAAGTATTATCAATTATATCTTTAATAGTACAATGAAATTTTATGGAGCCGATACCGGTGTGGGAGCCATAGCTATAGTTCAAGGTGTATTGATGTTTATAACTATGCCTATCTTTGGTATCAATCAAGGACTACAACCCATTTTGGGGTATAATTATGGAGCAAAACTATATAGTCGGGTAAGAGAAGCTTTATTTAAGGGAATTGTTGCAGCAGTTGGAATCTGTACTTTAAGTTTCTTAACTATACAACTTTTAGCAAGTAAAATAATTTATATTTTTAATAGTAAACCTGAACTTATAGCCATTGCATCTAGGGGACTCCGTATAAAGACTGTCCTTTTACCGGTTGCCGGTATGCAAGTGGTGGCGTCAATATATTTTCAAGCGGTAGGTAAACCAAAAATAAGTATCTTTATGAGTATGTTAAGACAAATAATAGTACTTATACCATGTATATATATTTTATCTAATAAATTTGGAGTAGACGGAATATGGTTTTCTACTCCGACATCAGATTTTATTTCAGCATTGGTTACTTTTTTACTTTTACGAAGGGAATTGAAAAATTTAAAAAAATTAGAAGCCGCTGAGAATCCAACGGATATGGATCTGGATGATGTGGATTTTGAACCTGAAGTAAATTTGGAATAAATATAAAAAATGACCTGAAATTTTGATATCAGGTCATTCTTTATTTCATCTATTATTTTTTAAAATATCTATCTAACAATCCTTCAAAAGCTTTTCCGTGTCTTGCTTCATCCTTCGCCATTTCATGAACAGTGTCATGGATAGCATCTAGATTGGCAGCCTTAGCTCTCTTAGCAAGATCGAATTTACCGGCTGTAGCTCCATTTTCAGCAGCGACTCTAAGTTCTAGATTTTTCTTTGTAGAATCAGTAACAACTTCACCTAATAATTCAGCAAATTTTGAAGCATGTTCAGCTTCTTCGAAAGCGGCTTTTTCCCAATACATTCCTATTTCAGGATATCCTTCTCTGAAAGCAACTCTAGACATAGCTAGATACATTCCGACTTCTGTACATTCTCCATTGAAATTCATTCTTAAATCATCAATGATATCTTGAGAAACACCTTTTGCTATTCCTACTACATGTTCAGCTGCCCAAGACATAGTATTTTCTTCTTGTTTATTGAATTTTGATGACGGTGCATTACATTGAGGACATTTTTCTGGTGCGCTATTCCCCTCATGAACATAACCACAAATTGTGCATATAAATTTTGACATTTTATTCCTCCTAGATTTTTAATCTTCAAATTTTGTAATTATTATATATTTGTTATAGTAACAATATACTACAAATAATAAAAAATGTCAACATAAAATTTGATAATTTTATAACTTTATTCAACAGTAACAGATTTGGCCAAATTTCTAGGTTTATCTACGTCCAAGCCCTTGGCATCTGCTACGTAGTATGCCAATAATTGCAATGGCACTACAGCCAAAATGGGAGCTACCACGTCATCTATATCATCAATATATATGATTCTATCTGCAACTTCTTCCATTTCTTTGAAAGATTTTTGGGTAAGTACGATCACAAATGCACCCCTGGCCTTTACTTCCTTTGCATTGGATATCATTTTTTCTACCATATCTTTTTGAGTATCTATTACAATTACCATTGTATCTTTTTCTATTAGAGCAATAGTGCCATGTTTTAATTCGCCACCGGGAAAGGCTTCAGTATGAATATAACTGATTTCTTTCATTTTCAGCGCCCCTTCCCTGGCAATTTTTTCATCTATTCCTCTTCCTATATAAAAACCATTCTTTTTATCTTTGATTTCAATGGCCAATTTTTTTATTTTTTCTTTTTGGAAAAATACGCTTCCTATTTTTTCGCCCAAACTATAAATTTTATCAATAGATTCATCATATTCTTTCTTACTAATTTTTTTCTTTTTTAGTCCAATATATAATGATAATAGGTATAACATTACCACTTGAGTAATGTACGCCTTTGTAGATGCGACTGATATTTCAGGTCCGGCCAAAGTATAGATCACAAGGTCTGCTTCTCTCGAAATACTTGATCCGAGTACATTTGTAATAGCAAGAGTCTTGGCATTTTTTTCACGAGCAGTTTTTAATGCCATCAATGTATCTAAGGTTTCGCCTGATTGACTGATGAAAATTACCAGATGTTTATCATTTATATATGGGTCACTATATCGGAATTCAGATGCTATTTCTACAGAAGTTCTCACTTTGGCGAATTTTTTCAAGAAATGTCCCCCTTGTAATCCAGCATAATATGCCGTGCCACAAGCTACTATATCTATTTCTTCTATTTTATCAAAATCAATTTTGCTAAATGTTTCTCCAAAATCTATATCTCCTTTTGGATTAACATATATTTCCAAAGTTTTTTCTACGCCTTTGGGTTCTTCATCTATTTCTTTCAACATAAAATGGGGATATCCACTTTTTGTAGCTTGATCCATATCCCATTCTATTTTATTTATATCTTTTTTTAATTCATTTCCGTTTTTATCAGTTATAGTAACTTTAGTTTGTTCAATAATTGCTATTTCTTCATTGTCTAGGAAAATTATATCTCTTGTATATTTTAATATAGCCGGAACATCCGATGCGATGAAGTTTTTATCTTGACCAATTCCAATTATTAGAGGGCTATCTTTCCTAGCACAGACAATTCTATCTGGATCATCGCTATTCACTATACCAAGGGCATATGTTCCCCTTATTTTTTTTAACAATTTGACCATAGCTTCCAAAGGATTCCCATTATATAATTTTGCATATAAATGAGCTACTACTTCTGTATCTGTGTCAGAAGTAAATTCGCATCCTTGATTTATTAATTCTTCTTTTAATACAGAATAATTTTCAATGATCCCATTATGGACAACGGCTATTTTTTTATCGTAGCTCAAATGAGGATGGGCATTTTTATCAGTAGGTACACCGTGTGTAGCCCATCTAGTATGACCTATGCCCACATAGGCCTCTTTATCAGTTGTCATAACGTTTTTCAAATTTTCTAATTTTCCACTTTTTTTCTCAATAAATATCTTACCATTTTCTATGATGGCGATTCCTGCGGAGTCATATCCTCGATATTCCAATTTTGTAAGTCCATCTAAAATAACTTCTACAGCTTTATTCGTACCACCAACATAACCAATAATTCCACACATAAAAAAACCTCCTAAATAATTTTTTAGGTACAAAACAAAATAGAAAATACAAAAAATATTGCGAATTCTACCGTTTCGCCTATTTTAGGAGACTGTTACAGTTACTTTTTTGTTTTAAGGATTGCTCCTCATATTTGTTGGTAACGGTTGTAACCACCTCTGGAATACCCGCCGAATATTCGATAATTCCAGTCCTCGTCATCTTATAAAATAAGATCTGGCGCTAAACATATATTAATCTCCAAATATATTATAGTGCAAAATAGTGAAAAATACAATATAAATTTTATAATATCTCTATTATTGTATTGTTTGCCCTTAAATATAAAATGTGCTATAATTAATTTGTTAATTTGAAAAAAGTATAATTACTTTTTTCAAATTAAACTAAAAAAATATTGGGGTGGTCGAAATAGACTTTCAAAGGGTATTAGAAATAGGACGGCAAAAAGGAGCTTCAGATGTTCACATTTTACAAGACGAATTTTTAACATACCGTATCAATGGTAAAATTGTAAAAGATGAAAATTTTAAGATTACAAAAAAAGATACTGATTTTATTGTTTCAGAATTGTTAAATGAGTCTAAAAGAGAAAAATTTAAGAAAGAAAAAGAACTGGATATTGCCTATGAAAATAATAATAAAAATAGGTACAGGATAAATTTGCATTATCAAAAAGGATCCGTTGGAATTTCTATACGTATCCTGAAAGATGAGATTATGACCATAGACAACCTTAATTTGCCGATAGTAGTAAAGAAAATGATTGAAAACAGGAATGGATTAGTACTCGTGAGCGGAGCAACTGGAAGTGGTAAAAGCACGACTTTGGCAGCCATGGTAGAAGAAATAAATAAAATGAAAAATTTGAATATAGTGACTATCGAAGATCCCATAGAATATGTATTTCAAAGTAAAAATTCTATCGTCAGACAAAGAGAAATCGGGGCTGACACCAATTCTTTTAAAAATGCTCTAAAATCTGTGCTAAGGCAGGATCCGGATGTTATTTTAATTGGTGAAATGAGGGATTTAGAGAGTATCGAAATGGCAATCACTGTAGCTGAGACAGGACATTTGGTTCTCGGGACATTGCATACTATCGGCGCAATCGAATGTATAGATAGAATAATAGATGCATTCCCAAAAGAAAAGCAAAATCAAGTAAGATTGCAGATAAGTAACGTGCTGAGAGGGGTAATAAATCAGCAACTTATCTCAGGAGTAGATGGGAAAATTGTATTAGCTTGTGAGATACTTATAAATACTCCGGCAGTCGCAAATTATATATTGTCAGGAAAAACTAATCAAATATCATCTATAATTGAAAGCAATCAAAAATTAGGTATGATATCCATGAGAAAATATGTAGAAAATTTGTATAAAGATGGTAAAATATCAGAAGAAGAATATATTAGAGCACAGTGAATTTAAAAAATTAATAAAAAAATAATAAAAAAGAGGAAAGCATGGAAATAAATTCAAATTTTAATGTAAATTTAAACAGCATAACAGAATTCGCTCGTGTAATGGTTCCGGAATCTCTAAAAGAGAAAATCTTTATAGAAGGAATTGAAACATCTTCTGAGATAACAATAAAAATCAAAATAAAAGATAAAGAAAAATCTTTTTCCTATAAAAATTTAGGTGATAAAGTAGACGATCAAAAAAGTACAATGATAAAAGTTTTGCTCACAATATTCTATGAAAAAAATTATTCATGGGGTTGTCTGATGGGAGTCAGGCCTACAAAGATAGTCAGAAGACTTTTAGATTTAAAATGTGACATACCGGAAATAAGAGAAATATTAAAAAATTTTTATTTGATAAAAGATGAAAAAATAAATCTTATGATAGATGTCGCTCTGAAGGAAGAACAATTTTTAAATAGAAAAATGATAAATATCTATATAGGAATACCGTTTTGTCCTACAAAATGTACTTATTGCTCCTTTGCTTCTTATGAAATAACAGGTGGAGTAGGAAAATATTATAAAAAATTTATAGAGACATTATTGGAAGAAATAAAGATAGTCGGAAGATTTTTATCAGAAAATAAATATAAAATAGAATCTATATATATCGGCGGCGGAACTCCCAGTGTCTTGGAAAATAATGATATAAAATATATGTTAAAAACTATCTGCGAAAATATAGATATGAGCAACGTAAAAGAATTCACATTTGAAGGTGGTAGAGAAGATACTCTGACCAAAGAAAAATTACAGATTATTAAGGAGCATCAAGTAAATAGAATCAGTATAAATCCTCAGACATTTAATGAAGCTACTCTAGATAGAATAAATAGAAAATTAAACAAAGAGCATTTCGATGAGATGTATAATATTTCGAAAGAATTGGGATTTATAATAAATATGGATCTTATAATAGGATTACCCGGAGAAAATACAGAAGATATAATATATACACTGGAAACTATGAAAGGATATCAAATAGACAATCTTACAATCCACTCTCTGGCGTTTAAACGAGCGTCTAATCTTTTTAAGGAAGATAGAAATAGAAATAATATAGATAAGGATAGAGTGATGGGTGAAATAATAAAATTGATGTCATATAAAAATATGAGACCTTATTATTTATACAGGCAAAAAAACATTATAGAATGGGGTGAAAATGTAGGGTATTCGTTAGATGGAAAAGAATCTATATTTAATATAGAAATGATAGAAGAAAATCAATGCACTATCGGACTCGGAGGAGGCGCAATAACAAAAATAATTTCTAAGGATGAGAATAATAGAGATTATATAAAAAGGATTATTAATCCAAAGGATCCGACTCTCTATATGAGAGAAATGGAAAATAGAACAATAGAAAAATTTGAATATTTGAAAAGCCATAAAATTTAGCCGAAAATGAGGAGAAAAAATTAATATGAATAAAAAAATATATAAATTAATTATATTTTTAATTTTTTTATGTCAAATATCATTTTCATATTCCAATGAAAAAAATAATAAGACTAATGAAAAAGAAGATGTAAAACAATATAAAATAATTGAAAGTAAAAATATGAAAGATCATAAAGAAAGCCAAATGGATATAAATAACGTAACAAAAGAAGAAATGGTAGCCTATAAAATAAGTATAAAAATTGCCAATGGCATACTAGAATATAGAGATATAACCGGAGGTTTTGATGATATCTCCGAATTAAAAAGAATAAAAGGAGTAGGGCCGGCTTCATATAATATCATCAGTAAACAATTTAAAATAATTGGTAAAAACAATAAAAAGAATTTGAACATAAATAAGGCCGATATAACAAATCTTACATACTATGGATTTACCAAAGTAGAAATTATCGATATTCAAAAATATATAAAGCAGAACAGGAGAATAAGAAATAACCTTGATTTGATGAAGATACTCTCCAAAAAAAGATATGAAGAATATAAAAGTATAATAATATATGAAAATTTTAATAAATAATAAATTTAATAAATAATAAAGAGGAAATAGAATGGGAAAACTAATAAGAGGAATAAGTAAAAATGCAAGATTTGTGATAGTTGATACAACGAGTATAGTAGAACACGCAAAGTATATCCATGGATGTGCGCCTACAGCTCTGGATGCTTTTGGAAGAGTGCTGACAGCCGGAATAATGATGGGAAGCTACCTGAAAGGAGAGGATTTGGTCACAATAAAAACTGAAAGTGATGGGCCTCTAAAATCAATAATAATTACAGCTAATGCTAAAAACCAAGTGAAAGGATATTTGTCAGACCCTTTGGCAGATTTGCCGCTTAAAGATAATGGTAAGCACAATGTGAGTCAGTTGGTTGGTAAAGGAACTATAAAAATTTTTAAAGATATGGGACTTAAAAAGCCATATGTCGGAATTTCTGAATTAGTAACCGGAGGGATAGCAGAAGATTTAGCATATTATTATTTTACTTCTGAGCAAACTCCCACAGTTATAAGTTTGGATGTACATTTAGATTATAATAATACAATAGTCTCTGCTGGAGGTTATATGGTACAATTATTACCCGATGCAGACGAAGCTTTTGCTGAAGCTCTGGAGAGAAAAATAAAGGCAATAAAAGAAATGACAGAATTGTTGGAAGGAAAAATGTCGTTATTTGATATTGCCGATCTTCTATATGATGATATGGAAAGTGAGGTTCCACGGCCAATAGAAGAATTTCAAATTTTAGAGGAAAAATATATCGAGTTTGCATGTAATTGCAATAAAGACAAATTTTACAAAGGATTGATTGCCTTAGGAAAAGATGAGCTAAAGAAAATTTTTTACGAAGAAAAAGAAAAAAAATTAGAGGTGGAATGTCAATTCTGTAGGGCTAAGTATGAATATTTTCTAGAAGATTTTAAGAATATGCTGGAGGAGTCAAAATGAATTATTTAGTTGATTCCCATGTACATATTGATTCCAAGGAATTTAATATGGATCGGGGAAAAGTATTAGAGCGAATAAAAGAAAAGATGGATTTTGTTGTAAATATTGGTTGTGACATAAAAAGTTCTAGAATTGGTGTGGAATACAGTAAAAAATATCCATTTATATATGCAACAGTTGGGATACATCCTGAGAATATAGGAAATTATAGTTATGATACAGAAAAAGAATTAGAAAGATTGGCTAAAAATCCAAAGGTCGTTGCAATAGGTGAAATAGGACTTGACTATCATTGGATGATAGATCCCAAGGAAGAACAGATAGAAGTATTTATTGAACAGATGAAAATAGCTGAAAGACTGGGAAAACCTGTCGTAATACATACCAGAGATGCAATGGAGGATACACTTGATGTCCTTTCTAAATTTCCGAATATTAAAGGAATATTGCATTGTTACCCAGGCTCTGTAGATATAGCATTAAAAATGCAAAAAAATTATTATTTTGGAATAGGTGGAGTATTAACTTTTAAAACTGCAAAAAAACTGATAGAAGTCGTAAAAGGAATAGATATAAGTAGGTTAGTTCTGGAAACAGACTGCCCTTACCTGACGCCTGAACCTTATAGAGGACGAAGAAATGAGCCTATTTATGTAGAATATGTCGCTCAAAAAATAGCAGAAATAAAAGAAATGTCATATGAAGATGTAATAAAAATAACAAATGAGAATGCACGAAAAGCATATAATATATAGATGATAAATGGAGGAAATAACCTCATGATTTTTGGAATAGGAAATGATATAATAGAAATATATAGAATAAAAAAAGCTTTGGAAAATGAAAAATTCAAAGAAAAAGTATTTACTGAAAAGGAAATAAATGAAATAGAATTAAAACATAACAAATATGAGAGCTACGCCGGACGTTTTGCAGCTAAAGAGGCTATATCCAAATCTTTAAATACCGGTGTCAAAGGCTTTAATTTGAAAGACATAGAAATCTTAAACGATTCTCTAGGAAAACCTGATGTTATATTTTGGGGAGCACTTTTGGAAAAATATAAGAATTTGGAAATAAAATTGACTATATCCCATTCCAAAGAATATGCTATAGCAACAGCTATAGCTATAGAAAAAATTAAGCCGTGACATTAATAAAAGATTTACCCACTTATAAAAAAATATTAAATATTTAGGAGGAGCATATGAACGCGGAAAAAAAATCATCAAACCCGAAATACAACAAGGATATTTTAGACAGGTTTATAAAGTATGTAAAAATTGATTCACCATCTGACCCGGAAGGAAAAAGTTGTCCCAGTACAAAATTTCAATTAAATTTGGCCAAAATAATTGCAGAAGACCTCAAAGAAATAGGATTAACAGATGTTTCTGTAGATAAAAACGGCTACGTGACGGGAACATTGGAAGGGAATATCCCCGATATACCTACGATAGGTTTTATAGCTCATATGGACACTGTGCACACATTTAACGGAATAGGGGTAAAACCTCAAATAATCGAAAATTACGATGGGAAAGAAATAATTTTAAACAAAGAAGAAAATATTATATTGTCTCCAAAAGATTTTCCAAAATTAAAAGATAGCGAAGGAGAAACATTAGTTGTGACCGATGGAACAACTATATTGGGTGCAGATGATAAAGGCGGAATTGTAGAGATTATAGAAGCTGTAAAATATCTAAAAGAAAATCCCGAAATCAAACATGGTACGGTAAAAGTTGGATTTACTCCCGATGAAGAAATCGGAAGAGGTGCCGATTTATTTGATGTCAAGAAATTTGACTGTAAATTTGCCTATACTGTAGATGGTGGTGAAGTCGGCGAATTGGAATATGAAAATTTCAATGCAGCTGGAGCAACTATAGATATAATCGGCAGAGATATTCATCCGGGGACATCTAAAGATAAGATGATAAACTCTATTATGATAGCAATGGAACTTCATTCAATGCTTCCTGTTGCTCAAAGACCGGAGTATACAGATGGATATGAGGGCTTTTTCTTACTTATAAAGATGATAGGAACAGTAGAAAATACACAATTAAAATATATCATAAGGGATCATTCCAAGGAAAAATTTGAAATTAAAAAGGATCTTATTATAAATGCTGTAAGCTTTATGAATCAAAAATATAAAGATGCCAAAATAATTTTAAATCTATCTGATAGTTATTACAACATGGAAGAAAAAATAAAACCTGTAATGGAAATTATTGATTTAGCAAAAAAATCAATGGAAGATGTCGGTATAATACCTTTAATAAAACCTATAAGAGGTGGAACAGACGGTGCTAGGTTGTCATACATGGGACTTCCTTGTCCAAATCTTTTTGTCGGTGGAGCCAATTATCATGGAAAATATGAGTATGTTTCGGTAGAATCTATGGAAAAAGCCAAAACATTAATATTAAAAATAGTCGAAAATCTTACAACATTTCAATTTAAAAAATAACAAATAGATTTTTAAATGACCGATGCTGAGGGTTTAAAATAATCCTTGGCATTTTTAATTTATATTAATGTTGAAAACATTAAATAAAAATGTTAAAATAATGTTAACAACAATTATTGAAAAAGGATCAGTTAAATAACATTAAATAAAACTTGATATAATAGAATCATCAAGATAATTTGTTGATATAATTTAAAGATATTACAACTCATAAAATATATAAAAATAAAACTTTAGGAGGAAAAATGCAACATTTTAACGTAATTGTGGTAGGTGCTGGACATGCCGGATGTGAGGCAGCATTAGCTGCAGCAAGGCTGGGTATGAAAACAGCTATATTTACAATTACTTTGGATAATATAGGCATTATGTCATGTAATCCATCTATAGGAGGGCCGGCAAAATCCCATTTAGTGAAAGAATTGGATGCTTTGGGTGGAGAAATGGGAAGAAATATAGATAAGACATTAATACAAATAAGGGTTCTAAATACCAGAAAAGGACCGGCAGTACGTTCTTTGAGAGCTCAAGCAGATAAGAGAGAATATAGTAAAGAAATGAAAAAAACTTTAGAAAATTGTGAAAATCTAAGTCTGATACAAGGAATGGTCGTAGAACTCATAGAAAAAGATAAAAAAATAATGGGAATAAAAATAAGAGAAGGCATGGAATATACTGCCGATTGTGTTATATTGGCTACTGGAACATTTTTGAGAGGGAAAATTCATATTGGAGATAAAAATTTTAGCGGAGGAAGAATGGGTGAATTATCTTCAGATGATTTGCCTGTCTCAATGGAAAAAATAGGATTAAACCTGGGACGATTTAAGACGGGGACTCCTCCTAGAATAGATCAAGATACGATTGATTACTCAAAGTTAGAAGAACAACCCGGAGTGACAGATGAAGTATTAAAATTCTCATCTAGAACGGATGATATAGAAATAAAATCTAAAAAACAAATAAGTTGTTATATAGCTCATACAAACAATAAGGTTCATCAAGTCATAAGAGACAATAGAGCTCGCTCGCCATTGTTTAATGGTTCTATTCATGGGACAGGGCCTAGGTATTGCCCGTCTATCGAAGATAAAGTATTCAGATACGCCGATAAAGAAAGTCATCATATTTTTCTAGAAAAAGAAGGAATGGAAACCAAAGAAATTTATTTAAGTGGGTTTTCTTCTTCCCTACCTACAGATGTCCAAGAAGACATGCTTCATAACATGGACGGAATGGAGAATGCAGCTTTTATGCGATATGCTTATGCGATCGAATATGATTATGTACAGCCTCAAGATATGAAATATTCATTAGAAAGTAAAAACATAGATAATTTATTCCTAGCTGGACAAATAAATGGAACTTCCGGATATGAAGAGGCTGCTGCACAAGGATTATTAGCCGGAATAAATGCAACTTTAAAAATAAAAGATAAACCTCCTTTGGTATTAGATAGGGCTGACTCATATATTGGTACTTTAATAGATGATCTTGTTACAAAGGGAACAAACGAACCATATAGAATGTTTACTTCTAGAAGTGAATATAGGTTGATATTGCGGGAAGATAATGCTGATTTGAGGCTTACAAAGATCGGATATGACATTGGATTAGTATCAGAAATAGAATATAAAAGAGTAATTAATAAGGAACAAAGTGTCAGAAAAATAATAGAAAAATTGCAATCGACTTATGTGGGATCTGGAAATAAAAGGGTGAATGAAGTATTGGCAAAATATAATGAGACTCTACTAAAAGAAGGCAGTACATTATTTGAGCTATTGAGAAGACCGGATGTAACTTATAACGATATAAAATATATAGGAGAATTAGTCGAAAATTTTGACCCAGGAAATCATACAAGGGATATAGAATATCAAGTAGAAGTTCAAGTGAAGTATTCCGGGTATATAGATAGGGCACTTAAAACGATAGAAAGGCACAAAGGATTAGAAAATAAAAAAATTCCAAACAATATTGATTATAATAAAATAAATAATATTCCAAAAGAAGCAAAGGATAAATTAAACAAAGTAAAACCTATGACTGTAGGTCAAGCTTCGAGAATATCAGGAATAACACCGGCAGATATCCAAGTGATTTTAGTACATTTAAAAATGGGTGAAAATTAAAAAATAAAATAAAAATAAATAAAAAAAGAAAACAAAAAATGAGGAAATAATTATGCTAACATCTCCAAAAGAGTATTTGCTGGATGGTATAAAAAAAATAGGATTAGAAATAGATTCCTATAAGATAGATAAATTAATCAAATATTTTTATCAAATGATCGAATATAATTCTCACACTAATTTGACGGCCATAAGAGAAGATATGGAAATAATAGAAAAACATTTTTTGGACTCATTATTATTACAAAAATATATTGATCCGAATGCAAAAAATGCTATAGATATTGGGACAGGAGCAGGTTTTCCCGGAATGGTTCTATCAATCGTGAATCCCAGTATAAATTTTTTATTACTGGATTCTATAAATAAAAAAACCAGATTTTTAGAAGAAGTAAAAAGAGACTTGGCTTTATCAAATGTGGACATAGTAACTGCAAGAGCCGAAGATTATATAATAAAAAATAGAGAAAAATTTTCTCTAGGTTTTTGTAGAGGTGTCTCAAAATTAAATATTATTTTGGAATATATGTTACCATTCCTAAAAATAAACGGAATCTTTTTACCTCAAAAAATAGATGATAGTGAGGTTTCGTTATCTGCTAATGCACTTAATATCCTAAAAGGAAGAGTAAAAAATATATATAATCTGGAATTACCATTCTCTCATAATAAAAGAATTATTATAGAAATAGAAAAAACAGGGCTAACTCCTATAAAATATCCAAGAAATGCTGGAATAGCAATAAAAAAATCTTTATAAACACAAGCTCCATCTAAAGGCTGTAGAAGGTGAAAAATGAGTATAACAAAATTTAATAGAGAATATATAAGTACTCATAGAAAGAAAATAATAGTATTTCTTTTGATAATATTTGTAACTTTAGGATTATATTATAGTTTTAGATATCACCTTTCAGGGACAGTCACAGTTATTGCAAGAACAATATTTGGAGTAGATATAAAAAGTGATGAAATCAAAATTGGAAATGGTAAAATAATTGTTATAAATCCGAACTTTTCTCATAATGGTCAGTTCATAGGTAAGGCCTCAAGAATAGAGGGAACTTATAGTAAGGAATCTTTAAAAAAACTTAGAATAGAAAATGTAGAAGCTTACGGAGTCGAAGCCGTTATAGTAAAAAATAAAAAGGATATAAATGCAGTAACAGCATTTGTTGGCTCCAAAAATAAAAAATTTGAAAATTCTCAAAAAAAAATGAAAGATTCTATAAAAGAAACAGATCCAAATAAAAGAGCTATATTGATAAAAAAAGCTTTGGATGAAATAAAAAAAACTGAAACAGACGCATATTTGGAAAGAAGAAAAAATGGGAAAATACCGGGAGGTAGAGTCCCTATTGACAAGATAACTGTAATGGATGGTATTTGTACATACATAGACAATACTTTCGCAAATGAAATAAAAAAGAAAGCTCACAGTATTAATGGTTTTATAACTTTTGATCCGGATGAAGGAATACACATAGAAGCGACCGGCGAAAGTGGTGATGAAAAATATAAATACACTTTTTCAAATAAAGATCAAAGATATTGGATGGATATAGAAGTCAAAAATATTTCTCCTCGGAAAGAATGGATACAATATGGGTATATAGGAAATGATGTAGCTGTGTGGGGAGGCAAAATAGATCTAAAACTGGAAATAGGATCTGATACATACTTAAAGGGTGGCGCAACAGGAACAGGATTAAATGGGAAATATGTATTCTATAATGAAGATGCAACTAATATAAATGGAAAAATAACTTTCGATGGAAGAAAAATGGTAGGTGAATGTGAAGCGGATGTATTGGGACATAGAGAGAAGGTTGTTTTCAACTATGATGGAGTGAGTAAATTTTATCTAAACTCTAAAATTAATGATGTCTCCGGAACGAATATATTCAAATATTATCTTTTAGAAGAAAAATATAAAGATAAAAAAGAAATTATAACTCCGGAAAATTTGACAATATCTTCTCCTCAAATGAATTTATTTTATGATTCTAAAGCAGATCCAAAATTAACTATTTTATTGAGTACTGATAAAATACAATATGATAATTATATTATAGAAAATTTACATGGAACTATTACTAGAGGCACCAATGGAATAGAAATCAAGGATGTCAAAGGTCACACAAAGATATTCGATAAAAGAAAAAATAATAAAGACAAAAATGATAAAAATAATATAATAATAGAAAACGATATTGGTCTATATTGGAAATATGGAATGGAGAATGGGAAAGTAAATTTTCAGATATTAAAGGATAAAAATAGTTATATCCCATATATAGAAGGAAGTGTAACTTATCTTACAGATAAAATCAAAGGAACAATTGATGTAAAATCAAATATTGCTAATTTTGTTATTGACTATTTCCCCACTGTTGAAAAACTGATAATATCAGAAGATAATAAATTTATCATTGAATACGATGTAAAAGAAAAAAAAATAGAAAATGGTAAAGGAATAATTGATATAGATCTAAAGTATCTACTATTGAAGTTACAATTTGCTGCAAAAGATAATATTATCAATTTGAAAGATACAATAATTGAGCCGAAATTATCCGATGAGATTGAAAGTGAATCAAATGAAAATTCTTATTGGAAAGTTGACAATAATGCCGATAAAGCTATTTCTATTACAGGTACAATTGATCTAAATAAAAATATAATTGACCTCAAAGCTATCACTTCCGATTTCTTATTAGAAAATAAGATAAAAGATAGAGATATAAAGATAAAGGCAAATTTGGAAGGGACAATAAAGAAAGATGAAAATAGTAAAAATGTACAGGTAGACATGGATATAAAAAAACTAGCAGGACTTTATATCGGAGAAATACTTGATATAAAAGGGGAATTAAGTCTCAATATAGGAGAAAAAATAAATTCTAAATTTGATGGAGAAATAGGAAAAATTTCTTATAAAAATTACACTACTGATGAGATAAAATTTTCTTATGTTTTATACGAAAACACATTAAAAATAATAGAATTAAAAAATAAAATTTTTAATATAAATGGGGATATAGACATAGATAATAAAAAACAAAACTTAGCATTTTCGATTGTTGATATGGATAGTTCAAAATTAAATATAGAAAATATAAATATAAAAGATAAAATAAAATTTTATATTTCTAAGGCTTCCGGAAATATCTCGGGATCATTCCAAAACCCTGTTGGTAAATCGCAAATTACAAAATCCAAAGTTACATTACCCAATAACAGTACTATTGATTTAAAAGGGGATATAAACTATAAAAACGGCATAATTTATACTGATAAATTTTTTATAAATGAAAATTTGTTAAAAGGTGAGTATAATATCAAAGAGACTCAATATTCTGCAAAAATAGATATAAAAGAGAAAAATCTAGCAAAATATTACGGTGGTAACCCAATCTATGAGCATAGAGTGACCGGAACAATCTCAGCAAGCGGTAAAGGGAGAAGTATAGATTCTTTGGCAAAAATCACAATCGATGAGAATTATATGAATTGGAACAAATTTCCAAATGTTTATGTGGATTTAACTTATAAATGCGATGATATTTTAAAAGGTGTAATAAATGTAAATACGTTAACTATTCAAAATTCGCAATTAAAACCAATTATAAAAGCAAGTGGAAAAATAAATATAAAAGAAAAAAATTTGAACATTTCTATAGATAACAAAATATTACAACTTGATTATCTGAATGAATATACAAACAGAAAAAAAATATTGGGCGATATAAAGATAAATGGTCAAATAAAAGGATCGTTCAAAGACCTCAAATATGAAGTAGGTGGTAGTTCTAATGAAATGTCGTTATCCGGTGCAAAATTTAATAATTTATTATTTAATATTAATGGTGATCTAAATAAAATAAATCTAAAAAATTTTTCTATTATGTATTTACAAAACTATTTAAAGGTTGATGGTTATAAAAATATAAAAGATAATAAATATTCGTTAAAAATAGAGGCAAATAAAATAAATTTAAATTTATTAAATGTATTTTTAGAAAAATATGGGCTCAATAATATAAGTGGAATGGCAACAATAAATGTGACATTAGAAAATAATGGGAATAAAGGATTCTTAAATATAGAAAATTTTTCTTTAAATATGGATAAATATTATTTAAAGTTATATAATGTAAGTAGTAAGATAAATTTGAATAAAAAAGTTATCAGTATTGAAAAATTTAACGGTAGATTGAACGAAGGGACAATTGAGGTTTCAGGAAAGTTAAATAATCTCACATATGATGCGATCAAAAGTAAAGAATGGATGGAAGAATTAGATTATAATATAGATTTAAAGTTAAAAAATGTAAATTATAAATACGGAGATAATTTTCGAATATATTATGGAACAGACCTAAATTTTAAGAAAAATAAATTAATCGGTAATCTCCAGATACAAGAGGGTGAATTTAATAAGATCCCTATTGAAACAAGGAATATTTATCAAATAATAGCAGATTTTTTATTTAGGAATACATCTAGGGTTCTATCAGCCAGTAAAGAATTAGGCGATGATTTTAAAATAAATACAAAAATTTATAACCCACTGGAACTCGATTTGGCTGTCAGCATATTGAATGGAGTCAAATTGGATATTCGAGATGTGAATGCTTTCGTAGGGGATGTGAAGGGAACAGTTTTTGCAAACGGGACACTGAAGGGTACTGGCTCTGATCTCGTATTACTCGGAGAAGCGGATGTAAGAGGTGGATCTCTGACTCTAAATGAAAACACATTCTTATTAGAAAACGCAATAATAACTTTTTTGAATAAAAAAGACTATCTCCCAGATGTTAATCCGACAATTTTTATTGAAGCAAAAGTCGATATAGATGGAGATGATGTGGGAATAGGAATAAATGGAGAATTAAAAAAATTAAGATTTAATGTAACATCAAATAAAGGAAATACGTCCGGAAATTTAAGGGGGTTATTAGCCGGAGAAATAGCAATTAACGATGAAGTTACAGCAAAATTAGTAAAATTAATATTAAATGATCAAATTTCACAAACTTTTATAAGACCGATTACAAGAAAAATAAAAAGAGCATTCGGCTTATCCAAGTTTAGAATAAAATCAAATGTAATAGGAGAAAAGAGAGCTAATAGTAAATATAGCGACAATAGTTCAGAACTGCAATTTGACGCTATTTTAGAAGCAGAAAAAAATATATATAAGGATAAATTATTTTTAGTTACTTCTGTTACTTTAGTTGATCAGAACGCATCCAAACAAAACGCAAAAGAGGGAAGTAATTCCTTCGATGAATACGATGTTGCATTGGAATATAGATACAAACCAGGCCGAACTTTCAATGTGGGAGTAGGTCGTGTACCTGAAAATAAAAGTAAAGATAAGGATGAGGATGAAAAAAGTAAAAAATCATTAAATTACCACGTGGGGTTTCAATTTGAAAAAAAATACGATAATATATTTGATATCTTGAAAAAATAGACAGGATGGTGTATAATATACACAAATTAAATAAAAATTATTTTATGTAAATTAAAGTTATAACAAAATTAATTAAATAAAAGGCTAAAATGGACTAAATGGAGGTTATAATGAAAAAGCATTTATTAATACTAATGATTTTTTTATTGGGAATTGTAAGTTTTTCTGCAACTGAGAAATTAATTATCAAAAAAATTGAAGTTGTAAATAACACAGAGGTACCTGAACAAACTATTCTCAATAAAATGGTATCAAAGGAAGGAGGAGTATTTTCTACAGAATCAATTTTACAAGATTATGAAAGAATAAAAAGTCTTGACTATGTTGAAGATGCAGCTATTCAATCATCCGTTTATGATGGTGGGATAAAATTAACAGTAAATATTTTAGAAAATCAAAAGTCAAAAGAAAAATTAGAGGAACAAGGAATTTTACCATTATCTGAAGCTGGTCAAATAGACAAAAATTTAGTTATTGGATCTGTAGCTTTTAGAGGCAACAATAAAATCAGTAGAGAAAGATTAAATGAAATAGTACCAATAAAAGTTGGAAGTTATTTTTCTAGAAATAAAGTAATAGAAGGATACAGAAACTTAGTTGAAAGTGGCTATTTTACTGAGGTTATTCCAGAAGCTTTTGGAGAAGGAAGAGGAGTAAGAATAGTCTATAATTTAAAAGAAAATCCTGTATTACGAGGCGTAGTATTTTATGGGAATACTATGTTTACTGATTCAGAATTATTGCAAGAAATGAAAACAGAGATTGGAAAAATGTTTAATATAAATACAGTAAGAACAGATAGAGATGCTGTATTGGGTAAATACCATAAAGCCGGCTATGTATTGACGGAAGTCACAGATATGGGAATTAATTCCAATATGGAATTGGAAATTTATTTGAATGAAGGAATTGTAAGAGATATAAAATTCAAAAAAATGGTTGTAAAACAAAAAGGTGATCGAAGAAAACCAAGTGATGATCAATTAAAAACATATGATTATGTAATAGAAAGAGAAATAGAAATACAAAAAGGAAAAATATTTAATTCTAATGAATATGATGAAACAGTCAATAATCTAATGAGATTGGGACATTTTAAAAATGTAAAATATGAAGCAAATTCTATTCCCGGAGATCCTGAAGGTAAATCAGTAGTATTACTAATTGATGAAGAGAGAACAGCAATGTTACAAGGAGCTCTTTCATATGGATCAGAAGTTGGATTCATGGGATCATTATCTGTAAAAGATTCTAACTGGAAGGGAAGAGGACAAGATTTTGGACTTTCATATGAAAGATCAAGTGATAATTATTCAAATCTTTCTATTAATTTTTACGATCCATGGATAAGAGGAACAAACAGAATTTCATGGGGCTGGCAATTATACTTCAATCAATATGAAGATGATGATAGCTACTTATTCAATAAAATAGATACTTTAGGTGGAAAACTTACATTAGGAAAAGGACTGTCAAAGAACTTGAGATTAAGCTTGACCGGTAAAGTAGAATATGTACAAGAAAAAGCAAGAAAAAGTAAATTTACAAAATCTGGTAATGATTATTACTGGAGTTCTGGAGATAAAGTAGAGGGAATAAACGATAAGTATTACGTATGGAGCTTGGCGCCTGCGATCACATATGATTCTAGAAATCACCCTTGGAATACTACTAAGGGTCAATATATAAAATTACAAGTCGAAGGTGGAACAGTAAGCGGATATAAAGGCGATACGTTTGGAAATGCTACATTAGAATATAGAACATATCATAGAGGATTATTCAAGAAAAATATCTTTGCATATAGAGCAGTCGGCGGAATAATGACTGACAGTACTAAAGAAACTCAAAGATTCTGGGTAGGTGGAGGAAATACACTTAGAGGATACGATGGCGGTTTCTTTAGAGGAACTAAGAAAGTTACTGCAACTGTTGAAAATAGAACTCAAATTAACGATGTATTAGGATTTGTAGTATTCTTTGATGCTGGAAGAGCTTGGGATAACAAAGGAAGAGATCAACAATATGTAAGAGATGAAAATTTCCCACATCAATGGGGAACTACAGCTGGTGTTGGTCTAAGATTGAATACTCCGGTAGGACCATTAAGATTTGACTTTGGATGGCCTGTAGGTAACAAGCTTGACAAGGGAATGGAATTCTACTTTAATATGGGACAATCATTCTAATATTAATTACTAAATAAACAATATGAATAATAAAATGAATAATAATATAAATAATGAATAGGTATAAATTGTTTCCAACTTAAACTTTGGAAACAATTTATACGTCAAAAATATTACTTAGATAATTTAAATTACTAATTTAAAAATTTTGGAGGTATACAAACAATGAAAAAAATAGCAGTATTAATAGCGGTACTAGGGGCATCAATAGCTGCGTATGCCAGTAATATCGCAGTAGTTAATGCAAGACAGGTAATGGATGAATATTCTCAAACAAAAATAATTTATAAAGCATTGGATGATAAGCGAAAAGCAATGGAAATCGAAATAAGTAAAGACGAAGTTGCTATTCAACAAAAACAAATCGAATTAAATGCTAAAACTTCGGTTACAGAAGCTGAAAAAACTGCATATCAAACTATGGTTAATAATTTTCAAAAGAAAATAACTACAAAACAACAAGAATTAACTAAAGAAGAAACAACAAAAATGCAAGAAATACAAACTAAAATAAATACAGCAGTAACTAACGTCGCTAAAGCCGGAAAATACGATCTTGTATTAGAATTTAATGCTGTTATGTATGGTAAAGCAACAGATATAACAACAGCTGTAATAACCGAAATTAACAAAGGAACACCTGCACCAAAAAAATAAATAAATATTAATAAATATTATAGAAAAAACATGGAGGTAATATGAGTTATAAGATATCTGACTTGGTTACCATCCTTAATTGTAGGATAAAGGGGGATGCAAGCGCTGGCATTGTTTCAGGGCTAGCTCCCTTTTTTCAAGCACAAGAGGATATGTTAACTTTCGCATCAGAAGAAAAATTTTTAAAAAACCTGAATGGAACAATGGCAAAATTTATAATTGTTCCTGATGTACCGCTACCTGAAAACAATAGTAAAGTCTATCTTATATCAAACGATAATCCAAGAAATTTAATGCCAAAATTGCTTGCATTTTTTAAAAGAAAAATAAAACCCTTTGAAAAAATTATAGAAAATTCTGCAAAAGTATCAAGTTCGGCCAACATAGCGCCCAACTCCTATATTGGGCATGATGTTACTATTGGTGAAAATGTGGTTATTTATCCCAATGTTACTATTTGTGAAGGAGTTGATATAGGTGATAATTCTATAATTTATTCAAATGTAACAATAAGAGAATTTTGTAAAATAGGTAAAAATTGTATATTACAACCTGGTTGTGTAGTAGGTGGAGACGGGTTTGGGTTTGTAAAAATAAATGAAATAAATACAAAGATAGATCAAATAGGCTCAGTTATTATAGAAGATAATGTAGAAATAGGTGCCAACACGACAATAGATAGAGGAACAATCGGAAATACAATAATAAAAAAACATACAAAAATAGATAATTTGGTACAGATCGCACATAACGATATAATAGGTGAAAATTGTCTGATTGTATCTCAAGTAGGAATATCCGGCAGCACAGAAGTAGGTAATAATACTACTCTGGCCGGTCAAACAGGTGTTGCAGGGCATATAAAAATCGGTAATAACGTAATCATTGGAGCAAGAGGTGGCGTAAGTGGAAACATTCCCGATAATCAAGTGCTTACAGGTTATCCGCTTGTCCCTGTGCGAGAGGATATAAAAATTAGGGCTGCGTTAAAAAAATTACCTGAGCTTTTAAAGTCGGTTAAACGATTAGAAAAAAATATAAAATAAATATAATAAAATAAATATTGACACATAATTTTGATAGTGCTAGTATTTAAATATGAAGTAATAAATGATATGGATTTGGAGGTAAGATGTTAGATTTAAAATTTATAAGGGGTAATACAGAACAATTGAAGGAAATCCTAAAAAATAGGAATTCTAATTTTGATTTAGATGAATTTATTCAATTGGATGAAACAAGAAGAAATATTCTGGGAGAGGTAGAAGCTCTAAAACAGAGAAGAAATATCGAATCACAAGAAGTCGCAAAATTAAAAAAAGATGGAATTGACGCAAGTGAAAAAATAAAACAAATGGGAACTATTTCTGAAAAAATAAAAGATTTGGATAAAAAATTATCCGATGTTGATGAAAAAATAAAATATTTACAAATGATAATTCCAAACGTATACCATAGTTCCACTCCAATAGGCAAAGATGATAGTGAGAATATCGAAGTCAGAAAATGGGGCACACCTAAAGTTTTTTCGTTTGAACCAAAACCTCATTGGGAATTAGGTGAAAACTTGGGTATATTAGATTTTGAAAGAGGCGCAAAATTAAGCGGAGCCAGATTTGTATTGTATACCGGAGCAGGAGCTAGACTGGAGAGAGCCTTGATTAATTTTATGTTGGATACCCACACATTAGAACAAGGTTATACAGAACAATTAACTCCTTTTATGGTAAAAAGAGAAGTCTGCGAAGGAACCGGACAATTACCTAAGTTCGAAGAAGATATGTATAAAACAACAGAAGAC
>JAITPM010000033.1 GCA_031289425.1 Fusobacteriaceae bacterium
AGCTCAAATATTCTTTATAGGATTTATTGGAGAGTATATTTTAAATATCAATAGTAGAATAATGAAAAGACCATTGGTTATTGAAGAAAATCGGATTAATTTTGATTAATAAAAAATATCATAATAAACAATTTTAGTTTATCACATAATTGATTTTTACTGGATAATTAATTTTGGCGAATCTTATTATGAAAGAACTGATTGTTCTAAAACACATTAATGTAGTAGTTAATTGAAAGAAAACTGAATTGTTTCATTATATCTCATATAGTTGTTGAGTATTGTCAAAATTTCTTTGTAAATATCAATAAATCTAGAATTTTACATAACAATCTAGTACTGAGATAAACTAAATTTTTATGTAGTATTCTATTTGAGAACAAGGGCTCTTGGCCCCTTGCACACCAATTGTTTATGTGCGAGCCAACGGTTAAATATTTTGCTGTTCCCGGACACCACCTGCACACCAATGTTTATGTGCAAGGTTTTAGTTAACAAGAGAAACAATATAAATTTTTATCTCTACAACCCACGAAAAATAAAAACAAGCTAGTCAAACTAAAACTAGCCATTTACAAAAAATATATATTTAACAATTTATCATAATACCCATAATTTTTACCCCGCAAAGGGGTGAGGTAGTACTTCTACTTACATTTGTTCCACCATATCAGTGCAACAATAATGATAACAATCACTACTATTCCATTGATATGTAAGTTTTCAATATAAATATTCATAAACTATCTCCTGGTGTATGTTATTCTACTCAAGAAACTAACTTACACCAGTTCGAACCTATCGGTTCTCTATAAAAAATATAGCATAAAATACAAAATATAACAAATATAATTTATATTAATATAAAAATAGAACAAAAGCTCTCAAAACATGAGAACCTTTATCCTGAATCTATTTATCATCTCTCTAACAGTTCGAACCTCTTGGTTCTCTGTAAGAAATATAACATAAACTATCAAATATAATAAATAAAATTCACGGAGGCTCCAATGAAAGGAATAATTTTAGCAGGTGGAAGCGGAACAAGGCTCTACCCAGTTACAAAATCAATAAGTAAACAAATATCCCCAATCTATGATAAACCAATGATTTATTATCCATTATCAGTTCTAATGTTAGCAGGAATAAATGAGATATTAGTAATATCCACATCCAGAGATGTGCCCGTATTTGAAGAATTATTAGGAACAGGAGAAGATTTTGGGCTCAAAGTAGAATACGCAGTACAACATGCACCAAACGGCCTAGCAGAAGCATTCCTAATAGGAGAAAAGTTCATAGGAAACGATGCATGTTCCCTAGTCCTGGGAGATAATATTTTCTACGGAAGTGGATTCACAGGTATCGTAAGAGAAGCTGCAAAAAGGGAAAAAGGAGCTACAATCTTTGGATATTATGTGAGTAATCCAAAAGATTTCGGCGTTGTAGAATTTGATGAAAAAGGAAAAGCAATTTCACTAGAAGAAAAACCAAAGGAACCGAAATCAAATTACGCTATACCGGGACTATATTTTTATGATAACACAGTTGTGCAAAAAGCAAAGGATGTAAAACCATCTGCCAGAGGAGAACTGGAAATAACAACATTAAATGAGATGTATCTGAATGAAGGGACATTGAATGTATTGACGTTTGGAAGAGGAATGGCATGGCTAGACACAGGTACCCATGAGGGGCTGCTGGATGCGTCAAATTTCGTAAGAACAATCCAAAGTAGACAAAATGTTATGGTTGCTTGTCCTGAAGAAATAGCATATAATAATAAATGGATAGATGATGAAAAACTAAAGAAATTAGCAAAACCCTTAATGAAATCAGAATATGGTAAATACTTAATGGGTTTATTAAAACAAAAATAGCGGAGGATAAGATGTCAAAATTTAATAAAATAGATACAGGCATTGAAGGCCTAATAGTAATAGAACCACAAGTATTCGGAGATAACAGAGGTTTCTTTATGGAAACTTTTACAAAGAAAGATTTTGAAGAATTAGGAATTATGGACGAATTTGTCCAAGACAATCATTCCAAATCTAAAAAAGGAGTATTGAGGGGATTACACTTTCAGACAAAGTTCTTGCAAGGGAAATTGATCAGAGTAACGACAGGAAGGGTGCTTGATGTAGGTGTAGATCTGAGGTACGCTAGCAAAACCTTTGGTAAATGGTATAAGATAGAATTAACGGCAGAAAATAAAAAGATGTTTTATTTACCAAAAGGATTTGCTCACGGATTTATAGCATTAGAAGATGATACGGAATTTCAATATAAATGTACTGACTATTATGCACCAGAATACGATTCCGGTATATTATGGAATGATAAGGATATTGGTATTGATTGGGAATTTGAAAAATACGGATTAAGGGAAAATGAGATTCTTTTATCAGAGAAGGACAAGGCACAACAAACTTTGAGGGAGTTCATCAAAAAGGGAATAAAATTAGGCTAGTCAAAATCAGACTAGCTATACGAAAAATATATATTGTTTATGCTAAACTAAAATCAGGTCAAACGCCAATTGAAAATTATACCACAACAACTTTCTTTAATTACAACAAGTGAGCGAGCCATTGTCTGATATAGTCAAGGTTACAAAGCACCTAAAAATTAAAATAATAAGAGAAGATCAGCAAGAATCCTCACTTTAGTGTTATTATCCATGCCTTTCTGCAAGACAAACTTTTACACCATGATTTATCATAACATATATTTTATTGAAATAGAAGAAAAGTGATAATAAAAATCCTAATTGGTAAATATTTAATCTATTGAAGATTAACAGATAACCCAAGGGCTTCTGATACTTTTAAAAATGTCAACAAATTACAATTAACTCCATTTTCAATTTTTGATAATTGTTGTTGAGTTACATTACATTGTTTTGCTAATTCTTTTTGAGACATACCTAGTTTTTCACGCATTTCTGCTATTTTTACACCCAACGCAAGTAAATGTTTTTCTTCTTCGTAATATTTTTTGAATTCCAGATCTTTAAATTTTTCACTCAGATGGCTTCTAAAACTTTTCATTTTTTATCCTCCTTGAAATCATCTTCTTTAAATCTTTTAAAAAAATCTAAACGATATTTTTTGGCGATATTTGTTTCTGATTCAGGGACAATGTCTGCATGTTTTTCGAAAACATTAGTTAATATAATAATGTTTTTAAAACAAAAATAATATAGGATTCTAACATCTGTTCCAGTTAATTTAATACGAATTTCATGTATACCATCCTTTAATAAATCTCCATATGGACGAGATAGATTAGGTCCTCTCTTCTAAAAGGTTTATAAAACTCAAAGTTTTTGCTTTTTCTCTGTTCTCAAGGGAATCAATATATTCCATGACAGGAAATGTTTTATCAAGTTTTTCATAATAATAAATATGCCATTTTTTCTTCATATATCATTATACATCATAAATGATGTAGTGTCAGATGTTAATTTAAATATGTTAAGTAAAGATCGTAAATTGTAATAGCAAGTCGAAATAGAAGCACAGATTATTAATCAATCAAAACATCAAATGAATCAATATTAACTAAAAAATCAGCCATTTCTGGCTGATTTTTTCCGTTGTAAAGAAGATATTTCTAGGACGTCCCCCTCTACAACACCATTTCTATTTCGTCAGCGCAAAAATATAGCGGTTTTGACTAGATAATATTTTATCCTAAACAAGAATGTATAATTTACAGTTCATAATCTTTTATGATATGATTCTTATTTCATAGTTTTTTATCATACCAAGAGATTTTTTATTAAATTAGTTCGACATTGCATTATAATTTTAATAAATGGAACCTACGTTACCTTATGTATTAGCAGAGTAATTTTACAATAAATGTATGTCCTTCAATGTAATGCTACCTTATGGAAAAGGTTCTTAGTGATAAAACCTCATAGGATTACTCTAGACAACGCAGAGAACATATCTAACAATCTCACATTACCATAAATTTAGATGATAGTCAACAACTTTTTTGCATATGAGTCACAAACTACGCAAATTAGCTATAATTTCTTTCTTCACTCACATATGTATTTTCAATATAACATGCATCAGATTTATTTATATCTAATAGCCGTATTCTAATTTTCTTTCCATCTATGAATGCTAGCAGTTTCATACATATTATTTTTTTAATATGTCTCCCATATTATATATTATTTCGTCTACTATATTACCTTTATCATCATAAAATACCCATTTACCATTTTCTTTATCTTCTTCGTAATTTCCCTCTGTAATTTTAAAACCTTTTTCATCTTTTACAATTATTTCCCCATTCAATTTATCATTTTCGTAGTGAACAACAATGGATTCTCTTCCATTTTCATGGTATATTATCCATTCTCCTATTTTATTATTATTCTCAAATGTGGCATCCAATTTTTTTATATTATTTTCGTAAAATTCTTCTTCTTTTCCATCTTTTGTTCCATTTTTAAAATTTGTTATTTTGCTTATATTTCCATTTTTATAGTAATATATCCACTCTCCATCTGGGTTTCCATTCTTAAAAGTAGATACGATTTGTAATGATCCATCATCATAATATGATTCCATTTTCTCATCAGGCAAATCATTTTTAAATATTATTTTTTCTTTTATTTTTTTATTTTCATAATATGTGATAGCTTCTCCATTTTTTTCGCCATTTGCATATTTTATTTTTGTTGAAAGATTTCCATTTTGAAAATATTCTTCTACATATCCAGTTAGCAAACCGCTCTCATATATTCCTTTTTCTTTTATGGAACCGTTTTCATAATATTTTTTATATTCACCAATGGGAAGATCATTTTCATATTCATATTCTTGGAAAACTTTTCCATTTTTATAAAAATATTTCCATTTACCGGTTTTTTCTCCTTTATTTGTATAATGTAATATTGCAAACCGCTCACCTGTATCATGAAATATAGTTGATTCACCTACTAGCTTATCGTCATTATATTTACCTTCTTCTTTTAAAGTTCCATTTTCATAAAATACTTTGTATTCCCCATCTTTTTTTCCATTGCTATAGTTAACTTGAGATTCCGTATTCCCATTTTGATAATATGTTTTTAACATACCATTTAAACTTCCATTTTTATATAATCCATCTTCTTTAATATTTTTATTGTTATAATAGATTTTATATTCTCCATCTTCTAACCCGTTTATGTATGTTTTTTCTATCATTTCATCAGAATTCTCATTGTATGCTTGCCACTTTCCATTCCTTGTATCATTTTTAAATGTTCCACTTCCTATCAATTCACCAGTTGAACCATAAAAATAATAAATTCCATCTTTTAATCCATTTACGTAGGGTATTTTTTCCATTACTATCCCGTTTTCATAATAATTAATGGATTCTCCATCTCTTTTTCCATCTTTAAAATTTATTGTTTGTTTTGCATTTCCATTGATGTGTTTTTCCGTATATGTGCCTGTATATGGTATGTCCTTTTTTATATCAACTGTTATTTCATCAAGTTTTTCATTAGATTTATAATGGGCTATTGTTTTTATTTCATCATTTTCACTAAACCAAGTATATTCTCCATTCTTTTTCTCATCTATGATTTCATATTTTTCCATTATTTTATTGTTCTTATAATAAGTAATTACCTCCCCACCAATTTTTCCATCCTTATAACTTTGTTCTATCCTCTTACTACCATCATTATTTCTTATTAATATCTTCCCAGTATATGGAGATTCTTCATTTTTTTTATAGATTAATCCTTCCTTCTCTTGTATATTATCCAATTCTATAATTTCAAGTTTTATCTCCACATTTTCATTTTTAGTGGAAACAACTGAGCTACTTGGAACGTTTTTCTCATAACAACCAACGAAAACAATTAAAATAAAAATCAAAACTAATATATTTAAAACTTTTTTTTTCATAAAAAAAACCACTCCTATCTATTTTTTACAAACTCATTATATCGTACCCTTTCCCTATTCCCCTCTTTCTTCCGAAACAATTACCCCTTTATTAAACTTTAGTGTAAGCGAATCTTTTACAACCCTATCACGAAAATCAATTTTTCTTATAAATAATTCTATTATTTCATATTTTTTATTAAATTTCATTTCTAAAGATTTAACATTTTCTCCGTTGATATTTTCTGTTATGGTCAATAC
>JAITPM010000053.1 GCA_031289425.1 Fusobacteriaceae bacterium
CACGAGAAAAATATTTTGAGATAAATACTGAGTTAACAAGAAGAATGGCTGGAGAGGCTAAGGAAAATGGAGTTAAGCATTTTGTTTTTTATAGTACAGTCGCAGTATATGGAACACATGGAAGTATTGATAAAGAATTGGTATTAAATAAAAATTCAAAAGTGAATCCAAATACTCCATATGGAGAAAGTAAATGGAGAGCAGAAGAAATGTTGAGAAAATTAGAAAATGAAAATTTTAAAGTTTCTATTTTAAGACCACCGATGGTGTATGGAGAAAATTGTCCTGGGAATATGAAAATATTAGAGAATGTAGTAAAAATATTTCCAATTTTACCATTTGGTAATAATAAAAATAAAAGAACCTTAGTTCATATAAATAAGCTCCTAGAAGAAACTAAAAAAATTATAGATGAAGAAATAAAAGGAATAAACATACCAAGAGATGATAAAGATGTATCTATAAGAGAAATAGTAGAAAATATTGCTAAAAAATATAATAAAAAAGTTTTTTTATTTAAAATGCCTGAATTTTTAATTTTATTATTTAAGAAAATTAAAGCTAGAGAAATAGAAAGTATATATGGAGATTTGAGATTTGAATAGTTTAAATAATAAATGGAGAAGATAGTGAAAAAAATAATATTAAATGCACATATTTCTTTTGCTTTATATAATTCGCGTTATGGTTTAATGAAAGAATTATCTGAAAAAGGATATGAAGTGGTTTGTGTTTCAGGCAGAGATAGTACTAGTGATGAAATTGAAAAAAATGGATGGAAATGTTTAAATGTAGAAATAGACAGAAGAGGAAAAAATCTCCTGCATGATTTTAAATTATTTTGGAATTATTTAAAAATATATAAAAAAGAAAGACCATTGTGCATTTTGCACTATACAATAAAACCTAATATTTATGGTACAATAGCAGCAAAAATTTTAAATATTCCAGTAATAAATAATATAACAGGGCTTGGAGATACTTTTGGAACATCAAAATTAGCTATGATAGTAAAAATATTATATAAAATTAGTTTTAAATTTCCTAAAAAAGTTTTTTTCCAAAATGATGATGATATGCAAATATTTATAAAAAATAAATTAATATCAAAAAATATCTGTAGTAGAATTCCAGGCTCAGGTGTAGATATAAAAAAATTTGATATCATTGAAATAGCTAAAAAAG
The DNA here is from genome assembly GCA_031289425.1 of Fusobacteriaceae bacterium. Taxonomy (GTDB): domain Bacteria; phylum Fusobacteriota; class Fusobacteriia; order Fusobacteriales; family Fusobacteriaceae; genus JAISST01. The sequence goes on from JAITPM010000053.1 coordinate 1,186, forward strand.
ATGGTAAAATAATATTTTTATTTTTGGGTAGAATATCAAATAGCAAAGGAGTCCGAATAGTAAATACTATTTCGAAAGAAATAAATAAGAAATATCCAAATGTAGAATTTTGGTTATTAGGTGCAATCTATAAAGAAGATAAAAATCATATTTCGAAAGATGAGCTTTTAAAATGGGAAAAAGAAAGTAATATAAAATATTTGGGAACATCTAATGATGTCCGTGAGCAAATAAAAGAAGCAGATTGTATTATATTTCCATCATATTATCGTGAAGGAGTTCCACGATCATTAATAGAATCAGCAGCTATGGGAAAACCAATATTAACTACAGATAATGTCGGATGTAGAGATATAGTAAAAGATGGATATAATGGATTTCTTGCGATCCCAAGAGATGCCAAAAGTATGCTAGCAGTTGTAGAAAAATTTCTATCGCTTTCTCTAGAAGAGAGAAAAAAAATGGGAATAAACGGAAGAAAAAAGGTGGAAGAAGAATTTGACGAAAAAATAGTAATAAAAAAATATTTAGATACTATTGAAGAAATAAGTAGGGGGTATTAGAAGTGAAAAAATTTTTAATAACTGGCGGAGCAGGATTTATAGGTTCTACTATTGTAGAAAAACTTTTAAAATTAAGACATAAAGTAATAATAATAGATAATTTTAATAATTTTTACGATTATAATAAAAAGATACAAAATATTTTAGAGTCAACTAATAATTGCAAAAACAAAGAATTTTTTTCAAATTTCTTATCCAAAGATGAAAAAATAACAAAATTAAAAAAAATATGTGATTCAGATAATTTCATCCTTGAATATTCTGATATAAGGAATACGGAAGAAATGGATAGAATATTTTCTAAACATGAAATAGATCTTGTTTTCAATGCAGCTGCAATGGCTGGAGTGAGACCATCTCTTATTGAGCCTACACTCTATGAGGAAGTTAATATAAGAGGATATATGAACATTTTAGAACTATGTAAGAAATATGAAATAAAGAAATTTGTGCAAGCTTCATCTTCATCTGTGTATGGAAATAACAAAGAAGTACCTTTTAAAGAAACTGATATTGTAGATTTTGCTATTTCTCCATATGCAGCCACTAAAAAATCTGGAGAAGTAATTGGTCATGTATATCATAAACTTTATGGAATAGATATGGTGCAGCTCAGATTTTTTACTGTATATGGACCAAAACAAAGGCCAGATCTTGCTATTCATAAATTTACAAAAATGATATTGGAAGAGAAAGAAATACCATTTTATGGAGATGGAACTACAAGTAGAGATTATACATACATTGATGATATAATAGATGGAATTTTAAAATCTATAAACTATCTTTTTAAGAATGAAAAAGTATATGAAATATTTAATTTGGGAGGATCTCATGTAGTATCATTAAAAAAAATGGTCGAAGCTATAGAAACCACACTAGGAAAGAAAGCTATATTAAACAAGCAACCGATACAACCAGGAGATGTAGAAAAAACATATGCCGATATAACCAAAGCTAAAAAAATATTAGGATATAACCCAACAACTAATTTTGAAGATGGAATAAGAAAATTTATAGAATGGTATAAAAACACTATATAAGGAAGCGCAAAAATATGAAAATAACAATAGTTGGTACTGGATATGTAGGCTTATCAAATGCAGTTTTGCTTTCTCAAAAAAATAAAGTATTTGCACTAGATATTGTCCCAGAAAAAATAAAAATGATAAATGAAAAGAAATCTCCAATTATTGATAAAGAAATAGAAGAATATTTATCAAAAAAACAATTAGATCTTATAGCTACAACCAATAAAGGAGAAGCATATAATAACGCAGAATTCATAATAATTGCTACACCAACAGACTATGATCCAGAAAAAAATCACTTCAATACTAGTAGTGTTGAAAATATAATAGATGATATTTTAAAGATGAATACTCAAGCAACAATTATTTTAAAATCTACTGTTCCTGTAGGATATACTGAAACCATAAAAAAGAAATTTGGAATCTCAAACATAATCTTTTGTCCAGAATTTTTAAGAGAGGGGAAAGCTCTTTATGATAATTTATATCCAAGTCGAATAATAATAGGGGATAAATCAGAAAAAGGAAAAATATTTTCTAAACTCTTGATAGAAGGTGCATTGAAAAAAAAAATAGTGACTTTATTTATGAATTCGACAGAAGCAGAAGCAGTAAAATTATTTTCAAATACATATCTAGCTCTTAGAGTTGCATATTTTAATGAATTGGATACATATGCCGAAATAAGGGGATTGAATTCAAAGGATATCATAGAAGGTGTTGGACTAGATCCTAGAATTGGTAGCCATTATAATAATCCATCATTCGGATATGGAGGTTACTGTTTGCCAAAAGATACTAAACAATTGAGAGCAAACTATGAAAAAATTCCAAATAATTTAATAAGTGCAATTGTTGATTCTAATACTACTAGAAAGGATCACATAGCAAATAGTATTATAAAAAAGAAACCCAAAATTGTAGGAATATACAGGTTAACTATGAAGGCGGATTCAGATAATTTTAGATCATCTTCCATTCAAGGTATCATGAAGAGAATAAAGGCAAAGGGAATTGAAGTTATTATTTATGAACCGGGGTTAAAAGAAAAAACTTTTTTTAATTCAAGAGTTATAAATGATCTAGATGAGTTTAAAGAAATATGCGATGTTATTGTTTCTAATAGATTTGCAAATGAATTATCTGATGTAATTGAAAAGATTTATACAAGAGATTTGTATGGGAGAGATTGAACAATGGAATAATCTTCTTTAGTGTCATAAATAGTTTTAATTTTTAAAATAGCCACTGTTAATACTACTATAACATGGTGCTATAAATAAAATATATTAAATACGAATCTGAATATTAATACTCTATGGAACAAGGATTGAAATTAACGATAAAATAGTATATGAGGAATATATAGGAGTATAAATGAGAGTGTTACAAGTTATAAATAATTTAGGAAGTGGTGGCGCTGAAAAATTAGTAAACGATTGTAGCATAAAGATGAATGATATTGGTATAGATATTGAAATAGCCGTTCTTGAAGAAAAAGGTAGTATTTATATAAATGATTTAATAGAAAAAAATATAAAAATACATATATTAAGTATTGATAAAATATATTCTTTGATAACATTTATAAAATTGTTTATGTTATTAAAAAAAGGAAAATATAGTATAGTTCATGCACATATTTTCCCAACGTTTTATTATGTAGGCATACTTTCATTATTTTTTAATAATGTAAACTTCATATATACTGAACATAATACTAATAATAGAAGAAGATTGTATAAGTTTTTTAAAATAATAGAAAAATTTATGTATTCAAGATACAAAATGATTATTTGTATAAGTGAAAAAACGAAAACAAATTTAAGAGAATATATAAATGATCATTCAAAAAAAATAAAAACAATCCATAATGGAATAGATCTAGAAAAATATATAAATTCTATCCCAGTAGAAAGAAGAAATTTAAATTTATTATTAACTTATGAAGATAAGATTGTAACTATGGTCGGGCGTTTTTCGCACCAGAAAGATCAAATAACTTTGATAAAAGCTATAAATATTTTACCAGAAACATATAAATTATTATTAATTGGAGAAGGAGAATTAAAAAATAAAACTATTGAATTTGTAAATGATATAAAACTTTCAGATAGAGTATTTTTTCTTGGACTAAGAAAAGATGTCCCCAATATTTTAAAATCAAGTGATATTGTTGTATTATCATCGAGATGGGAAGGATTTGGGTTAGCTGCACTAGAAGGAATGGCATCTAAAGTACCAACCATAGTAAGTGACGTAGAAGGGATGAAAGAAATAATTAATAATCAGAATATCTTATTTGAGGTGGGAAATGCAGAATCACTTGCTAAAAAAATAAAAGAAATAAGTGAAAATAAAGAATTTTATCACAAGATAGCAAAACTAGGATTTGAAAGAAGCTTGTTATTCTCATTAGATTCTATGGTAAAAGGATATATAAAAATTTATAATAATTTTAATTAATTTCGTAAAAATAAAAAATCAATAAATTTATAAAAATGCAAAAAATTAAAGCAATTAGTTATTTTAAAAATAAAATATCAATAAACATAAAATCAATCAAATAAATTTTAGTAGCTCTGTTTATATAAAAGATGGATGATTCATGATTATTTCATTAGAAAAAAACTCTACTAATCATCTACAACAGGCATATGATGAATGTTAAAATTACAAAAAAAGTAATAGTAGAACTTTATAAATAGATATGGTGAATAAAATTTTTCCATATCGCTAATATAAAGAATAAGAATTCTCACAGATTTCCAAAAACCTATTAATGGAGTGAATATGAAATTTTGTTTCATAATTTTACATTATAAAAACTTGAAAGATACATTAGAGTGCATAGATTCAATAAATAATATCATTACGAGAAGTGACTATAAAATTATAGTTGTCGATAATGGTTCTAATGATGCCTCAACATTGCATTTAAAAAATATAATGATAAAAAATTTTTTTGATATAGAGATAATATTTTCAAAAGAAAATTTAGGTTTTGCTAAAGGCAATAACCTTGGAAGTGATTTTGCAATAAAGAAATACGCTCCTAAATATTTAATAATAATTAATAATGATACAATAATTAATGATTCAAATTTTTTGGATAAAATAGAGGAAAGCTATTCAGAATCAGAATTTGATATTTTAGGACCATATATTGAAGGAAGTGATCATAAACCACAAAACCCATATCATGTGGTTGGATTGGAAAAGAAAAAAGTAATATGGTCTATTATTAAAAATAGAATTTGTATATTATTAGAAATATTTAATTTAAGTTTTTTTAGAAAAATATTTCAAAAAAATAAAGAATTATCATATGATTGTAATAATAAAATATTTAATATTCCATTAATGGGAGCAGCTTTAATTTTTTCAAAAAAATATTATAGCTTATATAAACAAGTTTTTTATCCTAACACTTTTATGTATTGTGAAGAAGATATATTGTATTTTTTTATAAAAAAAGATAAGTTAATTTCTTTTTATAATCCCCAAATAAAAATATATCATAAAATGGAAAGTACTACTATTCAAATTAACGGTTCCTTAAAAAATAAAAATTTATTTAAATTAAGAGAAAAATATAAATCATTAAAAATATTGTTAAAATTATTGATGAAATATTAAAATATAAATTATGATATAAAATATTGTAATGTACTTAAAAAATTAAGTAGATATTGTTTTAAAATGTTTAAATATGAGGTATTTTTCATGACATGGGCAGATTTTTATATGAATATTTTTTTAAAAGATTATTATACATTGGGAATTTTATTTATTGTAATATTATCAATAAATTTATTAGTTTTTAGAAAAAATATTTTTTCTTTATTTGATCCGTTAAATATTTTATGTATAAATTTGTCGTCCTGTTTAACAATAATAATTTATCTTAAAATTATAAATAATATAAATGAAGAATATTTTTATCAATTAATATTAATAAATATTACTTTTTTTATATCACTCAAATTGTTTCTCATAAAACAAAATAACCTGATAAAAAATAAAATAAAAAATTTTTCATATTTCAAATTATTTTATACCATCCATTTGTATTTATTTTTTATAACAATATTTTTATATATTAAATTTGTTGGATTAAAAGCTTTTAATTACAAATTAATTGCATTTAATAACGTGGGAATAATAAACTATTTAAGGCGAATTGTGTTTCCTGGTCAACTAATATTAATATTGATTAAACGTGAATTATACAAAAATAATAGAAGCAAAATAGATTTTTTATATATCATCATTATATTTGTTATGTTTATTATTAGCGGAGATAAAGTAAGTAGCATACTATTTTTTTTATATTTTTCATATGTATATTATATGCTTAACGAATTTAACATAGGCATAAAATTCATTAAATACAAGAAAAATGAAAAAAAACTATTTATATTTTCAATGGTTTTTGTATTTTTTATCTTTGCTATAAAACCAAATAATGGTGTATTAAAATCTTTTTTATTTAGGTTAATAAGTACAGGTGATGTGTATTATATGGTTTATCCAAATAATAATATTGATAAATTAAATATTATTAATTTGTTTCAATACTACATTCTCTCATTAGCAGCGCCTATATCAAACCGTATTGTTCAATTGCCAAGTCCATCTTTGGGGTTTGACATAGTTTCATATTTATATAATATAAATTCTCCACACTTCGGACCAAACTCTAGGTATGATGTTATATCTCAAATGAATATTGGATATTTTGGAATAATTTTTTCTATTATAAGCGCTTATTTAATATCTTATTTTAGAAAAGTAAAAACATTAAATTTCATAAATATATATATCTCCTGTATTTTATTTGTGCAATCTGAATCAATAATAACGGATTTCACATATTTTGCTAAATTTATATTTGGGTTATTAATTGTTGTTTTACCAATTTTTATTTTAACAGAATTTTTTCATATTTTAAAATATAAAAAAATAAAAATGTGTTACATAAGGAGAAAATAAATAATGGAATTAAATAAAATAGTCTATTTTTATCATGGACTAGGAAATCAAATGTTTCAGTATGCTTTTTATAAAAGTTTAGAATTAAAGAAAAAAAATGTTTTTGGTGATTTAAATTATTATAAAAAAAATAGTATACATAATGGGTTCGAATTAGAAAAAATTTTTAATATTAGCATAAGAAGAATTGAGACGAATAATGACTTTTTTAATTTCTCAATTAAAAGAAATATGTTTCAAAGAATTATTCGTAAAGCATTGACTAAATCACACATAATTTTACATGTTGAAAAATGGGGCGAAAAAGATGTAAAAAAAATAATAAATAAAAAATTTATTAAATATTATTATGGATGGTGGCAGAATGAAAAATATTTTAAAGAAATAGAAGGTATAATAAGAAAAGATTTTAAGTTTACCGATGTTTTATCCCAAAAAAATTGTGAAATTAAAACAAAAATAGAAAAAAGTAATTCAATTTCAATTCACATCAGAAGAGGAGATTATATTGAAAATGTCGGATTAGGTAGATTAGCACCATTATACTACTATAAAAATGCAATTTCTTATATAAGTAAAGAAGTTAAAAATCCAGTTTTTTTTATATTTTCAAATGATATTGAGTGGTGTAAAAAAAATATAAATATAGAATTCATAACCTATTATATTGATTGGAATAATGGAGAAGAAAGTTATAGAGACATGCAATTAATGAGTTTATGTAAACATAACATTATACCAAATAGTAGCTTTAGTTGGTGGGGTGCTTGGCTTAATAGCAATCCTGATAAAATAGTTATAGCACCGGAAAAATGGTTTAATACTGATTATATAAAATGGGATTATTCAAATATAGTCCCCGATTCATGGATAAAATTGAAAAATTATTAAGGAGAATTTTTTATGAAACAAATAGCATTAATAACAGGAATAACTGGTCAAGATGGTTCATATTTAGCTGAATTTCTTCTGAATAAAAATTATGAAGTACATGGAATAATAAGGCGAGCTTCAACATTTAATACTGAAAGAATAGAACATTTATATATAGAAGATTTGATAGAAGACATGCATAAAAAAAGAAAAATTCATCTTCATTATGGAGATATGACTGATTCTATGAGCATAACGAGATTAATAAAAGAGATAAACCCAACAGAAATATATAATCTTGCAGCACAATCACATGTCCAAGTTTCTTTTGAAGTACCAGAATACACTGCTGATTCGGATGCAATAGGTGTATTAAGAATACTTGAAGCAGTAAGATTTTTGGGAATGGAAAAAACTTGTAAAATTTATCAAGCTTCTACCTCAGAACTATATGGCAAAGTGCAAGAAATACCCCAAACTGAAACTACACCTTTTTATCCTACCTCTCCTTATGCGATTGCAAAACAATATGGGTATTGGATAACCAAAAATTACAGAGAGGCCTATGAGATGTTTGCAGTAAATGGTATCCTTTTTAATCATGAATCAGAAAGAAGAGGGGAAACTTTCGTAACAAGAAAAATAACTTTAGCAGCAGCTAGAATTGCAAAAGGATATCAAAAGAAACTTTATCTTGGAAATCTTAATTCTTTGCGAGATTGGGGATATGCAAAAGACTACATTGAATGTATGTGGTTAATGATGCAACAGGAAACACCAGAAGATTTTGTAATAGCAACGGGAGAGCAATATTCTGTAAAAGATTTTTGTGATATTGCATTCAAAGAAGTAGGAATGGATATAGAATGGCATGGTAATGGAATAGATGAAAAAGGAATAGATAAAGAAACAGGAAATATTATCATCGAAATAGATTCCAAATATTTTAGACCTTCAGAAGTGGAAACACTGTTAGGAGATCCTACAAAGGCCAAAAATATATTGGGTTGGAATCCAAGAAAAACATCTTTTATGGAACTTATAAAAATAATGATAAAACATGATCTGGAGTTTGTAGAAAAAGATTATATTATAAAAAATAAAAATTAATCAAAATATTGGAGGAATGAGATGATAAAATATTCACTGTCAGATGATACTTGGTCAAAATTAGAACTTGAAGCTATAGAAAGAGTTATAAAATCCAATTTTTATACAATGGGAAAAGAAGTAAAGGAATATGAGCAAAAATTTGCTGACAAATTTGGAAGTAAATATGCAATAATGTCTAATTCTGGTTCTTCTGCTAATCTTTTATTAATTTCTGCTCTCATATATTCAAAAAGATTAAAACCAGGAGATGAGATAATAGTCCCAGCAGTTTCATGGAGTACTACATTTTTTCCATTGGCCCAACATAATTTGAAATTAAAATTTCTTGACATAAATAAAGAAACTTTAAATATTGACATAAATAAATTAAGGAGAGCTATATCTCCGAACACTAAAGCAATTTGTGTTGTAAATTTATTGGGAAATCCAAATAATTTTGACGAAATTTTAGAATTATGCGAGGAAAATAACCTGATTTTACTAGAAGATAATTGCGAATCTATGGGTGGATTATATAAAGGAAAACAATTAGGAACAATAGGTTTGGCAGGAACGTATTCTACTTTTTATTCTCATCACTTATGTACTATGGAAGGTGGAGTAACAGTTACTAACGATGAAGAATTATATCATTATATGCTTTCAATAAGGGCGCATGGCTGGACTAGAAATCTTCCAAAAGACAGCAAAATTTATAAAAAGAATGATGACGAGTTTTATGAAAGTTTTAATTTTATCATGCCGGGATATAATTTGCGTCCATTGGAAATGGAAGCGGCAATAGGAAGTGTTCAATTAGAAAAATTGAATTCTATAATTGAACAAAGAAGAAGCAATGCAGAATATTTTAAACAAAATATTTCACAGTTTATTGATATCAACATACAAAAAGAAATTGAGAAAAGTTCTTGGTTTGGATTTGCTATGATACTAGATGATAAATATGAAGGAAAAAGAAATGAATTAGTAAAAATATTTAGAAATAAGGGAATAGAAGTAAGACCAATTGTAACGGGTAATTTTACCAGAAATAAAGCAATAGAATATTTAGATTATGAAATTTTTGAAACATTGGAGAATGCTGATTTTATACATGATAATGGTTTGTTTGTTGGGAACCATTCTCAAAACAATATAAATTCTATAGATTATTTAATGGATGCATTAGAGGAGTTTGAAGAAATAAATGGATAAAAACAGTAAGATTTATGTAGCCGGGCATACTGGTTTAGTTGGAAATGGAATATTTAAACAATTAAAGGAATTGGGTTATAATAATATAATAGTAAAAAATCATTCTGATTTGGATTTATTGGATAAAACAAAAGTGTTAGATTTTTTTTCTGAAGAACAACCAGAATATGTGTTTCTAGCTGCTGCAAAAGTGGGAGGAATTCAAGCTAATAAAAATAACCCAGTGGAATTTTTATATTTAAATTTAGAAATACAAAATAATGTAATTATGGCTTCATTTAAAAACCATGTAAAGAAATTAATGTTTTTAGGAAGTTCATGTATATACCCTAAAAAATCTGTGCAACCAATGAAAGAGGAATATTTATTAACTGGTAAACTTGAAGAGACTAACGAAGCATATGCAGTAGCAAAAATTGCAGGTTTAAAATTGTGTGAATATTTTAGAAATCAATATGGGTGCGATTTTATTTCTGTAATGCCAACAAATATTTATGGACCAAATGATAATTTTGATTTAGAGACTTCTCATGTTATACCAGGACTAATAAGAAGATTCCATGAGGCTAAAATAAATAAAAAAGAAAAAGTAGAAATTTGGGGAAGCGGAAAAATAAGAAGAGAATTTATGTACATTGATGATCTAGCAGACACTTTAATTTTTCTTATGAATAATTATTCAGAAAAAGAATTCATCAATATAGGAATAGGAAAAGATATTGAGATAAATGAACTAGTTGAATTAATTAAAAACATAGTCGGATATACCGGAAAAATAGAAAGAGATTTATCAAAACCAGATGGAATATTAAGAAAAACAGTAGATGTTTCAAAATTAGATTCGTTAGGTTGGAAATATAAAATTGAATTAAAAGAGGGACTAGAAAAAACCTATAAATGGTATTTGGAGAATAAAGAATGAATAGAATTAATATATTAAAGAAACAAATATCTTTCGGGTTTATCTATAAAATATTAGCAATGATATTTAGCTATATTTCGATTCCACTATTTTTAAAATATCTTGGGAAACAGGATTATGGACTATGGATGACTATTTTTTCTACTATCAGTTGGGTATATACTTT
>JAITPM010000087.1 GCA_031289425.1 Fusobacteriaceae bacterium
CGGGAGCTAAAAATAAATGATATAAATAAGGGGGTAGTTGCTTTTTGGTATTGTACAACACAACGAACGGATGAACTTATCCGATTAATTGAAACAACAGAAGTAAATATAAAAAAAGCTAAAGAAATAAAAGCTTTTTATATAGAATATAGGAATCAAGAAATAACAACAATGCATAAAGATTTAATTTTAAAATTAGGATTTTCATTTTTTTACTTGAATCGAGTCAATTTCTCCGGAATTATACAAGCTGGCATTATAGGCGGAAATGAACAAAAAAGCGAATATAATATTTCTTGTAGATTTAATAAACAAATTCTTATAGAAAGAATAAAAGAAATATCTTTGAAAAAAGCACAAATAAAAGTAACAAACACAGACGAATTAATCTATTCGTATAGTCCGTATCATCGAAATCAATTTAAAATCCAGAAGATTTAGTCGGTGGATTTTGACTTATGACGATCAACCTGAAATAAGAGAATTATACAAAGGATTTCAAATAAAAGAAATTGAATTAGGGTATAGTTGTGGGAGTAAAAGAAAAGCAAAAGAAATATTAATTGCTCCAGACGGATTAATATTATAATGGATGGATAATAAACAATATCTGTATATGATTAAAAAAATATAAATACAAAAAGGAGAAGGATAATCATAGAAAAAGTTAGAATCAAATATATCTCAAAAAAAAATATGGAGGCAGAAGCAATTAAGGGAACTAAATATTGGACTGTTGTAATATATATTTATAGAGAACTAGGTGCAAATAAATTGCAAGCACAGGATATAGATGGAAATATTCAATGGAAATTTATAACAATTGAAGAAATAGAGAAATTTTTGGAAAAAATTGATTCTGGAGAAATAAAAATGAAGAGGATTCCAACAAGGAGGAGATAGCTGTTGTATTCGGTGTCAAAATAATTAATTGAAATCAAAATTTATATTGCTTCTCGGAATCTTTTTCAAATAAGTAATGCAAACTTTGGTTAACAATATATAAAGACACACTTTTATTTCAAGGGTAAAAAATGTGTAGCATAAAAAACCGAGCAACAAGGAAACATATAAAATCCTCCGAAAAAATAAAGTACAAATATCTAGGATGCGCCTCAAAAATATGCCTATTTGTCAAGTGTTTTTTCACAAAAAGTGGAGGAAATTTTAAAAAAATAAAAAAAGGAGTCCCCAAATATCGGCGTTGGAGATTCCGAGAGAACATTTTATATAATTGGAGGTAAAATGAAATCTTCAAAACAGCCAAAAATGAAAATAACATTGGAACAATACAGAGAAGTGGAGCGTCTTCTATATAATCATAATAAAATAAAAAAAAGAATTGTATTTAAAAGTGAAAATATAAATGCTATAGTGATAAGAAATTATAAATCTTTTTTAGATGGATTGCCGAGGGGTACTTCAATGGATCTTAAAAGTGAAATCGAAAAAAAAGAAGAGTTTAGAGAAAAAATAATTGATGAAATAGCAGATTTAGGGCAAAAAAGCAAATTGATAAATGATTCTCTAGTTCTAATAAAAGAAGAAAAATATTATCAAATTATAGAATTAAAATATTTTAAAAAAAATACAATTGAGGATATCGCAGAAACATTAGGCATTGGAACAACCACAGTTAAACGTATAACAACGTACTTAATAAAATTATTGGCAGAAATTATTTTTTATAGAGATAATTATATAACTAATAGGAATATTGACACCTTAAAAATGCTTGCTTCAAAAACGGACTAAAAGTGGTCTAAAAGTGGTCTAAAAGTGGTCTTGTAATGGTCCTATTTCTGTTATATAATGATAACATGGTAATAATATAAAAATATACATTAGAAAAAGTGGTTTGAAAAGGCCACTTTTTATATTTATAAAGGAAATGCTATGAAAGATAATGAGGTATATAGATATGGAATAGACAAAATAGCATTGTTTAATTTCAAATTTGAAACCGATGGTAAATGGAAAGTGCAACATGAAGATAGAGACAATCAAATAATAGAGAAGATTATAATTAAGGATGAATTATTTTCAATAGTATCAGCATATGCTATTTATTTCGATGAAAACGGAGAAGCAAAGGAAAAATATTTTGACCAACTCCAATTTAATCCGAATAAAGTATTAGAAGGACATAATGTGCGAAATTCTAATACAACAGATTTATCAAATGCCATAAAAAAACTAAAAAAAATATTAGAAAGTAAACAAATATATATAGACCTATCAAATGCAAAAATAATGGAAATAGAATTAAATATAAATATCCCTATAGATTTTGATGAATATAAAACGGTTTTCCAGTTATTTATTAACCAATTCAATGCTCCAAAATTCATTGGAAGATTTATAAAAAGTGAGAAATTAGAAGATTGTAGAGCAGATGAATCATACTTCACCAAAATTAATAAAAAATCTACTTTTATTATATATAGCAAAGACGTAGAATCTAAGCTAAGACAAAAAATAACAAGGCTAGAATACAGATATAGCAACGATACATATAGATATATGACGAATATATATAGCATGACTAATTCATTAGAGGATTTATTAAATCACCCAGAAATGATTAAAATATTATTTTTGCATAATGCTAAAAAACAATTTATGCATAAGACTTTTACATATATTGAGCAAAATATAAAACCAATTCTGGAAAGGGAATATATAAGATTTAAAGCTACTAATAAATTTGCTAGAAAAAATAAAAAGAAAGAAAGCCGAGATATCTATAAATATTTATCTCAATACAATATATTTGACTATTCGTTTTTAATTGAATTAATATCAAAATTTGACCAAGAGCATTTATCAAGAGAAGCTAAAGTAATAATGCATAAATATGGGCATTATGACAATCTTGAAAGGTTAAATTTTGTGTTAAATTATCTTTTAACCACTGAAACCACTTAGTGGTTAAGCTTTATAAATGTTACAAACAAGTAATATAGGTATATCTAAGCCCATAAATAAATCTGATAAAAGAACATTATTGCTATAATAACAATGTAATCAAAATGATTAATCATTATACATTTATATTACATTTTAAATGAATAGGGGAATGGTATGGAATATAAAAAGAAATATCCCAAAAAACATAAACTAAAAAACAAACCAAATGAATATAAATGGAATATTAAAAAAGCTTATGAATTAGGAGAAAACCTTATTGACTTAGCAATCAAGTATAAGCTCAACTACTCGACACTACGTAACATAGCAAGTAAAGATGGTTGGATAAAGGGTAGGATAAAAACTATCGTTCTGGCCAAGGAGACATTAGAAAGCATAGATAAGGTAATTGAAAATAGAGAAGCAGTTAAAAAAGAATATGCTGCTGCCACTGCTACGATAAGGTCAAGGGCAACTTCTGGATTACAAGCAAAGTGTGTTGAAGAGGCGTGGGCATTAAGAGCTAAAGGATTAAAGGACATCTATGCAATAGATAAAGAGATACATAATATAACAACGGATAAGGAGTATGTGGAGTATAAGAAGGCATACATTGAGTATGAGCAGCTAAGGGCGGTAGTGGAGCAGGATGACAACGACAGCAACATAGCTATCTCTGACAAGGACCTGCCAGACTAAAAAAAGGTACTGTGCCGCATTTTTTTTGCTTTGCGGGTGCGCAGTAGCCCGAAAGTTCTAAAAATTTCACTGTTTTTGATTCCTTCCGAGTCCCTTTCTTAGAGTATATATAAGCAAAATGAAAGGAGTATCTAAAATGATAACTTGTACAAGCAAGCAATTAGCTGAAATTTTAGGAATATCAGCAGACTATGTGGAAGAAATATTTGAGACCTGTAATAAAACCGATAAAATAAAAGGCAAACGGAATAAATATGATTTGATTAAATGTGTTAAAAATTATGTTGGAAATATAAAAGGTAATACCTTAACAGATATTACTGGGAAAACTTTATCTGATGTTATTGGAATATCTGAAAGAACTGTAAGAAATCTAACTGAAAAAGGGATTCTGGTTAAAAATGATAATGATAAATATAACCTGCATAACAATGTGCAAAGATATATTAATGATAAAGATGAATGGAACAAGCTAAAAAAAGTGCAAAGAGAGACTGCAGAAGAAAAATTGGCAATACTACAAAATAGATACCATGCAGATGAAGATATAGAATTTATATTAACAGAAATGCTTGCAAAATTTAAGGGAACATTAGAAGCTGCTGTTAATAAGATAGACAATTCAATGGATATAGTGACTTCGGAGAATAGAAAAGAGATGATTCAAAAGCATATAATGAATGCATTGTTGGAAATGGCTGAATATAATCCACCATCTAATAATATGAAGGAGTAAAAATGGCAGTAATTCCAGAAAAAAGTATGGAGTTAGTAAAAAGGTGTTTATCTGTCTTGAGACCCCCAACAGATATATCTGTACTGGAATGGGCAGATACATATAAGATATTGACAAGTGCTACATCTAATGAACCAGGAAAATGGGAAACATCAAGGAGGCCTTATGCAGTTGAACCGCACTTAAGGATTACAGACAAGCAAGTAAGGCAGATGGTTTTGATGTGGGCATCACAGACTTCAAAATCAGAAATAATAAATTCAATAATCGGAAGATACATAATGTTTGATCCAGTGCCAATGTTGTTAGTGCAACCAACTGATCATTTGGCAGAAGATTATAGCAAAGAAAGAATAGATCCTCTAATCCAAAGTACAGAATTGAAGAATTATATTAGAATTGATAATATAAAACATAAGACATTCAAAGGTGGTTTTTTGGCTTTTATCGGGACACAAAAACCTTATAAAATGGCCAGTAGGCCAATATGTATTTGCCTTGCAGATGAGATAGACAGGTATATAGAGAACAGCGGTGGTGAAGGAGATCCTTTATCATTAATACGAAAAAGACAGACTACTTTTGGAGATAAAAGTAAGTTGGTAGCATCAGGGACACCTACCACGCATGGTCATAGTAATATTGAAAAAGAATATAACAAATCATCACAAGGTGAATGGTATTTGGCTTGCCCTAAGTGTGGGCACATGCAAACATTGAAATTTACAAATATAAAATGGGATGACAAGCTGCCTGATGAGGAAAAACACCTCAATATATTTATGATTTGTGAAAAATGTGGAGAAAAAAGTGCTGAAAAAGCGTGGAAAAAGAATAATCAAGAAAGTGGACGTTGGATTCATAAGAGACCTGATATTGTAGATAATATTGGATATCATTTGAACGCATTGGCTTTACCTTCTTATGTAAGGACTTGGAATGATATCGTAAAGGAGTTTCTGACGGCTAAGAGGAATCCAAATGAGTTAGTCACTTTTGTTAATACTGTACTGGCGGAGACGTGGAAGGAAGATAACAATAATGTTGATTATGAAAAGTTATATAGAAATAGAGAAAAGTATGTTGCTGAGGTACCGGATGAAGTTTTAATCATTACTGCCGGAGTAGATATACAGGATGACTGGTTAGCTATTAAGGTGACTGGTTGGGGAATAAATGGGTCATACGCAATAGAATATCGACAAATACAAGGGAATTTTAATGAACCGCAAATTTGGAAATTATTAGATACTTACTGGACCCGTGAATTTAAATATGCAAGTGAGGAAAGCTTATATATATTTGCTGCTTGTGTGGATACGGGGGGTAACCATACGCAGCTTGTATATAATTATATTTCTACTAGGCAATCTAGAAGAATACTGGCAATCAAGGGGCAATCTGGTAAAAGTACACCTATTAATAATGGACATAATACAACTAAAGATGGGAAAGCAGAATTATTTTCTCTTGGTGTGGATGCTTTGAAAGATAATATTTATAATAGACTAAAGATACAGCCTGGAGAAAAAGGTTATTGTCACTTCCCAAAAAATATTGGTCGTGGATTTGATATTGATTACTTCATGGGACTGACGGCAGAACAAAAAAATTTTGAAAATAATAAAGTAGTTTGGAAAAAGATTAGAACACGTAATGAGCCACTAGATTGTGAAGGTTATTCTACTGCTCCAATTTATATATTTAAGGTTAATTTAGATATATTATCGACATTGACTAGAGAACAATTGAAGGAAATTAGTTTGCATGGGCATTTATTAAGTAATGAAGATAAAAGCCAAAAAAAAATTATTAGCAAAGGAAT
>JAITPM010000095.1 GCA_031289425.1 Fusobacteriaceae bacterium
TACTTCATCAAGTTTTTCAATTATTTCTTTATGATTGTTGTATAAATTAGTTATTAAATATCCGATAGTTTCGAAACATT
The DNA here is from genome assembly GCA_031289425.1 of Fusobacteriaceae bacterium. Lineage (GTDB taxonomy): Bacteria > Fusobacteriota > Fusobacteriia > Fusobacteriales > Fusobacteriaceae > JAISST01. The sequence continues at coordinate 81 of JAITPM010000095.1, forward strand.
CTTCCCATGATTCTATTTTCAAATCTTTAAAGCTAATAAATATCACTGGATATTTCCCTTGTTCATTCCAAGCAGCTGTTTTCTCTATATTTAATCCATGAAATAATTTTTTATTATCATCTGCATTTTTGATATCAAAAAAATATCGGAGCATAGACATACTCATCGTTTTCCCAAATCTGCGAGGTCTCGTAAATAATAAAGTTTTACCAACACTCTTAGCTATATTCTCTATAAATAAACTTTTATCTATATAGAAATAATTATTTTCTCTCAAAGTCTTAAAATCGCTTATTCCTATTGGTAATTCTTTCATAGCTTCCTCCCATGATTATTTAGTAATTAAATCATTTTTTCAATAAATCATCATTTTTCCAGCAAATCATTGTTTCAATCAAATAGATATTTATCTTTATGTGGGCACTATTTTTATTTCATCAATCCAATAATGTCCTTTTTCACTTTATTGCACAAAACTCAGGATTGTATCTGCACCCTAGTATAACATATATTTTATTTTTAGGCAATAATACTTAAATTTTGACCATAACTTTTGGTAATCCTACATTTTTATGTATTCCCCTCTTTAATCATTCAAATTTTTTATTTACAAAAATTCTATTATATGATATATTATGTATATACACACGTGCTATTACACATATTAACTTAAAGAGGAGAAATTATGAAAACCACACGTTTAAGAAATAGCCTCTGTTATTGTATTAATTTTCGACGTGCAGCAAATACTCTCACAAAGTTTTATGATCAAGCATTTATACCACTAAATCTGACAGCAACTCAATTTTCGTTACTTAAAGACATTCATTTTCTTAAAACTTGTAATAAAAGTGAACTTGCTGTATGTGCCGAACTAGACAGAACAACTATAATAAGAAACCTTAATGTACTGTTTGAAAAAGGATTTATTGAAGAAATTCCAAGTGAAAATAATAGGAACAACCTCATTCAATTGACTAAAATTGGAGAAGATATCAGAATAAATGGTCTTGTTATATGGGATCAAGTACAAAAAAAAATCGACCAAATTTTTGGTGATGAAAATATCATTACTTTAAAAGAAATATTTAAGTCTATTAAAAATATTTGAATCACCGTATTCTAGTTTGAAATATAAATAATTTTAGTATAGTATAATCTATATAAGAGGTGAATAATCCAATGGTATGCACCAACAAAGAAAAACAAATCAATACTATATTTAGAATTATTCTTCTAACTATAGCAGGTAGTTTTATCTACGCTATACATTCCGGAATAAGAAATAACTACGGAATTATGATTAACTCAATTGTAAATAATGCTGGTCTATCTTTTGCATCTGTTAGCTTTGTATTGGCTATTGGACAACTGACATTTGGTTTAGTTCAACCTATCTCCGGCATTATCGCTAACAAAAAAGGAAGTATTTATTCTTTTATTTTTGGTGTAATTCTTGTGATTCTTGGATTAATTTTAACTCCACTATGTAAGTCTATCTTTTCACTTATGATATGTTTGGGCATTATACTGCCGGCTGGATCCGGGTGTATATCCTATGGTATTATTATTGGCACTATTAGCCCAAATATCTCCTCAAGAGCACTTTCTACTGTATCCGGAATAATTAATGCAAGTAATGGGATTGGGAATATTGTTTTGTCTCCTGTTATCAATTATCTAATAATATCAAGAGGATTGCGGTATGGAATGCTTGCTTTAACCATTCCTATAGCTTTGTCATTACCAATTTCTATTTTAATAACAAAAAAGAAAAAAATTGAGACTCAAAATGTTAATCAAATACATAAAAAGATTTCAGAGATAAATATCAAAGAATTATTAAAAAAAGCTATTAAAAGTCGAACTTACAAATTTCTCATCATTGGTTTTTTTACTTCTGGTTTTCATATGGCTCTTATCACGAATCATCTACCTACACAGATACAAGCTTTTGGTTATTCATCATATTCAACTGCTTATGCATTTTCAATTTATGGAATTACGACAATTATAGGTTCTATTTTGAGCGGAAGTTTATGTAGTAAGTTCAAAATAAAAGATGTTCTTGGGTTTTATTATGGTTTAAGGCCTATAACTATATTGTTTTTCTTGATATTACCAAAAACATTATTAAATATGACTATTTTTACTGCATTATTTGGATTTTCAGGTATTGCAACTGTTCCTCCTGTAGCAGGAATTATAAATAAAGTTTTTGGCTCTGCCAGCATTGGCACATTATTTGGACTAGTATTTTTCATCCATCAAATTGGTGGTTTTTTTGGCGTATGGTTTGGTGGAATCTGTTTTACTATAACAAAAAGTTATACAATTATATGGAGTGTTAGTTTGGTACTGAGTCTGATTGCATCCGGTATTAGCTTTGCTATAATAGAAGATGCCGGAACGGAAAATAAATAATACAAATATTTATAAAACAAAAAAATATCTCCGGCGAATTAATACTTTCCGGAGATATTTTTTAAAAACTTTTAAAATACCCTTTTATTGCTCCATTTCTAATTCTTATATTTCTAGTTTGCAGCCACTTTTAACTGCCCATTATTATTATATTCCGTTTTCTTTTCTGCTACCCCATCTTTCCATATAGTCTCTACTTTGGGATTACCATTGTTATAAAATTCTACTTCTGTTCCATCCAATTTCCCACTTTTATAAGCTTTTTCACTTTGTTTTCTGCCATTTCTAAGGAATACTACTTTCCCCGTAAATGCTACATCAGCTTTTCCTTTTTCATACAATACTCCGTTTATTTCTTCAGTTTGATCTGCATCAATTGATCTTGTCAATATTTCTCCATCTTTATATTCAGATGCAAATTCATTTCCATTTTCATCATAATCTTTAGATATTCCTTCCAACTTACCCTTTTCATAATTGCTTACAGCTATAAGTCTACCACTTTCATCGTATGTCTTTGATAATCCACTTAGTTCTCCATCTAGGTAATCTTTTTCCGATACAAGGACATTATTTTCATTGTATACTACAACTGTACCATAATACGGCTCCGTTTGTTCTTTTGCATATAGTAGTCCATCTTTTTCTACTGTTTTATCTCCTATTATTGTTCTGCCTATCAGAGTTCCTTCTTCATATTCCTCTTCTATAAGTGAATTTCCATCAGCATCATATATTTTTGTTATTCCATCCAACTTACCGTCTTTATAACTATAGGTTGTAATTATTTTTTTATCCGAATATTCGCCTACATTTCCTGTAAAGGGTTCTTTTTCCCCAATAAGATATGTAATTTCATCTTTTTCTTCTACTTTGTCAAAAGTTGTTTCTATACTAGGTGTTTTTACTTCTTTTGTCTCTATTTCAGTAGTTTTTTCAGATGTTATAGGTGACGCTTCCGATGGGATCTCATTCTTTTCTATTTCTGCAAATGCGACTGTCTCAGTTCCACCGGCACCGGTATCTACGCTGCCATCAGCCAGATAATATGCAGTTTCTCCGAATTGCTCTCCTGCTTTCCAGATTGATTCTGATTTTACTTCTCCTTCTTCATAATAAGTTCTAAATATTCCATCAGGTTTTCCATTTCTCCAGCTTGTTTCAGTTTCTATATTTCCATTTGGATAATATGACCTTACCAATCCAGAAAATGGTGTATTTTGTCCTATTTCATACAACAAATTATCTTTATATTCAGTTTGTAGTCCATCTAATTCTTTAGATGCGTTTGTAACGTTTTTCTTAGCTACTATGGTCTTCTTCGGAACAGTTGCGACTCTTGTAGTAGTCTTCTTTTTTACGGTTGTCTTTCTATTCGAAGATGCAGCCTGTTTATCTTTTTGAGCTCCCACTCCAGTCCCTATTGCTGCTCCTACTGCTGCTCCTATTGCAGTTCCTTTGGTACTCTTTCCAAAAACTTGTCCTACTACGGCTCCGATCCCTGCACCAATCAAAGCACCTTTTTTCTTATTTTTATTTTTATCAGTAGCCTTTTTTGCTTCTAAAGTTATAGAGCCAAATAAAATTCCCAACAGCATAATTATTGTTACTAATTTTCTTTTCATACATCCTCCATATTATTTATAAATATTATATTTTAAAATTTTCACACTATTTTATCCTATTATCTATTATTTTCTATTATTATAATATTTTTTTCTTAGGTCATCATTCCTTGCCCTTATTCCCGGTCCACCTGCAGCATTTAGTTCTTCTATTTCTCTTAAAGTCCATCTATCATATCCATATCCCGGTGCAGCCTCTGGATATTCTTTTGTATAGTTTCCTACAGCCCATGAAGGTTGAGGTAAGATTCTTTCTATGCATGGCCCTTCTCTGGAAATATCCACATCAGCGACCAGTATCATATTTACTTTTTCATTTGTTTTAATTAGTTCCATTCTGTTTTCTTTTTCAGTCCAGTTAGCTCCTTTAAACACTATAGATTTCATAGTTTTTTCTCTATCACTCCATACTCTTGTAAGGTTTGCAATATCTTCAGGATATAATTTTTGATTTCTGTCGGGCACTTTAAATGCTGCTTTTATCCAGCTTCCGTCATCTTTTTTGAATTGAAGTATATAGATAACCTCATCTGCTTGCCCTGAGTATATATAGGCTAATGATGGGTCTTCCCTTCTTTCATATGCAAATCTTCTCATTTCTTTAGGGGTTAGTTCTCCTTCGGCAACTATGCTTTGTTCCAACATATAACCATAGTTTTGTATCGACATTTTTCTATTTTTTAGGTCTAATATTACTTCTCCAGGCAGATAGATATTATATAATTGTCCTATCAGATTCTTTTTGAATGCTTGATTTTCAGCCTTTGCTCTCTCAATATTTGGAGCATAACCGTTTCCATATTCATCAAATCCAAGTTCTATGTATTGCGCTGTAGGTGCCATTCGATTGTAGCCAAAGTATTTTCTTAGGTTTATAGAATACTCACAGCCGCCTATAGGCCCATGTTCCGTAATATCTACGAGACCTCTCACCAACCAGTTTGTCTTTTCATTAGTGTCTTTGAGTTCTACATTTTCTCCATTTGCGCTTATTACCAATGATTTCATTTCCTTTTTATCATCATCCCAAAATCTTGTCCAGTTGTATATTTGTTCCGTAACTTTATCGGATGATTTTTCATATGGTATATTTAAGTTCCAACCCTTGGCTCCATATGAAAATTTTGCCGGAACCACAAATGCGAATTTTACCCAACTTCCATTTGGCTTTCTTATATTGAATATCGCTACATAAGGGCTGGTATCAGACATATTTGGTTGAACCATAGTAAATGACGAAAGCATATATGGAGCTGCTAGAAATGCCGACTTATCTTCTTCTGTAAATTTGCTTTCTTTCCATATGGCATCAAATAATTTTTTGAAATTCTTATCCTGAATTATTTTAACAAATAATGCTTCTCTTATAGTCTTGTTTTGTTGAGTTTCCAATTTGTCTAAATTATAGTTTGTAAACCATTTGTCTACCCTTTCATCCTTATTGTTTATCCAATTGGTAACATATAAGAGTTTACCGTTTTCATCATATTCTGTGGTCACGCCTTTTTTATTTCTTACATATATTACTTCAGTTTTTACATTTCCATTTTTATTATAATATTTTGCTATACCCTCTTTCATATCATTCGAATAAGTTTCCTCTGATTCTAATTTTCCATCTTCACCATATTTTTTACAAATTCCATTTTTGTAGTCATCCTTATAGATATCTTCTGCCAGTAATACTCCTTTATCATTGTAATTTTTAGATAATCCCTCTTTTTTTCCATCTTTATAGTTTTCTTCTGCTATCAGATCCCCTTTTTCACTATATTTTCTACTTATACCATCTTTTTTGTTATTTATATAATTATCTTCTGCGGATAATTTGCTATCTTTATAATATGTTCTTTCTACTCCATTTCCGGCTTTATAGTATCCTTCTATTTTCAATATTCCATTTTCATAATAACCCTTACTTATTCCTTCTCTTTTATCTTTTTTATAATTAACTTCATAGGAAAGCGCTCCATTCGCATAAAATTCTCTCTCTATTCCATCTTTTACTCCATATTTATAATTTATTTCTGATTTTAATTTTTCATTTTCATAATATGTTTTTATAGCACCTTCAGCTTTTCCATCTATATATTTACCTTCAAATTTTAATATACCATTCTTGTGATATTCTTTCTTTATTCCATCCAAGTTTGCTGTTCTGTATCGTTCTTCCAGTTTTATTTGCCCATTTTCATACCATTCTTTTCTTATTCCGTCTAAGTTCCCGTCTTTATATTTTTCTTCTATTTTTACTGTACCGTCAGAATAATATTCTACTTTATTTCCATCAATTTTTCCGGTCTTATAGTTCTCTTCTATGGACATATTACCATCCGCAAAGTATATTATTCTTTTTCCTTCCAGTTCACCTTCTATGTAACTCTCTTCATAGGACAATTGACCGCTCTTTTCATAGTAGCCCTCTTTTTTCCCTTCCAGTTTTCCATTCTTATAATTAGTTATTGATTTTTTACTTCCATCAGAATAATATTCGTTTATTTCTCCTTCTTCTTTATTATTCAAGTAATTTCCAATTTTTGATTCATTTCCACTTTCATAGTAAACCTTAAATACGCCATTTTTTATACCATTTTCATATGTTGTCTCAGATTGCGTATTTCCATCTTCGTAATATATTTTATATATACCTTCAATTTTTCCATCTTTACACGTATATTCCTGTTTTGTTTGCCCATTGATGTAATATTCTGTAAATTCTCCATCCTTATATCCATTTTTATAATTTTCTTTTAATGCTACTTGCTCATTTTCATAATACTGTACGTATTCTCCATCCAAACCATTATTTTTAGTAATACCTACTGAAAACAAATTCCCATTTTCATAATAATTTTTATACGTTCCCTCATACTTTCCATCCTTTAGTCCATATTCAAGTTTTATCTGACCATTGGGATACCATGATTTTGCAATACCGGTATATGGAATAGGGCTTTCACTTTCATAAAACAATGCATTTGTATTTGATTCTGTTAACATTTTCCAATAGATTTCTGTGAATTGTTTTGTTTCTCCTGCCTCATTAGTCTCTTTTTTTATCCCTTTATGTTTTGTTTTATCCCAGTTTATCTCAGATTTTACTTTACCGTTTTCATAGTATTCTTTTTCTATTCCTTCTAAAATATCATTTCTTATTTCTTTTTCGCTTTTTATTGTGTTGCTATTATCGTAGTATTCTCTTATTTTTCCATATCCGTCCAAAAAATTTCCTTCTATTTTGATTGTTATTCCATCTTTATAGTACATTTTCTGAGGTCCATCCAATATCCCGCTGTAGTAAGTCTCTTCTTTTGAAAGTTTTCCATCAGGGAAATAAGACAGGACAATTCCTGTATATGGTATGTTATTCACTTTTTCGTACAATATTCCGTTTTTTAGTTCTGATTGATTTTTAGGTATTTTTTTATCTGCCAATACCCCATCTTTATATATAGATTCTATCAAAATTTTCCCACTATCATCATATGTTCTGCTTATTCCATCCAATTTACCATTTACATATATTTCTTCCACTTTCAACTTGCCGTTTATGTTATACAATTTACTTTTTCCATCTAGTTTATTGTTTTTATAGTTTCTTTCATCCTGCAAAATATTGGTTTTATAATAAGTCTTTACTATACCGTTTAGAATATTATTTTTATAGATTTCTTCTCTAAATAATTTTCCATCTTCATAATAGCTCTTTATTACTCCATCCAGTTTGTTATCCAGGTAATTTTCTTCTTTATTTATTTCTCCGTTTTCATAGTATATCTTTGTTATCCCATCCAGTCTGCCATTTTTATAATTTTTTTCAGTCTGCAATTTACCGTTTTTACCCGATTCTCTGACAACACCGGTAAAAGGTTCCTGAACCCCTTTTTCATAGACAGTATCATTAGTGATTTCCATTTTGTCAATTGTCAGTTCTTTTCCCAGAAGAGCAAGACTAATCATTATAGTTAAAAACATCATATTTTTTTTCAATACTATCACTCCAATAACTATAAATTTTTATACTATTACAATATTATATTACCATCATTATAAGATTTATACAACCCATATTTTATTAATATTTATCTATTATGCATTAATAAAATCATTAAGATGTAATTTATAATTATTTTAAAATACTTTTATGTTTTATAAAAAACCGTTTGTTTCAGCGTATAAAACAAACGGTTGATAGTTTTTATGTAATTTTTAATTTTAAATCATAATATTAATTTAAAGAATTATTTACGAAAATTTATTTATTAATTTTTGTTATAATTTTTACTTATTAAAATTGGATATAAGCAACTTGAGATTGTAGATATTCCATCAAACCATGTTTTCCATCTGCTCCACCAATTCCAGATTTACGCCATCCAGCGTGGAATCCTTGCATAGCTTCGAAATGTTCACGGTTTACATAAGTTTCTCCAAATTTCAATCCTTTGATTGCTCTCAAAACTGTGTTGATATTTGTAGAAAATACAGATGATGTCAACCCATATTCACAATCATTAGCAAGTGCTATAGCTTCATCAAAATCAGAGAATGGTACTACAGGAAGAACAGGACCAAATACTTCTTTTTGGATAATTTCCCAATCTTGTTTTACATCTACTAAAAGAGTCGGTTCATAGAAATAACCTGTCTTTGTTTCGGCTATTTTACCGCCGGCAAGAGCCTTTGCACCTTGTGCTAACGCACGTTTGACTATTTCATCTATTTTTGTTTGTTGTGCTTTATCCACTTGAGAACTCATTACAGATGAAGCATCGAAGGGATCTCCATATTTTACTGCTTTTATAGCAGCAGTTAATTTTTCTACAAATTTGCCATATATATTCTTATGTACATAAGCTCTCTCAGCACAATTACATACTTGTCCACTGAATATTACTCTAGAATCTACAATACTCTTAACTGCAAGGTCTATATCGGCATCTTCGAATACTATAGCAGGTGCCTTTCCTCCTAATTCCAATGAAACTTTTGTTACATTTTCTGCAGAATTTTTGATGATTTCTTGCCCTGCTTCTACACTGCCTGTAAGTGTCACCAAATCAGTCAACGGACTTTTAACTAATGTACTTCCAAGAGTTTTTCCTGAGCCTGATACAAAATTAACAACTCCCTTAGGTAAATCAAGTGTAGCTAGCAGTTTAGCAAATTCAAATGTAGTAAGAGGAGTAAGACTACTTGGTTTCAATACTATTGAACATCCTGTAAGTATAGACGGAGCCACTTTACGTGCCATTACGAAGAATGGGAAATTCCAAGGGCAGATTCCTACTACTACACCTATAGGTTTATAGAAAAGAAATATATTTTCATTAAGGCGGTCACTGTTGATGATTTCTCCTTCATAAATCCTTGCCCAACCTGCATAATAATCGAAATACTCGGCAGTAACATCAATCTCAACTTGAGCTAGGGGTAAAATTTTTGCTTGTTCTGATGCCAATGTTTTAGCAAGCTCAATCCTATTAGCACGAATTAATGCGGCTAATTGTTTCAAATATCCTGCACGTTCAGTGGGTGTCTTGGCAGCCCATGCAGTCTGAGAAGCCTTTGCAGCTTCCAATGCATCCTTTGCGTCAGCTTCATTTCCATTAGGCACACGAGCGATTATTTCCCCTGTATAAGGGTTTTCCACTTCAATCCATTCAGATGAATGAGAATTAACAAAAGAACCATTGATAAATTGTTGATAACTGTTCATAATAAACCTCCATTTTAAAATAGTTTTTCATGATTTATCACTTTATTTTTTCATATAAAACTGAACTACAAATTCCTGATATTTTTGGCTAACTTAAAGATTTTCATGTTTTTGCAGTCTTACCAAAAGTATACCATAAAATACAAAAAAATAAAGGGCATTATTATTTTTATATGAAGCTACGATAAAATATTTTTCAATATAACTGTCTTAACCCTTGTTACTTCATCAAAAGTAGACATAACTCCCTCAGTTCCAACTCCGGAATACTTATATCCTCCGAAAGGCATTTCAAAACTTCTGAAGAAGCTTGCTCCGTTTATAACTACCCCGCCACACTCCAGTCTAAGTGCTACTTGGTATGCAGTCTTCATGTTTGAGGTGAAAACACATCCCCCTAGTCCAAATATAGAAGAATTAGCTATCTCTATTGCCTCTTCTACAGTATCAAATCCTATTATAGAAACAACAGGTCCAAAGATTTCCAAATCTTTAGCAACCTCTGCATCTTTTGGAATATCCGTGATTACAGTAGGTTCATAGAAAGCTCCATTCCGTTTTCCCCCATATAGTAATTTCCCACCTTGTTCCAATGTCAACTTGACTTGGGCTTCTACTTCGATTGCTGCTTTTTCACTTATTAAGCAACCAAGCTCAGTATCATCGGCAGCCGGGTCTCCTAATTTTATTTTCTTGATACGTTCTATAGCTTTTTTTGCAAAAATATCCTTTACTTTATTATGAACTATAAATCTCTTGGAAGCACAGCATACTTGACCTGTATTATACATACGTCCCCAGATAAGCTCTTCTACTGCTAAATCTATATCTGCATCATCACATACAATGAAAGCATCATTTCCACCTAATTCCAATGAAATATGTGCCAAATGAGATGCAGCATTTTTATATGTTTCTATTCCCACAGCAGTACTTCCAGTGAGAGTGATAGCGTGCACATCAGGATTTTTACATAGCCAATTGCCCACTTGACTACCACGGCCTGTGATTATTTGTATAGCACCATCAGTGACTCCTGCCTTTACCAAAAGCTCTGTCAATAGACAAAGAGTAAGAGGATTATCTGTTGATGGTTTTACAATAGCCGCATTTCCTGCTAATAATGTAGGGGCTACTTTTTGATCAAACAAATCACAAGGGAAATTAAACGGAATAATACAAGCTACTACGCCAATTGGTTCCCTTACAGTTATCTGAATATGAGTATCTTGATTCTTTTCTATTCCCGGAGGAATTACTTCCCCGTACAGATGCTTTGCTCTCTCAGTGAAGGCCTTAAATGCAATGGGGATATTTGCGATTTCTCCTCTTGCTTCAGTTATCGGTTTCCCTGTTTCTTGGGAAAGAGTTTGTGCTAATTTTTCTTTATCTTTTTCAACCAATTCTAAAAATTTTTCAAAAATTTCTCCTTTTTGATGCAGAGGAACTTTAGCCCATTTCTTTTGTCCGATTATGGCTTTTTCTACAGCCAATTTTATATCATCTTCTGTAGCAGCAGGAACTGTATCGATCACTTTACCTGTTGCGGGATTTAATACATCAATAGTGGTTCCATTGGAAGCTCCTACAGCTTTCCCATCAATTATCATTTTCATACTTTCCCAACTCCCTTATTCATATCTATTGTTCTTTACTATTTTTTTGTTATTTTTTATTGCTTTTTACTATTTTTCTATTATTTTATATTATTTTGCAAATGCTGTATAAGATAACATAAGTCCGCCGGTAGTATTATTTCCATCATCTTCATATCCATATTCACCAAAAGTAAATTCCATGATAAATGGAGTATCTCCTGCTGCTTCTTTTATGACTTTTACCACTTCTTCGATACGATCTCCTATCCCTGCACGACGTCCACCACAATGTACCAAGTGATATCCTGCGATTTCTCCTCCAGCTTTTTCTTTTAATGCTGTTAATGTAGAGCCCGCAGTAGCTATCAGCTCATCTACGGAACCAGTCATACGGATCACAGCAGTGTTTTCAGCCAAATTTGCCCCTATATTCATAGAATAATCATCATTTCCATTCATAGGATGACGTATAGCTATCAAATCTCCCAATCTGTCTTTTATTCCGAGAGGTGAAGTAATTGTATGAACCAAAAGATTCATTCCCTTCAAAGAGTCTGCATCTACTCCTGCCCATTCGGCGTATTTTTTAAGTGCCGGTACTCCATCTATTTCTTCCAAAACTCTTTTATCACGTACTTTAGTAATTATTCCTACATCTTTTGTTTCTCTATAAGCTCCGGTAAATAAATTAGTTATTTTTCCTCCATAGAAAAATGCTACCGCAACTCCATCTGCAAATGTTCCAGTACCATCAGTATAGAGTACCCATTCTCCGGCAATGGCATTATCTGCAGCACTACCACCAAAGAAAGGTTTACGACCTATGACTTCACTTATTCCCTTTAAAAATGTTTCTTCTTCTCCCGGAGGAGCTGTCATATAGAAATAATCAGGAGCTCCTGTTTTTCCTGCTTTTTTAATAGCTTCTTGTGCGACCTCTCTACCTGTTTTTCTTGCACAATCACCTTTTGCAGCACCTGCCACTCCTACAGCGATTTCATCTCCTGAAAGTGCCAATATTCCTACAAAACCCTTTTCATTACTTATAAATCCTTCCGGAGTAATCACCCCTGTGAAAGATGTATTTCCTATCAATGGAACCCCAGGCAAAGCGCCTTTAATTCCATCAAGAACTGCATTATTATCATATGCTACACTGGAGTAAACAAAAGCTACTTTAACTTTCTCAAGTCCCTTACTTGCCTTTGCTGCTGCTTCTGCTCCTGCAGCCCTTGCGTCTGTCAATATACTTGATCCAATTCCACTTTTTACCATAAAAATACCTCCTCATTAAGATTTATAATAATTTTTTTGTAAAATCATTATTTAATAATTATTGCAATACACAATTCTACTATTATATTATATTTTATTTACAAATTATATACAAACGTATATTCTTATAAACAAAACTAAGTGTTTCATTGTACGAAACGAAACTATAGAATAAATAAAAGAAAGCCCCCCAGCATTCTAAATCTATTTCTGGGGTGCCTTCGCATATATATGCTATATCAATATAATTTATCAATATAATTTTTTAATGATTAATGATCATATCTATATATGAAATTTAATCCATATTTTATACTGTCTACATTACCTTTTTGCTTTGCTATATCGACAACAATGCTATGTCCTGCCTTTGTCTCATATCTCAATTGCACTCCAACATTTATGAGTTCCTTCATTTCTTTTGGTTCTTCTAGGTCGTAATATCCCGCCTTTGTTCCTTTTATCTTGGCTTGATTGACTCCGTCGTAGAATTTTCCCAATTCATATTCTGCTGTAATTGTTCCTGTTAAGGATATTTTACTTCTATTTAAATATTTGGTATATGTGACATCCGCTCCTATTCCCGGTCTCATTATAAACATATCCTTAGACTTGATATCAAGGTAGATTCCATCTCCAGTTTCTTTTATATTTTCAAATTTACCATAGCCTAGGTTAAATGTACCAAATATTCCTACCTTTACTCTTGCACTATCTATCGGAATATCGTATCTTATGGTATTCTTCCATTCTGCTATTCCACTCCAATACTTTGCATTATTGGTATACACACCATTACTCAACTTTATTTTTCTATCCAAATCATGCTTGTTTATTACTATTTCCCCTCTAGTAATCCATTTTAAATTCTTGCTAGCTCCGATATAGTCTTCATAACCCAATCCTAAGTCCAGACTATACACTGTCTCATTTGAGCCAAAGTCAAAGTCAAATTTTGTTTGAGTGAATCCTAGATTCCAATCTAACTTTCGACCATATCTTTTTTTATCGTATTCTTTTAATAACATAAGGCCAATTGTCCTATACTCATAGTTTTCTATTCCCGGATTGTTATCTTTTATTTCTCCGCCGGCAAGTATTGTTCCTATTTTTACGCTTTCTCTAGAATATAGTCTTTCGTGTTTTAGATTTTCATAGGCCGTTCCAAAGGCACCTTTTATATTATACATTCTTTCTTGTATGTTGGCATATATGTTGCCCCTTAATTCCATATCAAATGTAGCACCTAATTCATCTTTATCTGATATTAAATCAATGGCATCAAACATTTTTAGCTCAGTTCCTACTGCTGGAACGTATATTTCATCCAACCCCAATCCAAACTCGAAAGCCTTGGTATTTGCGGTAAGTTCTGCGTATGGGATTTTTACCATTACAATTCTATATATATTTGCATTATACGGGTCAGCCTGTATATCAGCCAACCATGTTACAGAATGGGATATAGCCTTTAAAGAACCATTATTAGGGACGTTCATGACACCCTTTAGGTATTGGATTACCTTTATAGGTTTGTTATCTCCTTGAGTAGCCGTAGGCAATACTATGAATTCTCCATCGTTAAATGCTTTTGCGCTTATTGTACCTATGTTCCCTTCCGTACTACCTATTTTTATAGTACCAAAATCTAGTACGGTATCTTGCAATTCTATATAACCACCATTTATCAATGTAGGGGCGTCATAAATAACGTCTCCTACCGTTATTGTAGGGCCGGCACTTTCTATCGTGATTGTTCCTATTGTAGACGTTGTCATGCTGTCATCTATTGTTGCATCGGCACCATTTGTTATTATTATATTTCCTTTGTTTATCAGTACTCCACCTTGACCTATGAATATACCTGTTCTACCTATTCCATCCACTGTGATAGTACCATAATTCCGTGCTTCAGCTCCCAATCCTACATAGATTCCTTCTGCTTTTTCCCCTGTTACATAGATATTTCCTGTAGTATCATTTATTACTATTGCTTCGGTCGTAGCAGCCATACCTCTGGCATTGGTACCTGTTACGTAGATGTTTTTTGTATTAATGATAGTTGCCTTCTCACTGGCTTCCATACCATAGGCTTCTTTTCCTGATACATATATATCTCCATTATTTATTCCGGTTGCTGTAGGGTTGTTGGCTATCATTCCCACTCCATTATCATATGGGATATTTATTGTACCGTCATTTGTGATTGCACCTCCGCCGGTGTGCACTACTACTCCACCGACTATTTGGTTGGTACCTGTAGCCATTCCGACTGATATTTTTTGATTTACTGAGGCTATGAATGATTTACCTACGGTAATAATACCGTTATTTATCAAATTCCCGGTTTTTGTATACATTCCCATGCTGTAATCACTAAGAGCTATGCTAGCATCCAGTGTTCCTGTTCCGGATTCTGTATATACATAAGTGGAGTCTTCCCCTGCGATTATATTAGCTCCCGCAAACACATGGACATTACCTTGTTCTGTCGCTGCACCAACTGAATTTTTACCGACTTTTATTGTACCTGCTTGATGATCTACCACAGTCGTACCTGCTCCATATATTCCTGAGGATTTATTATCTCCGGTAGTTATATCGCCTGTATTTATGATAGATGTACCATTTTTTACAAATATACCGTTTGATGTATCTCCCAGTTTGATAGTGCCGGTATTTGTTATACTTCCACCTATTGCATATATGGCAGTATTTTTGCTGCCACTTATATCTTCTATAGTACCATCATTTGCGACTGTAGCACCTTCTGAATAGATTCCTACGGCATTTGTTTTCATCTTTATTGTACCGTCGTTATCTACTGTACCTCCTCCCTTTGCATAGATTCCTACAGCAGAATTCATTACTCCTGATAGAAGACTTCCATTTGATATTTCTATTGTAGCTCCTAATGCATTTGTTATGAAAGTAGCAAACTTAGAATAGATTCCAATGCTACTATTTCCCAATAATTTTATTGTAACATTATTTGTTAGATTTCCTGTTCCTGTGGATAAGATACCTTTAGCTCTCTCTACAGAAGAGGTCAATATTCCGGAATAATCAATATCTGCACTATTTGTAGTGAATATTCCTATTCCCTCATTGCCTGTTATATCTATTGATACATCATGATTAAATGTGGCTGTATTATCTATGAAAATCCCTGTTCCTTGTTGTTCTACTAAGATTTTGGATAAATTTTGTATATTAGTCAAATTAAATTCGCCTGTGTCTCTTACAAATATTCCTACACCTTTTTCTCCTGCTGTTATTTTAATATTGCCAAAATCAACTTTTGAATTAACATTTGATAATACTAGAACAGTTCTTTCTCCACCTAGACTTATATCGCTGCCTGTATAATTGATATTACCCCCATTTGCATACATCATAGTAGAGTCTTTCCCAATAGTTGTAGTACCATTTATTATGTCGATAGTTCCACTTATATTATACTGATCTCTTCCCGCATAATATGCTACAGATTTATCGCCTACATTTACATATCCTGTAGATGTTGCCGCTGCATCATTATCTGTATATATTCCTACAGAGCCTTCTCCGACGAGGTTTATTTCTCCGGCATTTGTTATTTGGGTTCCAGTACCGCTACCTACCAATGCTTTTCCATTGTCTACTGTAGCATTGATTATTCCCGCAGCATAATTATTTATTTGGGCACCTAAACT
Source organism: Fusobacteriaceae bacterium (assembly GCA_031289425.1). GTDB lineage: Bacteria > Fusobacteriota > Fusobacteriia > Fusobacteriales > Fusobacteriaceae > JAISST01. The sequence continues at coordinate 16,417 of JAITPM010000095.1, forward strand.
CGCCTGTAGTCCTACTGTACCAGTTTTTATTGTTGTATAATTTTCGATAGTGCCGCTTGTTCCTGATACGATTATATTGATAAAATCAATATCAATGGTAGACCCGGATGTAAAATTTATTGTACCATCTTCTATATATGCAAAAATACCATCTTTTTCATTTCTTACTTGACCACCTGAGACACTTAAAATTGCACTTGGCTTTACATAAAATCCTATATTATTGGCATTGGATATTTCTACTTTCCCTAGAGTTCCCAAAGTAAATTCTGCATTATCTTCTAGGATAACACCTATTCCTCTATTGGCAGGAGTACTTCCTGTAGATGATATTTTTAATTCTCCATTGTATATGATTTTTGCGCCTATCCCTGCGTCTGTTGCCAAATAAATACCTACTGCGTCAGCACCTGTCACATTTATATTATTATTTAGAGTCCCTGTGATTATTGTTTCTGATACATATACTCCTATTGCTCTATTCCCCAGTATTGAGGTAATAGAATTAGCTGATAGATTTATCGTACCTGTATAGCTTATAACATCATTTTCTAGATACATTGCTATTCCACCATTTACAGAGAAATTATAAGTGCTTGCTCCTACGATATCCCCGTTTGCTACATATACTCCGATTTTCCAATTTGATGGAACAGCAGTCAAGTCAGTTCCGGATATTGTTCCGATATCTGATAGTTCGGATGTACCGATTGGTGTACCGGTATTACCTACATAAATACCTACTGTATTATCTTCTGACAAAGTTAATGTAGCAGTATTTGATGATTCTGAGCCATGGTCAACTAGGAGTCCTATTCCACCGGTTTTTATTTCTTGGTTAGCTGTATTTGTAACATTCACACCATCTGCATAAATATGTACAAGATTTTTCCCGCCTAGTTGATGGTCAATAGTTATTTCATTTGTTACAGCAGTTGTTGTTCCTTTATAATATACCCCTACTCCTTTATCATTGTTTGTATATTCTATTGTTAAGTCAGGCGAGCTGCCAATTGTTATTGTATTGTCTTCAGAATATATTCCTATACCTTTATTTCCCAATGTTAATGTACCACCATAATTTGCCAAATTTATTGTACTATCCTTACCATATATTGCAGTTCCTTCCACCCCTACAGTTATATTTCCTGATGTTAGATTTAATACTCCGCCGTTTCCTGTGGTAGTATCTGTATATGTACTTTTATTTAGATATATGCCAACGCTTTTATCTCCTGTTAAGGATATATTTGTTCCATTTAGGGTTATTTCACCATCATTGGCACCTACTACTCCTACAGCAGATAAATAAGTACTTGATATAGTACCACCATCCAGGGCTAATTCTGGAGCAATACCTGCAGCCGTATCTTTTTTTACTAGTATACCTATTGCTTTATCGGCGGTAATGCTTATAGTACCTGATGTTTGAGTAATTTCTCCTCCATCTCCGCCATATAATCCTACATATTTTGTATTTATTGTATCTTTATTTTCTATTTTGGCATTTTTGGCAAATGCTCCTATGCTACCCGCCTCATCATCAGCATCAGTAATAGTATTCTTATCATCATAAGCCAATGAAGCGTTTAGAATTCCATTATTTATAAATTCTCCACTTGATTCAGTGTATACACCTATTGAGCCAATGCCAGAAGCTGTGATTGTTCCATTGTTTGTGAATAATCCTGTGGCATTACCAACAATTATGGCTCCTATTGAATCATCAGCATTAGCTGAGAGCGTCTTTGGTGAACTTAATGAAGAAGTCCCACCTTTAAAATATAGTCCATACCCACCTGTAGCCGTCGCAGATATAGTCACATTAGCGTCATTTGTTACATTACTATCTTCAAAGTAAGCACCTATGCTTTTAGCATTGATAGTTATATCTCCGGCATTTTCAAATAATACCAATGATTTACCGTATATTCCTATTAATTCATCACTTGATAGGAGTATATTTATACCTGCATTATTTTCTTCGGAATCCTCTCCGTAGAATAATCCTATAGGTCTTATAGGGTCTCCAGAAACCAAAGCTGTAGTTGCAGTTAGATTTACTGTACCATCTGCATGTGCTCCACCTTTATAGTATGCTCCTATTCCTACTTTGCCAGATCCATTAGAAGACAGATTTATTGCATATGTCCCAGTTATTTTAGAGGTATCGTCTCCATCTAAATATATTCCTACTGCATTAGGAGCAACAATGATAGTGTTCGATGTTGAAGAATATATTCTTATATTTTTACCTTTTCCATATATCCCAATAGATATATCTGTGTCTGCCATTGTTGCGGTTTTTACATCAATTATACCACCAGATAAATCAAGGATATTTGCATTTGTTCCTGTACTTTCAGCAAAAATACCTATATTTTTAATTCCTGTTACATTTATTGTTCCTGTTTGATTTAAATAAGAATCTTTACTATAAATTCCTATGTTATATCCAGTTTTTTCCTCAGGAGAAGGAATATATTGCCCCACCACATTGATTTCTGCTGAATTTTCATTGTTTGCACTTGTTGCTCCTTCTAAATATATCCCTATTCTTCTATGCACTTCATCAGATGGAGTTATATCAATTTTACTAGAATTATTAAGGATTAATTTATTTCCGTCTGTTGTAGCATCTTTTATAAATATTCCTACGGCGTTTATCCCCTCTACTTTGAGATTATCTGTACCTTGTTCCACTAATATAGTTTTAAAATCTGCAAAGCTTGTTGTATCTGTGGCATAAACCCCTATTGCTCCTGTTCCTTTTATTTCTATCATATCCCCATCTGTTGTGACCGCTGCGTCTGTTGCGAAGATAGCCACTCCACCACTAGTTGTTCCTGTCGTGATTTTTCCCTCATTTTTTATATCTACAGATTTAGATGTGATACCATAAGCTTTTCCCGTAGTAGCTGTTATATTTCCCTTATTGATTAATGTTCCTCCGTCTGTTGCATATATTCCAGTCACTTTTCCTGCCATTGTACCTGGAACACCGAATGTATCCAAAACACCGGATGTATCCACCACTATTTCGATGTTATTTATCATTGTTTCACCAGTTGTACCAACATACACTAAGGCAGTAGCAGATTCATCTTCATTTCCGGTGTATTTTAGTTTTAAAGTTCCAGAATTTAATAAGCTATCTCCAGTTGTCAGAATACCGATTCCTCTATCCTTTACTTCTATCTCATAAGGTGAGCCTGTAATAGTAATATCAGAGTTTTCTGCATATAATCCAATACCATCCTTACCAACGGTGATATCTGTTCCAGCAGTATCATCAGTTAAAGTAATGGTTCCACCCTCTGTTGAACCTTTCACCATTAATCCAACTCCGCCATCACCTAATGTCAAAGCCTTACTATTTTTTACTATTACTTTTGATCTATCACCATTTATATTATTATCTGCATAGATAGCTATTGCATTATCCCCATGAACAGTTATAGTTCCTTGGTTGTCTATATCTATTAAATTTGTTGTGCCACCACTATCCGTACCATAACCTTCAGCAGTATCTACTACTAATTCAGGATGTAATGGGTCTGTGGCATCAATTCTTGTCCTCCTAGCAAAACCGGCTATTCCTATACCATTTGTCAAAGCATTTACTGTTATAGTAGCTGCACTATTACCTACTTTTTTATTTATTATTTTACTTCCATTTACTCCTACTACTCCTATATCTTTCGTATCAAATGTACCGACTGTTATTGTTCCTGTATTATTTACATGACCATAACTTGTATAGATACCTATTAAATCTTTAGAAGCTGTTGTATCTGTTATGTTGATTGTTCCATTATTTGTATAGCCAGAAGATAGATTTTCACCTGATAGATTGGCTTTTATATTAGAACCCAGTATAAGTCCGTTACCTAATGTAGAGAATACATTTGCCGTAGCCGCTATAGTTATTTTTTCTCTTTGAAAAACTATATTTTCAAACCCACCAGAATCCAAACTTACGCTTGCATCTGCTCCTATACTAAAGTCTCCATTTATTAAATAACTATTATATTTTACATTACGCATAAGTGTTGTATTATAAATATTAATGTTAGCAAATACTTCAGCTTTTATTCCATCAATGTAATCAGATTCGTCTGTCCATGAAAGAGTTTCTCCGTCAAATACACCTAGAGTCACACCATCTTTTATTAAGTTTACTGTAACATTTTCCATACCAGTATATCTGCCAGTGACACTGGCAGATTTAAAATAATCACTGAAAGACCCGTAAAAAACTACTCCATTACTTATATTTAGGGCAGTGGTTCCTGTAAAATCAATTTGTGAAGTACTATCAGCATAAAACGGAACTTTTCTATCATGGGATTCGGATGAAATTTCTTCATGGTTTATATCGCCTCCGCCAAATTCTACATATCCTCCATCTAATGCAACCAGTCCACCATTTATGCCTGTAAAAATTTCGTTATCATCAGCCTTTAAATATACTTTGGTTCCTGTTCCATTGGCAAAAGCTCCTATACCATTTATTGTTGCGTTACCTGTGACTTTTACTGTCCCTGCAAATCCTAAAGCTCCTACTCCTGCATAAGCTCCTATATTTTGGTATTTTTTTGCTGCTGATGTAGTAACTCCAGCATCTTGCGCTATTATATTACTAGATATATTGACTGCTCCCTTATCTCTTGCATAGCCTATAATAGACTGATATCCATAGGCTGTTGTGGTTGCAGCTGCAACAACATTTACTATTCCACTGTTATCGCCAAAATATGCTATACCTTCTTTAGATATCATATTGAGGGGGATATGTATATTGACCTGACTAGGTTTTCCTTGTAAATTTATAAGTGTCAAATCCGTTGAAAGCATAGGTCCTCCTAGTGCAGACCCTAATTTATGTTCCAATTGATCCCATATGCCATTGGCGTAAGCAATAATTGTTCCAGTGGATGCATCTCCTTCGTCTGTGCTTATTCCTTTGATTCCATCGGAAAATGACGAACTTACACCAATTATATAAGCACCTGTAGAATTTTTACCTATATCTATTACTGTTCCCAACTGAGAAACTATCATAAATCCATTTTTAGCATATTTTCCAAATCTTATATTCAACTTTGCAACTTCTAAACTATGTATTGTATCGTTATCTAAATAAGAAAAATTTCCAGTAGTAGTTGCTGTGGGAACACCTAAATGAGTAGTAGGCACTATTCCAGCTCTTTGCCCCGATTTTGAGAAAATACCTACTGCTCCATCTACAGTAATAGAGGTATAACCTTTGTCATCTTTTGATAATATTCCTTGTGTAGTCTGAGACCCTGTTCCACTAATATTTAACTTAGTACCTATATTAGCAGTTACATCTATTTCCCCTTGGTATATTCCTATATAAGATGCTCTCCTTTCTACAACAGCGTCTTGGGTTGCCGTTTGGTCTAATGTCCATGGTCTTGGTAAAGTACTAGATTGTATTTTGCTACCAAAAAATAATACTATATTCTCATCCCCATAAAGTTCTGTAGCCCTTGAAAGATCTGGTGGGTCTGAAGTATCTATAAATTCAGAAATTTTGATTGTAGATGTCATTTTATTTAAATATCCACCTTTTGCCTTTTGCCAATCTGGTACATAACTCATTCCACTATATACTATATTAGAAGCCCCTTCTAATTCTACTTTTCCATTATTTTCTATACGTCTAGCCCCAGAAATTCCTGCTGATAAGTAGACGGTATTATTTGTTCCATACATTTTTATATTTGTCGTTCCTAATAACCCCCCAATATGATAGGTACTTGTAAGTCCTCCATTTATAGTGGCAAAAGCAGCCGGCATTACATAATAGACAGAATTGTCTGAACCTCGCACTTCCACATTGACATTTGTCATCGTTACCTGTCCATGACGCCATGTTTCAGATGTCATAAGTCCTGCTTTTCCATAGAGATATCCATCAATATTCGTCAAATTTCCATTTAATAAAGTATGAAAAGCAATGGTTCCTTCAGCTCCATTAGTTGTTCCAGAACCTGCATCTATATAACCGCCGCTATATCCCATTACATATACCTTTATATTATAAAGATTTGGACTGCTTCTATATAAAATATTAGTAGGTCTTGTATTCGTAGATACCACTCCCACTCCTCCTACCCGTAGCATTGGTGTGGGAGATGCGTTTCCTATTGTTGTTGGATCTATACCAGAATACAATGTTATGCCATTGTCTACAACACTTATGGCACTATTCCCACCATCAAAAGTAAATCCTGTAAAAGGCGACGCACTTGGAGTAGGTATAACTATATCCTTTGCTGGCGGATTAGGGTTAGGCGGCTCTATTGTACGTGGATTCGTAACATTAACACTTACAGGCGGCGGATTTATAGGTATCGTTGGTGAACTTGGTTCACTAGGTTGATTAACTACAATAGACCCTATATTCACATTAGGTACATCAGCATTTATATCCCCAACCGTAGGTGCCACAACACTAGGCACATCAACTCCTCCAGGTGGCGTTATCAGTGAAAAGTTTACATCCACAGGTTCCACATCAATCTCTATTATATCCGGCGGAACAACATTCACATCAACAGGTGGATTAGGAGTCGTAAAAGCTACCATTGGAGCCACAGGTTCCTCTACTTCCGGTGGTCTAACTATCGGAAGTATCATAAGTTTATCTTCATAATCATATACATTCGTATTAGTATTATACGCCTCACTACCATTCAACCACCCCGTAGACAGATTCCCATTACCACTGGCAGCCCTATCCATAGTATAATCTATCGCATTTTGCAAATCAGTTTTTTCCCCATTACCATAAGTCACATCCCCAAACAATTCCCTATTCTTATCCATAGGAGTATCCCTTCTTACACTCCCCGTCCAATTATTTTTCAAATTCCCGGATATTTCATAACTTCCAATAACAGAATAAAAAAAGCTAGGTGCCCACGGCTTACTAAAATAGTCCCCTTGCTTCAACATATCTATTTGTGATATTTTTAATTCCCTCAATCTATTTTCATTTTCTTCGAGCATTTGCTCAATTTCTATCTTTTGAGCAGCTATTTTGTCAAGTAATTCCTGTTGAATAGTTTCATATTGTGCCTGCAATTCCGCTGTAGCACCTAAACTATACTGCCCCCCCCCCCACTATTATAAACGCCACAAGCAAGGCCATTGTGAACCCTATCCTTTTCTTTTTCACAAACATCTTTAAATATTTTTCTGTCATTTTAGTTATGTTATTTCCCATTTTATACATCATCTCCTATTTTTTCCCTCTTTACCACAGATTAATTTATTTTATTTTTTCACTATTTATTCGTTTTTGTCAACAGATATGTTTCTTAAAATTTTACCCTGTAATATTAGAAAAATAAATTCCTTTAAACATTGTCTATAACCTATTATTTCACTCTTTTATGTAATTTGCCTCTATTTAGTTATAATAAATACTTCTGTAAGTTAATACTATCATAAAATTTTATAAATTTCAATAGCAAGTTGAACTATTTATAATATTTTTGCTCCAAAATTTGACAGTTAAATGAATAAAAAAAAATTTAAAAACACCCAATCCTTTCATATTATTATGCTATTATGTATATATATATTTTATTTAAAAAATCTAAATTTTCATGTATATCTTCATGGGCGTTGCACGCAACGCCATTGCATTTAGATTTTATTTTATATCCCGTTTTTTGTGGCGGCGTTGCACGCAACGCCATTGCATTTGGAATTTTATTTTTCACCCCGTTTTTGTAGGGGCGTTGCTTGCAACGCCCAATATTTGGAATTTTATTTTTCACCCCCATTTTTTTCACAGGCGTTACGTACAACGCCCATTACACATAAAACCCTTGCAAAAAAGCAAAAAAAATTATATAATAATATACTTAGTACAACAATTTTCCAAAGTAGCGTATTAAAGTGAAGGAGAAGAAATTTTATGAACACATATAGGAAAAAATTACCCGAAGGAGTCAGAGATTACTGCGATATTGATATGATAAAAAAAGATTTCATATCAACTAAGCTAAAAAACTTATATATAAATTATGGTTATTCCCTTATAGAAACTCCTACATTTGAATATATAGATGTATTTAACAATAACTTTATCCAGAACCAAAATCTATATACCTTAATAAATAGAAGCGGGGAAATCCTAGCTCTTCGGGCTGACATGACAAAAGTTGTTTCAAGAATACTTTCGAATACAGATTACAAGAGATTATGTTATGTTACAAATATTTATAGATATCCAAAACAATATAGAGGAAAACTGCACGAATTTACCCAAGCAGGCATAGAGCTCATGGGAAATGAAACGGTAAAATCTGATGTGGAAGCCATAAGGCTTGCCATAATGTCACTCCAAGAAATCGGTATAAAAAAATTCAGCATCCATATAGGAAGCAGCGATTTCATAAAATCAATCTTGAATTTATCAAGTAATATAGCTATGACTATCGAAGCAATAAAGAATTCCGATGGAGTTACCCTGGAGAAAAATCTTACCGGGAGTGTCTCTAGTGATACTGTAGATGTAATACTAGAATTAACCTCAAGAGTAGGGAAATATGAATTATTAGAAAAAATAATAAAAAAATTCCCTGACAATCATTCCCTAAAACGTCTTGCAGAAATATATAAATATCTAAAAGAATATGATGAATATATAAATTTTGATTTTTCCTTATTATCCTATGGAGATTACTACAATGGTGTCACTTTCCAAGCCTTTGTAAAAGGAATCGGTCAGGCCGTAATTGCGGGCGGCAGATACACAGAGGATGTAAATAACAAAAGCATCTCTTCAGTAGGCTTTGGAATAGAAATAAATCCATTAATATCTAAGATTGAATTGGAAAAGAGTGTAAAAAGAGTTCTTATCGCCTATGATGAAAATGCAAAATCTGCCTATGAAAAGGCTGCGCAAATGTCAAAAGACGGTTATACAATAATAATGAGTAGTGCAAATTCATTAGAAGAAGCAGAAATCGAAGGAAACCAACTAGGTTGTGAACTGGTATTATTTTTTAAGGAGTGAAAAATGGAAAATTTGACATTCTCTTTATCAAAGGGAAGACTTACTGATGATGTAATAAAAATATTCGATAAAATTAATATGAAAACAAATATAGATTCTTCCAGAAAATTAGTATTTGAATGTAATAAAAACAAATTTTTTCTATCTAAACCGAGCGATGTACCTACATTTGTAGAATACGGAACGGCCGATATAGGAATAGTCGGAAAAGATACTATCCTAGAAGAAAAAAGAAATGTCTATGAGATTTTAGATTTAAAAATAGGAAAATGTATAATGGCTGTTGCGGGAAACAAGGATATTTCAGGATATGATTTTTTGAGAGTAGCTACAAAATATCCTAATATAGCCAAGGATTATTTTGATAAAATAAACAAAAAAGTGGAGATAATAAAATTGAATGGTTCTGTAGAGTTGGGCTGCATAGTCGGACTAGCTGATGTGATCGTAGATATAGTGGAAAGTGGCAAGACATTAAAAGAAAACAATCTATATGTTATAGAAAAAATTTGCGATTTGTCTGCCAGAATAATAGTGAATAAAGCCAGTCTAAATGTAAAGCATGAAAAAATTTGGGAATTAATAAATAAAATAAAGTCAATTATTTAGTTTAAAATCTATATTTTGGGGATACAGGGAGTATATAATGATAGAAATCATAAAAGATTATAGTAATTTTTTATTAAAATTAAAAGAAAGAGCTTCTACAGTAGATGATAAATATTCAAAAGTAGTAAAAGAAATATGTGCCGATATATCAAAAAATGGTGATACCTCTCTATTTAATTATACTAAAACTTTTGATAAATGGGATATAAATAATACAAATATAAAATTTGATAAAAAAGATCTAAAAAATGCCTACCAGTCATTGGATGATAATTTGAAAAATATACTTCAATTGGCTAAAAAACGTATTTGTGATTATCAGAAAAAAGAATTACAAAAATCATGGATAGATATAAAAGAAAACGGAGAAATATTAGGCACAAAAATAGAACCGGTCGAAATAGCCGGACTTTATGTTCCCGGTGGCAAAGCCGCATATCCATCCAGTGTCCTTATGAATGCTCTACCCGCAAAGGTAGCAAAAGTAAAAAAATTGATAATGTGTACCCCTCTTCCTGAGGGAAAAATAAATAATACGGTCTTAGCTGCTGCCTACGTGGCGGAAGTGGATGAAGTGTACAAAATAGGTGGCGCCCAAGCGATAGCCGCTATGGCTTACGGTACAGAATCTATTCCCAAAGTAGATAAAATAGTCGGCCCCGGAAATATCTATGTAGCTTTGGCCAAAAAAGAAGTCTTTGGCGTTGTAGGAATAGATTCCATAGCAGGCCCCAGCGAAATATTGATAATTGCCGATAAAAATGCAAAACCTAACTTTATAGCGGCCGACTTACTTAGCCAAGCTGAGCACGACCAATTGGCAAGCGGAATATTAATTACCGATAACGAAGAATTCGCCAATGCAGTAAAAAAAGAAATTATAAACCTTTATAATAAATTATCAAGGAAAGAAATTTTGGACAGTTCTTTGAAGAATTATTGTAAAATAATAATTACAGAAAACATAGAAGCGGCTATAGATATTTCGAATAAAATTGCTCCTGAGCATTTGGAATTAGCTCTATCGAACCCATTTGAATATTTGCCCAAAGTTAAAAATGCCGGGGCAATATTTTTGGGCTATTATACACCGGAAGCTCTGGGCGATTATTTGGCAGGTTCCAATCATGTATTGCCGACTAATGGTACAGCGAGATTTTTTTCTCCACTCGGTGTAAATGATTTTATGAAAAAATCGAGTATAATTTCATTTTCGAAGGAAGCTTTTCTAAATCTATCGAGCCATGTTATTGATTTTGCAACTGAAGAAGGATTGGATGCCCATGCCGCATCCATTAAGGAGAGATTGAGATGAAATATTTGAAAGAACAGTTTAAAATGCTTGAAATCTATGAACCAATGGCTAACAATGTTACCGGTATATTTTTAAATGCCAATGAGGCCTTTTATGACACTCCATATGAGATAAAAAAGCATATATCAGAATACGTTCTTAGTCATAATATAAACAGGTATCCTGATGACTCATGTGAAAACTTAAAAAACTCTATCGCTAAAAAATATGGAGTATTACCTCAAAATATAGCTGTCGGCGTAGGCAGCGATGAGATTCTGGACATTTTACTCAGGTCTTCAGCCTCAAATAAAAATGTCTTATCTTTGGATCCATCATTTTCAATGTATCCTATATTCACAATGATGAATGAGGGAAATTTTATAAAAATACCGTTAAACGATGACTTTTCTTTTGATTTAAATAGAACAATTGAAGCAATAAAAAAAGAAAAACCTATAGTTACCCTTATTTGCAATCCCAATAACCCTACAGGAACTACAATTGATGTGGCCTCAATAGAGGAAATAGCCAAACTAAACATAGGTATATTGGTAATTGATGAAGCCTATGAAGATTTTTCGAATAATTCTTCTATCAATTTTATTAAGAAATATGATAATATATGTATTATAAGAACATTTTCAAAAGCTTATGCATTAGCATCCATTCGTTTGGGTTATGCCATAGCAAATGAAGATATAATAAAAATGCTAGATACCGTGCGAGCTCCTTATACTATGAATACTCTGTCTCAAGAGATAGCATCTTATGCTATCAGTCATTTTCATTTGTACAAGGATAAAATAAGCGAAGTCATAGAAAATAGAGAATATTTATACGAACAATTGAAAAATCTCAATATAATCGTTTATCCATCCAAGACAAATTTTTTATTTATGTACTTGAATGATAAAATAAAAAATAAAATGATAGAAAATAATATACATCTCAGGTATTTTGGAAAATATACTAGAGTTACAGTGGGAAATAAAGAAGAAAACGAGGCATTTTTAAATGTTATCAGGGAAAATTTATGAAAGGAGCTAACACTACTATGAAAAAACGCACTGGTTCAATAGAAAGAAATACCAAAGAAACTAAAATAAAAATAGATTTATCATTGGATGGAGGTTCGTATAATATTGCTACCGGGATAGGTTTTTTTGATCATATGCTCGAACAAATCGCAAGACATGGAGATTTTGGTCTAACAGTAGAGGCCAAGGGGGATTTGCATGTAGATAGCCATCATACTATAGAAGATGTCGGTATTGCTTTGGGCAAAGTCTTGAATGAAGCTATCGGTGATTTTACAAATATCAAAAGATATGGAACCGCACTGATCCCTATGGATGAGGCTTTGGTTCTATGCGCTATAGATTGTTGTAATAGGGCTAATATCAGCATAGATAGTCATTTCAACGTAGCGAAAGTAGGTGATATGGATACTGATATGGTGGTGGAATTTTTTAAGGCTGTTGCCTTCAATGCCAACATAAATATACATATATTGGTGCATCGTGGTGATAACACCCATCACATAATAGAGGGAATGTTCAAAAGTTTTGGTAGAGCTTTAAATGAAGCTGTGTCTGTTTATGATAAAGTAATTTTATCGACTAAGGGGGTTCTATGATAGCGATAATTGATTACGGTATGGGAAATTTAAGTAGTGTAAAAAATGCTTTTGATTTTTTGGGGTATCCATCCAAGATAACTCAGGATAAAGATGAAATTTTGCGGGCTGATAAAGTCATTCTTCCCGGTGTAGGTGCCTTCGAAGATGCTATCGGCACTATTAAAAAAGATGGCTATGATGAGATTATCTATAAAACTATAGATAATCAAAAACCTCTTTTGGGGATTTGCTTAGGATTTCAATTGATGTTTGATAAAAGCTATGAATTTGGTGAATTCGAGGGTTTGAAAATTTTAAAAGGTGAAATAAAAAAATTGGAAGTTCCTTTGAAAGTACCACATGTAGGATGGAATTCAATAAATAAAACATTTGATTCCAAATTATTTAAAAATATTGAAAATGGACAGTTTGTATATTTTGTTCATTCTTATTATTTGGAATCAAAAGAAAATTTTGTGAGTGCATATACAGAATATGGTACAAATATGGCTATTGGCATAGAAAAAAATAATATCTTCGGTGTGCAATTTCACCCGGAAAAAAGTGGAAAAGTCGGCCTTCAACTATTGAAAAATTTTGGTGATATCTGATGAAAATTATTCCGGCCATTGATCTTATAGATGGCAAATGTGTAAGATTGGTAAATGGTGACTATGATAAAAAGACAGAATATAGCGCTAATCCTCTGGATATCGCAAAAGATTTCCAAAGTAAAAATAGCAGATATTTGCATTTAGTAGATTTGGATGGAGCTCTAAGCGGACGTGTCTCTAATGAAGTTCTGGTTAAAAAAATTATTGAAAATACAGAATTAGAAGTTGAATTAGGGGGCGGAATAAGAAATTTCAAAACAGCCAAAAAATGGCTGGATATAGGAGTAAAGAGGGTAATCCTGGGAAGTATTGCAGTCAAAAACATAGAAATAGTCAAAGAACTCATTGATTTTTATGGCTCTCAAAAAATAATAGTAGGAGTAGATGCATTAAACGGGCTGGTTGCAATAAACGGCTGGAGGGAAATTACTGGTATTAAGGCATCTAGTTTTTCATATGATTTGCAAAAAATTGGTGTGAAGGAAATAATTTATACTGATATATCAAAAGATGGTGCTCTGGAAGGTATCAATCTAAAAGAAATGCAGGAGATGATATCGACAGGAGTAGATGTTGTGGCCTCGGGAGGTGTGACTTCTATAGATGACCTAATAAAACTAAAGGAAATAGGTTGTGTGGGTGCAATCATAGGAAAAGCCCTCTATACCGGACATATAGATTTGTTAAAGGCTAATAGTCTATAAAAAATTATAATAAAATTTTTATATATTAAAGGATGTGAATGTGATGTTGGGAAAAAGAATAATTCCTTGTCTTGATATAAAAGATGGCAGAGTAGTAAAAGGAGTAAATTTTGTAGGTTTGATAGATGCTGGTGATCCTGTAGAAGTAGCTAAAATCTATAATAATTCTCTCGCAGATGAGATAGTTTTTCTAGATATCACTGCATCAAGTGATAACAGAGAAATACTCATAGATGTGATTCGACGAGCGGCCAAAGAAGTTTTTATTCCTCTTACTGTAGGTGGCGGAATAAGAAACATTGATAATATACGTGAAGTGTTAAATGCAGGAGCAGATAAAATCTCCATCAATAGTGCTGCTGTTAATGACCCCAATCTTATCAAAAAGAGTAGTCTTAGATTTGGAAGTCAATGTATTGTGGTTGCAATAGATGCAAAATGGAATGATAATTTTTATGAAGTATATATAAATGGTGGCAGAACTCCCACAGGTATAAATGCTCTAAATTGGGCAAAAGAAGCAGAAAAATTGGGTGCTGGGGAAATACTTTTGACATCTATGGATACAGATGGGACAAAGAATGGATATGAGATAAAATTAAATAAGCTTATCAGCTCAAGTGTAAATATCCCTGTAATCGCAAGTGGCGGAGCGGGTAAAATGGAAGATTTCAGAGATGTATTTAAGGATGGTCTGGCTGATGCGGCTCTCGCTGCCAGTTTATTTCATTTCAAGGAACTGGAAATCAAAGATTTAAAGGATTATTTGGTAAGTGAAGGAATAACGGTAAGACAAAGTTAATGGTTTTATGCTATACACAGAATAATCTCAGGAGCGTTTCATGACAAAGGAAGAATTATTAAAAACAGTAAAATTTGATAATAAGGGACTAGTGACGGTAGTTGCGCAAGATTATCATTCCAAACATGTGAGAATGGTAGCTTATATGAATCTAGAAGCCCTTACAAAGACTTTAGATACGGGGAAAGTACATTATTTTTCCAGATCTAGACAAGAATTATGGCTAAAAGGAGAGACTTCCGGACATTTTCAATATTTAAAAAATTTGGATATTGATTGTGATGGAGATTGTCTTTTGATACAGATAGAGCAAGTCGGTGGTATATCATGTCATACAGGAAATAAAACTTGTTTTTATAGAGGTATTAATGAAAAAAATGAGAATACACTATCAATAACAGATAATTCCGGTGAGATGCTGAAAAAACTCGAAGATAAAATAAAAGATAGGAAGAAAAACCCGGTAGAAGGGTCATACACAAATTATTTATTCGAAAAAGGAATAGATAAAATATTAAAAAAAATAGGGGAAGAAGCAACTGAAACTATTATTGCGTGCAAAAATCCAAATAAAAACGAAATAAAATTTGAAGTAGCAGATTTGATTTACCATTTGACGGTGATGTTGGTCAAATCGGAGGTTAGTTGGGAAGATATAGCAGGAGAATTAAAAACAAGGGAGTAAAATATGAACGAAAAAATAAATAAAAGAAGCCTTTTGCTTTTACTGGTTTTTACAATAATAACATTAGGAATTTATGGTCTATATTGGCATTATAAATTTGCCAAAGATATAAATACTGTATGCGAGGGAGATGGTAATCATACCAGAGGTCTCTTGGCATGTCTTTTTTTTGGATTAATAACATTGGGAATATATAATCTTGTTTGGTTATACATGGTGGAAGACCGTATGCAGGACAATGCTCCCAGATATGGGTTTCACATTAAAGAAGGCGGTGGCACAATTTTATTATGGTATATATTGGGAACTTTTATTGTTGTAGGGCCATTTATTGCCGCTTATATTCTTATAAAAAATATTAATGCATTGGGTAGTGCTTATAACAAATATGGACTACCTGTTGACGAGTCTTCAAATAATTTTATTGAAAAAAAAGAAAAAATCGGTATTTCACTTGATAAATAGATTCAGATAATTAATAAGGATTAAATTATGCACTATAAAGAAGTCAAAGGGATTTTATCTAGATATAATGGCATGAATATAAGTCGTGGCTGCCTACACGGTTGTATATACTGTGATGCCAGAAGTAAATGTTACGATATGAAGCATGACTTTGAAGACATCGAAATAAAAATAAATGCTTCCAGTTTATTGGAGGACACCCTAAAAAAAAGAAGAAAAAAAGCTATGATAGTCACGGGAGCCATGAGTGACCCCTATATCCCGATCCCGGAAAATTTGATAAATATAAGAAAATGTTTAGAAATTATTGAAAAATTTGAATTTGGATTATCTATTCAGACAAAATCGAATCTAATATTAAAAGATTTAGATATATTAAAAAATATAAATGAAAAATCAAAATGTGTGACTATAACAACCCTGACAACTTATGATGAAAATTTATGTAAAATAATCGAACCTAATGTATCTACAACAAAAGAGCGATTTGAGATGTTAAAAATTATGCGAGACAATGATATAAAAACCATAGTCTGGCTTTCCCCGATTTTACCATTTATAAATGATACTGAGGAAAATATTAGAGGTATTCTGAATTATTGCATCGAAGCCAATGTATACGGAATCATGTGCTTTGATATGGGTATGACCCTAAGAGAAGGTGACAGAGAATATTTTTACCAAAAACTAGATGAACATTTCCCGGGACTTCGTGAAAAATATCATCGTAAATATGGTTTTAACTATATAATTTCAAGCGATAATAGTGATTCTCTCATGAAATTATTCTATGAAACTTGCCAACACAATAATATTGTTTCAGACAGAGATGAATTATTTAAATATATGCACAAATTTCCGGACAAGCCAGATAAAAACAGTAAAATATCTAAGCAACTTGGTTTATTCGGATAGTTTTATATAAATTAAAATATTTAGGAGGGACACTATGTCAGTGAAAGAAGATTCAATTAACAAGAGATCCGAACTTGCCGCAATTCAAGTCGTTAAAAATCTCCAAAGCAGAAATTTTGAAGCATTTTACTGCAAAACTGGTAGAGAAGCTGTGGAAAAGGCTATTTCTCTTATTCCAGAAGGAGCCTCTGTTACTTGGGGAGGTTCTGTTACTATTCAAGAAATCGGCCTTATAGATGAGCTCTATAAAAAAAATTTTAATGTAGTCGATAGGGACAAAACAAAAACAGTCGAAGAAAGATGGGAAATCATGAGGCAAGGATTATTGTGTGATACATATCTTGCCAGCACAAATGCAATTACAGAAGATGGAATATTGGTCAATATAGACGCAAATGGAAATCGTGTTGCCGCAATGACCTTTGGACCAAAGAATGTGATAGTAATCGCCGGGGTAAATAAAATATGTAAAACATTGGAGGATGCGAGAAGTAGAGCACGAAATTATGCCGCTCCAATCAATATATTTCGTCTCGCTGCGACAGCTGATATAAAAACTCCATGTGTCACAACCGGTATTTGTGGTAATTGTAAATCACCTGATTGTATTTGTTGTTATTTTGTAGAAACTAGAATGTGTAGACCCGCCAAAAGAATAAAAGTCATATTGGTAGGAGAATCATTAGGATTTTAATAATTATGATTTTAATAAAGTCTATAAAAATAATATCTCTGGCAAAAGTAATTTGTCAGAGATATTATTTTTTAATATAAATTATGGTGAAATATTAATATAATTTGAGCAATAATTGGTCGCCATATTTGTGGAAATTATCCTCGGATAATGATAAGATGATATAATAGGGAGTTTTGCTTGTAATTCATAAATCTAAGGAGGCAAAAATGGATTCTATATATCTTGAATATATTCCTGAACTTAAAGATTATCAAGAGGCGTATTCATTTTACGACTCAAAATCAACAATAAGAAAATTGGATAAACTAGTGGCTGTTTTTTTGATGATATTTGGGATTGGATTGTTGTTTATTATAAAACGCCATGGAGTTAGTATTATGTATCTGGTGTTGGCAATAATATTTATAGTAGTGGGCTTCATTGATTTTTTTAGAATTGTTGACCCAATCAAAATGATTGTATCGTCACGATTTAAGAAAGATCATAAATTCATGCAACTACAGAAGCTTACTTTTACAGATGACGGAATAGAATATGAAACAAATGACGTAAAGTCAAATATTGCATGGAATTATTATCGTAACTATTATGAAAGTGTAAATATATTCATGTTAATATACGGAAATAAGTTATTTGAATATTCTATAATCCCTAAAGATAAATTTGATCCGGAAACTTTAGTAAATTTTAGAAAATTATTAGATAAAAAAATAAAATTATAGTATCACAAATTATATAATGTTGTACAGGAGAATAAAAATAAAATGAAGACTTTTGTAATTAATGAAGATACCGTTTTACGTTTTGCAGAAAGAAAAGATGTTCCAATTATATTTGATTTTATACGTGGATTAGCCGAATATGAACATTTGTCTGATCAAGTGGAAGCAAGTGAAGACGTATTGGAAAAATATATTTTTGATGAACAAAAAGTTGAGGTGCTAATCTGTGAGTATAAAACTAAACCTGTAGGATTTGCTCTTTATTTTCATAATTTTTCTACTTTTTTGGGACGCCCGGGCATCTATATTGAAGATATTTTTGTATATCCAGAATATCGTGGGAAAGGCATCGGAAAAGCTATTCTAAAAACTATAGCTTCTATTGTCGTAGACCGCAACTACGGTCGTTTAGAATGGGCATGTCTGGATTGGAATGAGCCGTCAATTGAGTTTTATAAAAAACAAGGCGCTATACCTATGGATGAGTGGACCACATACAGAGTGACCGGCGACAATCTCATAAAATTAGCTAAAAATTAATATATTCGTATCATAACAAAACATGAATGATAACAATTTTCTTATATATCATTGTCTTATACCTCTAGTTGTTCAAACCTTCTAGGGGTACTTCTATAAATGGCACTCATTATAAAAAAAAATCAAGCTGCCACATCAATTATTACAATTAATTCATAAGTGTATTTTATATTTTATGGACAATTTTGTTTTAAAATGTTAAAATATTCACTATAAAGGGTTATATCTATTATTAGTGTTATACATACTCTATATATTTGTTTTGATCAACTAAATAATAATATGTATTTTTCCTTATTTTTACTCTTTGGAGGGATATATGATAAAAGTAACTGTTTTGCTAGAAAATGATTCAATTGATAGCAATAAATTTTTACCGGATCATGGATTATCAATGTCAATAGAATATAATAAAAAAAATATCCTGTTAGATGTTGGTGCCGGTAATTTATTTGTACATAACGCTAAAATGTTAAATATTGATTTGGAAAAAATTGATTATTCAGTTTTAACTCCTGCTCACAAAGAGCATACTCAGGGCTTAAAATATTTTTTAGAAATAAATAAAACAGCCCCGGTTTATATAATGGATAAAGTTGGCAGTAAATATTATATAAAATTTTCTGAATTTAAGGTTCCCATTGGAATGAAATTGAATAAAAAATATTTTTCAAGAATTACAGAGATTAAAGAGGATACAAAATTGGGAGAAAATATTTTTTTCTTAAAAAATATTACCCATAAATATACATTGTCTACTTTTGATAAATTATTATATAAACAAGAAGACGGACAATTAGTGAGAGATACCTTTGACCATGAGGGTATACTTGTCATTGAAGATAATAATGAATTAGTTATATTTTCTCCGTGTTCTATAAATGGTGTCTTAAATATAATTTCAACAGTCATGGAAAAAATGCCAAACAAAAAAATCAGAAGTTATGTTGGTGGCCTGCACCTGATCAATATAGTGAATCACCTTCATGAAAACAATGAATATTTAGATAAATTGATAGAGAAATTAAAAAAATCAAATATAATTTTTTATACAGGTCACTGTACAGGGAAGTATGCTGTTGATTATATGAATAAAAAATTGCATAATAGGGTAAAGGAAATAAAAACCGGAATGGTAATACACGTATGATTTCACGTATGAATTTTTTTATCTATGTAATAATATAATTTTTTACAAAACAAACATTAACGTAAAGTAAGGAGGAATATTGCATGAGGAACATAATTGTTATTACGGGTAGTTCGAGAAAAAATGGAAATAGTGATTTACTGGCTAATGCTTTCATAGAAGGCGCAACAAAAGCGGGACATACTGTATCTTTATTCGAAGCCGGAAGGAAAAATATATCGGGGTGTGTCGGATGTGAGACATGCTACAGTACTGAAAATGCTTGTTCGTTCAATGATGATTTTAACGTGCTTGCCCCAATGATAGAAAACTCTGATATGATTGTATTTTGTACCCCTTTATATTGGTATACATTTCCGGCCAAATTAAAAGCGGCTATAGACAAAATGTATTCATTTCTAATCGGAAGAAGGAAAAGAAAAGGGAAAGACGCAATTTTACTTGCATGTGGAGATGCACATAATGATGGAGATTTTGATGGATTGTCAAAAACCTATGAGCTTATATTAAAGTCAATTGGTTGGAATGATGCAGGACAATTATTGATAGCCAAAACGTATAAAATCGGAGATATTAATAAAACTGACGGACTTGAAAAAGCTAAAAACATGGGATTGAATATTAAAGATAAAATAATTACAATTTAAAATAATATCAAAAAATTGGTAGTTAGCAATGGAAAAGGGTGATTTTTAATGATAGACTTAATGGAGACTTTATATTATTTACCGGGTCTTATTCTTGGGTTTACTATTCATGAATTTTTTCATGCTTATGTTGCGTACAAATTGGGAGACCCAACAGCCAAAGAACAAGGAAGAATTTCTCTAAATCCCCTTAAACATGTGACTATCTTGGGTATGGCGCTCTTTATTTTTGCAGGATTTGGTTATGCAAAGCCGGTGCTATTTTCACCTGAAAATTTAAAAAACCCAAGAAGAGACGAGGTCTTTATAGCAGTCGCAGGACCATTATCAAATTTTATTTTGGGAATAATACTCATATCTCTTTTTAAGGTTTTTCGTAATCTACCTCTGAATACATATATTAGTATACCACTCCATTTTTACAATACTTATTTAAAATATATACTATATTTCCTATTTTTTGGTGCCTATTTAAATTTTTCAATGTGTATTTTTAATATGCTCCCAATACCACCATTGGATGGCAGCCACGTACTTCTCTCATTTCTTAATATTTCCGGTAGTATCAAGAATAACATCTTTAAATCCGGAGGAACCATATTGTTTGCAATCATAATGGCAGGACGTGTGTTAGAGATAAACATACTTCCGATAGGTCGCATGACCAATGTTATAATGAAATTTTTTATTTGAATATACAAAATTTATCTATATCTAGGAGGAATCATGAGAAGAGCAGACAGAGAAATAACATCTATAGAAGAAAAACTCATAATAATCAGCGAATGTAAGGTTTGTAGGATTGGGATATCCATCAATGACCAACCTTATGTCATTCCGTTAAATTTTGGATATGATTATAAAAATAACCAATTAATATTGTATTTCCATAGTGCAAAAGAAGGAAAAAAGATAGATATCCTATCTCAAAATAATAAATCTTGTTTTGAAGTGGACTGTGACCACAAATTGATAGAGGGTAAAGTTGCTTGTGATTACGGCTTTGCATTTACTAGTGTTATCGGGTTTGGGAAAATTGAATTTATAGAAGATAGAGATGAGAAAGTTTATGCTTTAAATATGCTTATGAAGCATCAGACAGATTGCGATACCGAATATGAATACGAAGATAAACGCCTAAATGCTATTGCAGTTTATAAATTAATAGTTGAAGAATTTACAGGAAAACATAAGGCGATACCACCAAAGATGTAAGCAAATGGTATAAATAAAAGATACAAGCTAAAGATATAAAAGGAGTTTTTTTAAAATGTTTAAAAATTTAATGGGAGATTTAAAGAAAAAAGAAGCAAAATCATGGTATATGGTCTCAGTTGCAACATTTTATTTTATGTATGGGTTAATCTTTGCAACTTGGGTCAGTAGAATATCAGATATAAAAATAGCATTAAATATTAATGACATTGTTCTCGGGGGAATATTAGCCTTTATCCCCGCAGGTCAAATGGTAGCAATGGCAATATCAGGATTGCTCGTAAGTAAATTCGGCAGTAAAAAAATCCTCATAATAGGGGGATTATCTTATGGAACTATCTTAGCATTAATTGGGCTCATTTCTTCTCTATGGAGATTATCATTGGGGTTATTCTTCTTCGGAATGGCCGCTAATATGCTTAATATAGCCGTTAATACTCAGGGAGTCGGAGTTGAACGAATATTTAAAAAAAGTATACTCGGGACATTCAATGGGTTTTGGTCATTGGGTGGTCTTTTGGGCGGAATTATCAGTGCTTTCATAGTATCTGTCAATCCTAAATATTTGTTTCATTTTGTAATCATCTGCTTGTTTTCAATCGTTATCGTAACTACTATGAGCTGGTCTGTGCTACCAAGGGATGAATATAATTCTAATAAAGTGCCAAACTCAAAAGAAAAGAAAAAAATATTTTCACGACCGGATAAATATATATTGATACTGGGATTAATAGCTTTTTGTTCTATGGCAAGTGAAAGCGCCGTATATGACTGGGGAACTATATATTTCAAAGAAGTGATTAACCCTCCACAAAATCTACTGAGGTTGGGCTATATTGCTACTATGCTTAGCATGACTGGTGGACGGTTTTATTCAGATAAGTTTATTATGCGGTTTGGTGCAGAGACAATCTTAAAGACATGCGGAATACTCATAACGTGTGGAATACTCTCAGCGACTATTTTCCCCAATCTAGTGGCGGCAACTTTTGGATTCTTTCTAGTTGGATTGGGCGTCTCAGCTGTTGTCCCTATTTCATTTAGCTTAGCCGGGAAATCTAAGATAATGTTACCCGGAATGTCCATTGCTACAGTATCATTTATTGGATTTTTTGGGTATTTATTGACTCCTCCAATACTCGGATTTTTAGCTGATAAGCTAAGTTTACGTTGGACTCTTGCTATTTTTTCTACTATTGGATTATTAGTATATTTTCTATCTAAAAAAATTCAGAATAATAATTAAAAATGCATTAATAAAATATGCTTTTTTTTACTTGTTTTTTAATTTTTGATTCTTCTGCTCCTCGTCGAAGAAATCCCCAATTCTTCCCTATATTTCGCTATTGTTCGCCTGGATACATTTATATTATAATTTTCTTTTATATGCTTACTTATATCACTATCTGAAGTAGGGGTTTCCCTATCTTCGTTTTTAACTAAATCTTCTATTATATTTTTTATTTCTATAGATTGAGAATTCCTTACAAGCAAAGATTTTAGAGAAATTGTTCCATTTGGAGTCAATATATATTTTTCTTTTATTGCTCTCGAAATAGTCGAAGGGTGCAAATTTAATTCTTTTGAAATGTCCCTTAAAACAATATTTTGAAGTTGCCCTTTTTTATTTAAAAAATATTGGCTTTGCCTCTTAACTAAAATATTTAATATTTTTTCTAATGTCTCACATCTTTTTTCTACTGCTTTAATCAAACATAGAGCCCTATGAATATTTTGTTTTTCTATAATAGAATTCCCACAATAATTAGAATTTATTTTTAATTTTGGCATTACATCTTGATTTAGAGACATTTTTATTTCATTATCAATAATCTCAATTTTAGCTTCCGGTACGACATAATTGTTCTTTGTATCAATAACATATCCCCTGGCAGGAATTGGGTTTAATGTCCTTATTATTCTGAGAATCTCAACTACTTGCTCCACTTCTATTTTTAATTTTTTAGCTATATAATCATATTTTCCATATCCCAGCTCTTCTAGGAAATAATCAACTATATAAAATATATGTTTATTTTCTATTTTATGATATTTGAGCTGAATCTTGAGGCAATCCTTTAAACTTTCTGCTCCTATTCCAATCGGTTCCAAAGAATGTATCACATCAAATGCTTGCTTCAATTGTTCCTTTTTTATCTTTAAATCCCTCATTATTTCATCTTTTTGGATAGCCAGATATCCTCTGTTATCCAGATTATTCAGAATATAGAGACAGATATGCTTTATTTCATTTGAAATTGTTATCATAGAAAGCTGGTTTTCGAGGTATTCAAAAAAGTTTTCTTTTTCGTTGGCAACTTCTAGATATGAATAATTATCTGCTTTCTTAATCACTTTGTTAGTGCTTACATAAGAGACCTCTATGGCTTCATTAGTAGACTTTTCTTTTTCAATAAATTCAGACAAAAATGAAATCGGCATACGTAGAATTTCCATTGAAAATTTCATTTCTTGAGTCAAAATAAATTTTAGTTCCTGTTTTAAATTTAAGTTTAATTCCAATGCAATCACCCAGTAAAAGTAATGAAGTATTTTTAGTATCTTTGTATTAATAAGACATCACTTAATTTTAACACTTTTCACATTAGAAAGCAAGTAAATAGCTTTTTTTTATTCTTCCCAACCACTCCCTTGTGAGCATATTAAATATTTCTAATTTTTCAAACTGTACATTATGCCCGGATTCATCCAATATGCAAAAACTTGCTCTCGGAAAATTTTTCCATATACTGAACGAGTCTTCATAGCCTACAACACCATCTTGCTTTCCCATAATAAATAAAGTCGGTTTATCGAATGGGGTTTTTATATCGTCTACATTTTCTATATATCCATAACCACTATCACGATAAGTTTTTAAGAAATCTGTATCTTTGATTTTTAAGCCACTATATACATCATGGTCATAATGCCTCAGTGTATTATCATTAGAACATACAGCAGTAACCTCAAAGGCATGATATAATTCACTGTTTATTATTTTTTCATCCTTAATTTCATTGTATAAAATCTTTTGCACCGGAAGCGTTCTCTTATTATGGTCAGGGATATAAACAGGACAAACAAACATAGCTCCTAAAATTTTTTCAGGTTCTTTCTTTATTAATTTTCTCATCAGATATCCTCCGTAGGATTCCCCAATTAAAATATATTTCTCATTGCCTATAGTTTTCTCTATGACACCTTCTATTATCTCATACATCTCTTCTGCATGATAAAATTGTTTTGAGGCTTTGGATTTTCCCATACCTGGCAAATCAAAATATATTCTCTTGTACGATTGTCCATCCAAAATACTTTCGAAGCATCCGTTCATTACCCTATGATCCACTTCAAAACCATGTATCATTATTACAGGTGTTCCTTCACCTAATATTTCACAATATATTTTATTTCCATTTATTTCTAACATAGCACGCTCCTTTTGGGGGTTGTAAATATAATTATTTTTCTTTTTTTAAATCTTTGACTTTTATGAATTCGTTATTTATTTTTACATAATATTCTTCTTCCTTATCAACAATATCGCCATCAGGGTAAAAAATACTGCTGTTTTTATTATTTGTTTCCTTTCATCTTCACGTTTGTTTCTCTCTATTTGTTCACATCTTTTTTTCTCTTCAAGATCATCTAAAAATTTCTTTAAATCTTCCATTTTTTCTTTATTAGTTTTCCATTTCATAATATTATCCCCCAATTTTTATCATTTGGAAATTTTTATTTTTTATTGATATTTTATATTATACTAAATAATAATTACTTTTGTCAAAAATATTAATAACAAGGGAGTCTGAAATTTTTATTATGTTTCAAATTTTACTCATTTCCATATTATTGTAAATCTTGTGGATTTGATAGTGGGTACACGATGCTGATAGTGTACTACTACAACACATAGAATAGAACAATAATTATTAATATCTAGGCTGTTCTAATGAATTTTATAAAAAATATTCAAAAAATAAAAAAATTTTTATTGACATTTTATTGAAAAAGGATTAATATTGTTATAATATATTTTTCGTTAAATTTGTCAATCAGATCAGATCAAATTAAAACTATACTACAAAAATAGTTATAATAACAATAATGATTCACAAAACTAAAAATATTGAGTGAAATTTTTATTAAAGATTGAAAAACTAAAAAAACTACGGAAATCCCAAAAAACTAAGCAATTAGTTATCTTAAAAACAAAATATTTACAACCGCATA
>JAITPM010000096.1 GCA_031289425.1 Fusobacteriaceae bacterium
TTTAGTATATTAGTAGCAATGTTTCCGTCCCCCTCAGGGGACTAATCTATCTCAATCGAACTAATCACAAGTAACAATTCTGTACAAAAAGTTTCCGTCCCCCTCAGGGGACTAATCTATCTCAATTAGATTTAATTGGTAGTTTAGTATCTAGAGATATTAGGTTTCCGTCCCCCTCAGGGGACTAATCTATCTCAATTGAAATTGTAGGCATAATTGACAGTGAAGTAAAAAAAAGTTTCCGTCCCCCTCAGGGGACTAATCTATCTCAATTCTTGGTGTTAAAGGTGGCTGCCTTTGAAAACGACGTTTCCGTCCCCCTCAGGGGACTAATCTATCTCAATGGAGGTAATCATGGCAGCATTTAAAAATAAAAAGTTTCCGTCCCCCTCAGGGGACTAATCTATCTCAATAAATAAAAATGACTGATAATGAAAAAAAAAAGCTAAGTTTCCGTCCCCCTCAGGGGACTAATCTATCTCAATTAATTGATGACATAATGGACGTCATCGAAGCTAAGGGTTTCCGTCCCCCTCAGGGGACTAATCTATCTCAATAGTACTTCGCCGGTATGGAAGTCGTGTCGAAGTTCGGTTTCCGTCCCCCTCAGGGGACTAATCTATCTCAATTTTCTAATATTGGTAACAGTTCACTAGTTTTTAATGTTTCCGTCCCCCTCAGGGGACTAATCTATCTCAATAAAAAATAAAGCATTAAGCAAGGAACAACACTCGGGTTTCCGTCCCCCTCAGGGGACTAATCTATCTCAATCCTCCCTTCTACATCAATGAAATAATGCCAGTGCGAAGAGAGGATATCGTATAAAAAAGTTTTATATCAATAAAAGTAAAAAATTTGAACATATACAGACCACAAACACCGATTTTATGGTATGCGTCGTTAATTTGAAAGAATCGAAAAATTACATTTTCCCATTTCATACAACCTCCCATTCAATTTTGTACATTTTAGAGTATGAGGTGATACCCCTAAAGTAATATCTTCGTTATGTTTATGTTTTTCTGAAAACATTGATTCCAACATTTTTGAAACTATTTCCACGGCATCTTTTCTTTCATACAGGCCATAAATAATAGTTTTTGTTGGAAATCCAACTCCTCCTCCGATATAAATAGTATTTTCTCCACATGGTGTATCAGTTTTATCAAAAACAGATACAAACTTTTTTTGATAATCATTATTGTATGTAGTAATCATCTCTTGTATCTCATCCATATCATAGGGGAAAATTTTTGTATCAATAGTTATAGAAAATTCAATATCAATTTTTGGTTTTATACATTCTCTCAATATGTTTAATGGGTTTTTTTTACCATCATATTTTTTAGGTGGAAGCACATCAATTTTTTGACATAGTATCAAATCTCGTACAGATAGTGGTTTGCTATCACTTATTTTTATTCCACTCATATTACTATTTACCATATTATCAGGTTTTTCCTCTAATCTCTTTAGCGTATTGAAAACTTTAGATTCTATTCCTTTACTTTTACTCGAAAGATCTTTTTTCAATTTACCTCTAGATGTATCAATAGTTTTTCTCATCAAATCTCTATCATCTAAAAATTTATCTTTATTATTTATGATATAATTATATAGAATAACAGTTCTTATTGCTCCCTTTATACTACTTCCAGGAATATATGGATTACCATAGGCATCTTTTATAAAAGTAGGGATATCCTTATTAGCAAGTTTGTCAACAATTCTTCCTGTAAATTTATTTTTATCTTTTATTATTCCATCATTAGCATCAATTACATATGATGTCCATCCCTTAAAATCAGATTGCATATTATTATCTCTGAGCCAATTCAACAAATCATAGTTTGAATTAAAATCCAACATATAGTCTGTAAACTCATCTATTTTATCTTTTTCCCTAATTCTTTTATACATTTTCTCTACATCTGGGATGTATACTTTTTTATCATTTAAAGAAAATACATATTCTTTTTTCCCTATTGTCTTTCCAGAGCCTATATATAGTGGAGTAAGAGTTCTTAGTTTTACTTTATATTCCTTTAAAAAACTATCCATCTAATCTACCCCCAAAAATAACGATTTGGCATAACGATACACAGGATGCCCTCCATTATTCGAAACATCAAATATATCGCCCTCAAAATAACTTTCAAATATAGAACCACTTTTAAAAGAATAAAAATCTTTCTTTTTTAATGGACTCTTGGAATATGTATCAGACAAAACAAACCCGCTCCTTTTTATAAGTTGATATTGGGCATTTGTTAATACATTATCAAGTTCTTCTTTTTTAGCCATAGCAGTAGATAACAAAATATATTTTTTAGAATGTTTTTTATCTATATTAGCTAAAAATTCATTTTCCAATTTACCATGTTTTAGTACAAATCTCCCATAGCCTGCTGTACGTTTCCCACCTATTCCAGAATAACTAAGTTGATCTAGTAATTCATCAATATATTCAAAATATTCAATTTTAGAAACTCCTACAATTATATATATTCCACTTCTATCATATTTTTCATTTCCATAGCATTTTTCTTTCCCATCGTGGAAATGATAAGAACCTACATTAAAAAGATTATTTTTATCTTCACCTGATAAATTTACCTTGGCATTAATGGAGTATTTTCCAAGTTTTTTAAAATCATTTGTCTCTAACTGTGGATTTAGTTTTCCTTCTAGATAGGAAACTATACTATTAGATTTAATATATGAAAGTTTTTTATATAATTTTTTTTGTTTAGAATTTCCATCTTCTTGTTTTTCTATTCTGTAAATAGGTTTTGGGATATAAAAATCTTGACCAATAAATGGAAATCCATCAGAAATTTTTATATCATTATTTTTACACAAATTTACAAAATTTATTAAATTATCTTCGCCACCGTTCTTTAAAGCCTCGATACAGATGGCTGAAAAAATAGTGTCTGAACAAAGCGAATAGGCACCATCTTCTAGAGAATCCTTTCCTATATGTACCCCTTGATCAAATTCAAATCTATATGTTTTATATTCCATATGGTCACATCCCAAATTAATTAAGAATTTTTTCAATCTTTGCTAATATATCGCCTGGAATCTCTCCTATTACACAATCAACTTTTATTCCATGTATTTTTATCTTACCAGACCCTCTAGAACCATGCCCACCAATGTAATCATATTCTAAAAGCTTAAATCCATCTTTTAGTATTTTAAAATCTTCTTCTATCTCATCAAAATTAGTCACATTATAAATTATAGATAGAGGAAATTCGGCACCTCTTATTACTCTTTCGATTTGTCTAGGGTTAGCTACAGCAGTTACTCTATTTATTGTATTTTCAAATTTAACTTCTGTTACCCATCTTGCACCTTTTTTTTGAAGTTCTTCTTTATTTGATAATATTAAATCCGAAAAAATCAAATTTCCTACTTTGTATTTCTCATTATTAGAATCCCCAAACATTTTCAAAATCACATCTGGATCTTCAGCATGAGACCTAGGTAAATTCTTTTCATCCTTTGTTAACTGTCTCATTAACAATGTTCTCATTTTTCCTTTTAAAGTACTACCTGGTATGATCGGTTTTTTAGTCAATGGATCTCTCACAACTGGAGAATCTATTGCTCCAATGACAGCAAAATCATTTGTTCCTCCTATATGCATACCCGTAACAACCTCTATTTTTCCTGTAATCTCTAATTTCCCATACATCTTTATTCCTCCTATTTGTTCTATTCTCCACCATAATATTTGTGATAAGCTACCAATGCTTCCATATATTTTTCAAATATTAAAAAAATTTTCTTTTTATCATCTAGTCTGTTTTCTCTATTTATTCTATTTAGGTAATTTAAAATATTAGCTTTTTCCACAAAATTCTTTGTCACCTTTTCTCTACCAGATTCATATACGAATTGTACCTTTAAATATTGCAATTTACCTGTCAAATCTTGGGCATCTCCCACCATAACATCATTATAGATATCGGAAATACTAGATAACAATCCCCTTATTTTACTAGTAGTTATTTGTTGCGGGATTTTCCTCTTAATAGGATCCTCTTTTTTCAATTCCATTATAACCTTTTCCGCCAATTCTACATAATTTTCTTCCGTCAATTCTTGTATAGATTGTTTATTTTCCATCTCTATCACTCTCCTTTTCCCTTGTCAGATAAACATACAAATATATTGCAATTTCTAATTCTTTTCTTGATGCTCCGTCTTTTTCTTTTATCCAAGAATACATATTTTTTTTAAATCTATTATAAATAGCTTTTTGTTCTTCTAATAATTCTTGATTTTTTAATTTTTTTTCATCTGGCTCCATTCTAGATAGTAAATACGCAAATCTCGCTATATTAATTTTTTCATTTGTATTTCTTATATAATCGAGCAAGTTATATAAGAAATTTTTACCTCTTTCATTGTTTTTTTCAAAAAATTCTTTTATTAATTTATATTTTTCATTGATTACCTTATCAATAAATTCATCCCAAGAAAAAGTAAATTTTTCAGAAAACAATGTCAATGCATTTTTTTCATTACCATTTTTATCTTTATATTTCTTAGCTTCATCTTCCAAATCTCCACTTTCTCTTGCCATTGCTGATATAGGATATTTGTCTGGATAGATACCAATACCTGCTGATATCGTAAGTGTATTTTGTGAAAAGCACTTAAATGCATTGCGAATATCTATCGACGCCCCTATTACATCATCCCAAGCACCAACTAAAAATACATCATCTCCCCCAGAATATACAATTATTATATTTCTTTTTTTCTTATCTTTTTCGGTTCTATCTACTGAATCTAAGAAAAATTCTCCATTTTCCAATAAATAATTTATATGTTTCTTAAAAAATATAGAAAGTTTCCTAGAAAATGTTGCAACTCTTGAAAGAGAAACATGCTCATTCTTAAATCCTGATACAAAAGCTTGTCCAAGGTTATCTATATCAGCTCTTAATACGCAAAGTCTTTCTATTCCAGTCGATGATTTGACTAGATCTTCAAATGTGTATTTACCTTCGGGTACATAGTCTCCAACCCATAATTTAGTGGAGTACTTCAATCCCTCATACCATCTATTCTTACTATAAATTCTGACAAATTTTTCATTTTTTATATATTTCTTACCATCATTTTCTCCACATGCCACCAAATAACGATTCACTGGTAAGATTATTCTTGCCTTTCCTTTTTCTAACATGCTATCATCAGAAAGTACCACGAAAAAGCTATTTTTATTTATTATATCTTGGGACATTCCTTCGAGATTGCTACATATATCACATTTATCCTCAGCAGTTAAATAATCACTTCTATGGCATATAATGCACTCTCTAGAATGATCCTCATGAGAACTTTCGTTCAATTTTAATATATCACCTGAAGAATACCGATTTGATTTCTTTATACTTATATTATTCGATAAAGATTTGAATATGTTTTTATATTCTTCATGGTTTTCTTCATCATTCCCTTTATTACTTCTCATACCCAATTGATTGGCACTACATTCAACATAAGAAGCCGCTATATATAAAGATGTATTAAAATATTCTAAAAACCACTTATTAACTCCTTTAATAAATATATCTATAGTATTTTTTATTTCTTTAGTATTGGCAAAAATTATATAGGCATGTCCTCCACCAGAGTATATCAAATTAGTTCTTGAATATTCCAATTTCTCTAATATTTCATCAATTATATTTTCTAGCATTATTTCTAAATAAAAAGATCTAGACCTTAATCCTTTTAAAGCTCCCTTACTATTTATAGTATATATGAAGTCTTGAATGCCAGAAATATCCATCGAAAACATTAAGAATGCTTGTTTTTCATAAAAGGTCTTAGCATTTTTTTGTAATTCATTTTTATA
>JAITPM010000097.1 GCA_031289425.1 Fusobacteriaceae bacterium
GGGACTGAGATATATAAATTATTGGTATTAATGAATATCATACAAAAAAATTATACATATTTCATGAATAAAAATATTAATATAGGCCATTTTTTTTATGAAACAAATAGTAAAAATGTTAATATAATGAATAAATCTCCAAAAAAATTTGTAAAATTAGATTATACTGCTGAAACTCAGGTAAAAAACTTGGAAGAAACATTCGCAATTAAAGAATTTAAAAATACTGAAAATATATTTTTTCCATTTTTAGGAGTAGATGGGTATTTTCAAAATGAACCAAGAAAAGAATTTCTTGCAAGTTTATTGAGATCTTTAGCAGGTAAATAGAGTAAGAAAATAAAAATATGGAGGTAAAATCAATGGAAAAAAATAAAGAAGATATTGGAAAAAACAATAAGAATAAATATGAATATTCCAGTGGAGATAAAGAAAATAGGAATTTTATGCTTATTCTTGATAAAAAAGAAAAAACTACGAATCTAAATAAGAAATTGAAAGAAATGATATTGTCATATATGAAAAAAGCAGATATATTTCCGCCATTAGTTGATAGTATTAAAGATATGCTTGATAAAGATGTTAATTTGTTGAGCAAATTTTATGAATTTTCTACTAAAGATGTAGGAAAAAATAGTAAGACATCTAGTTATAGAACATATATAAAAATAGGAATTTTTGATGATGGAGATTCCATAACAGATGAAAATGAAAAAACTAATAAAAATTATGAACAAAAATATGGAAAAAGTACAATAGGGTATATTTATGGTACAAACGAAAATTCTAATGGATATGATTTATACGGAAATTTATTAGAAATTCCAGTTTTCATAAGCGGAATATATGATAAAAAGATTCCTTCTACTACTTTTGTATGTAGCAAAGCATCATTATCATGTCCAAAATGTCCTTCTCCAGGCGTTTTGACTGTTACATCCCAAGATATAGAAACAAATAACGGGTTTTTAATAGCAACTAATGGAGATGATAGTGCTAGTAATATAAAATTTGCAAAATGCGGTAAAAGTAGTTGTAGTTTTGCGCCAGCTGGTTCTTGGCAAAATGTAAGTAAAGGAGTAACAATAGATGATCAAAGTCAACTTCTTGATACAAGTACCATAAGCTGCGTAAGAGGTGGTACAGTAAGTATAATTAATCCAAACTGTGTTGAACATGGAGATTAAGCATGTTATAAATAATAATTATAAATTTTATGAGGAGTGATAAATATGGAAATAACAAAGAACATGGCACAAGAAAATTTTGAAATAGTGCTAAATAGCAAAACTCTAGAGAGAAACACGTATAATTTAGCAGAATTCAAAATGAATTCCGAAGTAAACAAACATACGGAATTATATATGAAATTTAATGTAAAAAAAGATCATGAGAATGACTGGCAGTTCGGACGTCACGACTCTGGAAGCACTTCTATTGATACTGGTAGTGAAATAACAGTATTATTGAATGAAAGAAAATATTTTTCTGGAATAGTACAATGGGGTGGTATTTGTGAAGAATACGATGATGGGGTTGGAGTAGAAGTATTAGTATTTTCTAAGAGTGAAGGAATGGATAGGAATATAAATTTCAGAGTTTATCAAAATTCAAGTATAAAATATGTGGATATAGTAAAAGATTTACTTAGTAGAAATAAATTTATCAATATAGTCGGAATTAGTGGTAACAATGGAGAAAACAGTGGAACTATAAATGAAAAATTGCAACAATCAATAAAGAAAAAAATTATTATTCAGTTTTTTGAAACAGACTGGCAATTTTTAATAAGAATAATGTCTCAAATAGGGCTAGGTGTTTTTAATACAGAAAATGGAGCTATTACATTGGGCTTTTCAAAGGATATATCTATAAATAAAAAATGGGAAGTAAAACATGGAAATGTGAAAAGACTTTTTGATAAATATTTTACAGTTTTTCATAGATTGGAATCATCGGATTTTTATTTGCTCGGAGATAACGTTGAAGAAGAAAATAAGAGAAATTTTGGATACATCACAAAAGCTGAAATCAACTATAACGAAGATAAATTTTATGGTGAATATGAGTTAAGGCCACATGAATATATTTATAAATATATCGTAAATGAAAGCATTTCGAATTCAGCAATAGAAGCTAGGATTGTCACTGTACCAGGTCATGATGGTAGTGAAAACATAGCAATAATGGCAGTAAATTTCAGTAATGGAATTTCTAAAACTGTGGAAGAAAACAAATGGAATCAAGAAGCACATCAAAAATTGAATGCCTTTGAAGATATGATAAATTGTCAAGGTAAAGAAGACTATTTTATTATTCCATATAATACTCCATATTCTCAAACAAATACAGGATATTTTTGCACTCCGGAATTAAATGATAATGTCTTGGTAAAATTTAAAAACAATGAAGAATCAAGTGCATATATTGCCGGAGTAATAAATAGTGATGGTAATGGAAGATTTAGCAATCCAGATGTAAGAAATTATACATTGCCTATAGAAAATGGTGGAACTGCGTATTATGATTTTAGATTAAATTATGATAAGTTTAACATGTATGCAAAAAAATTGATAGATATGGTGACTGATGTTGATTTTAAACTAACATCCAACGACACAATGTCTATGAGAAGTGTAAATGAGTATAAGATGCATGTGGATGAGAATATGTCTATATCGGCTAAAAATTTACTAGTTAATGCGACAGATAGTAAGGAAATGGTTTCAGAATCAAAGCTGGAATTCATAAAAGCTCTGAATGCTAACTATGATGATTCTTATGATTTAAAAACGAAAGCAATGAGTACATTTGCATCTGACTCTGAGTATGAAAAATCACCAGAAATATCTAAAAAATCATAAATAATATGGAGAGTGTAAAATGGAATATCTATTAAAAATAAGTGAAACTGATGTAAAATTTATAAATGGAGAGGAAGTTGTTGATATGGAAGAAGTAGTTGAAAATGATGTATCAATAATATCAGAAAATAATGAAATAAACATTGAAATCAAGTATGACGACGAAGATGAAAATTTAATGGAAGAAGAACGAATATTCAATAGAGTGAATAATATATTTAAAAAAATAATATTGGATAAAAATAATGATAGAATCAAAAATATTGATGAAATTTTTAATAAATTTAAAGATACAAAGAATAAATTAATATATAATCCATCATCTTCATTATCAACACTAGATAGTATGGTAACAATGTCTACTTTTTATGAGAATAAAGATTTTTTAGAACATACTTTAAAAAAATATAATATAATACCATATTTAGATATAATTGATTTAAAAAATCCAAGTAAGAATAATAATATAGAGAAAAAATTATATTTATATGGCATATTACCATTAGGAGTCTTAGAATATAAAATAAAATTTATATCTAAAGAAATATATGAGGATGATAATAAAATCGAAATTATTTTTAATGGAAATGGGGCAGCGCCACCATCAGAAGGTATAAGTCTAGAAAATAGCATAATTGATATGATGGAATTAGCAGAAGAAATAAAGTTTTTTATAAGTACGTCTATAAAGGGAAGATATGTATTTTATAAAGAATTAGAAAGCATGCAAATAACAATAAATTTTTTAATTGAAACAATGAAAGATTTAAAAAGAAGTAAATATGCAACAAAAGAAATAAAGGTCATTTTAACACCCAAGAAGGTGTGATTTATGAAAGAATCTTGTATAGAAAAATTTACTAATTTTTTCAAATTTTGCTGTTCAATAAATGATTATGATTTTGAAGGGAAAAAAAGATCAGCCTCCAAACGAATTATTGAAACTCCGGAAGAAAAAATAGATAAATTAATATCTAATAAAAAAATAAAAGGACCGGCAATTGAAATATTGAGAATAATGAGGGTCGCACAAAAATTAAAAGTACCAGAAGTGATGGAAATATTAAGCAGACGAGAGAGGAAAACAAAAAAATGGATTGAGCCGGTAGACGGACTCTATTCTATGATACCAGAAAAAGATAAAAAAAGGTATGGATTTTTTAACTTTATTAAATTAACATATTGCATAGCGAAAGAGCAAGAAATGAGGAAGAAAAAATAAATATGTTGGACAATAAGTAAAACTGGATGGCTGTATACCTAGTATTTTGGGGTATAAATATAATAAATATTATAAAAATAATATTTATTATATTTCAAGTTATTTTAAATAGGTAATTGCGAAATATAAAAATATATATTCTTTTTTAGTATAAAGTACTATATCATCAAAAAATTGCGTTATTGAACTGATGAAGTAGAGCATATAACCTTAGATGAATGGAAATATTTATTTGACTGATATAACGATTATAATTTTTATTGTTAATGTTGAGTAGAAATTTGCACAAAGGCATAAAATTAGGCAATAAATAGGAAGTTTACATTTCACAAATATCTATATATACACATTATACAAGGAGACTAAAATGAAAAAACTAATCGCTATAACCTCAATTTGTTTCCTAAGTTTATTCTTTATATCTTGTGAGAACAGATTATTTGAAAAAGAAGAAGTAAAGGCAGAAAGAATATTAAGAGAAAATTTACGGAAAAGATACAACGAAGAGTTTCTTATTTTGGGAATGGGAAAAAGAGGTATGAATTCAAGCCAATGGTATGAGTGTACGATAATTCCTCAAAGTATCGTTGGAACTAATAGAGAGAATGATCAATACTATTGGGCTAGTGGTTTTATTGAGCTTGAAAATGGGAAATATATCCCAGGAGATACCTATGGCGGAGTATTACTTAATGAATCTGCCAACAAATTTTTTGGAAAAAAATTAAAGGAGTTGTTTGGAGATAATTTTTTAGTTGTAATTGATATGGAGGGGCCATATGATTTCATAGATTTTGAAGAAGAAATGAATAGTAGAAAACCTCTGTATGAAAAGAATCCAAAGGGTAAATTTTACCCGATCGCAGGTGGAATTTATATATTTGGGCGAGTAGAAAATGAAGAAGATCAGGAGTTTTATAGAAAACAGATTTTTGAGTTTATTCAATTTCTTAAGAATATTGAGGTGTTTGAGTATGTATCATTAAACATTCGTATAATGGATGACAGAGTTTTTACAGATGGTTTTGAAAAAAATAAACATTTCTTGATAGAAAATTTCAACAAAAATAAGATTTCTGACATCTTTATAAACTATAGAATTAGTTTTTTGAATGCTTTAACAGAAGAATATGCACATTTATCAGAAGACCAAAAAAAGAAAAAAATAGATAATTTTAATAAAGATGTATTTTTAGATTTAGATAAGAATTGGCATAATTCTTATACAGTACTCTGTCATGTTGGAATTATGAGTCCTAAATATTTGGATAGCAGTAGCTGGGCATCAAAATATAAAAAAATAAATTATGATAATAAGTCAGATATAAAATTTTTAAATACAATAAAAATGCAATATAATGAACATGATCAAGAAAAAATATTTTTAAATGAATGGGAGGAATGGTAAAATGGCGGATATAACTGATAGAGAGTTGATTACAATATGTGATTTAAATAATTTAAAAATAGAATTTGCTAATTTGGACAATACACCAGCTGGTAGTACAAGTAAAACATATCACACAATCCACAGTCTTCTACAAGAAGAATATGATGGAATTGCCCTAAGAAAGGATGCAAAAATAGATATTAAAAAATTAATAAAACCTGAGCTTTCTGATTTTCAATATTTGGTACGTGAAAAAGATACTACAGCTCGAGATGAGGCATATAAGAAAACTACGGAAGGGTATAAAATTGAAAAAGAAAAAGAAGAAAAAGTTTTGAAAGATAAAGGAAAGCAAAGATTGGGTACATTTTTTAGAATCAAAGACAATAAAAGCATTGAATATTCTTATTCTGATGAAGAAAAAATGAATGAAGATGCTCATGTAGTTATGGAATATTTCGATAGATATAATGAATCATCAAAGAAAGATGAGCATATAGGTGCATTTTTGAAAAAATGGCAGATAATATATAGTGGAGATAGTTATAAAATAGCAAAAGATGAGTTCACCTTTATGATAACAAGGATGTATGAAAATAGTGAAATTCAAAATATTGATATAGAAAAAGAACTCGCTAAAATTAATTTTCCTTCTAGAGAGCAGGCCATTAATAATAAAAAATTTGCTAAAACAATGAATTTTATTATAGAAAATGTATTAAATAATATAGTTATTCGCGGACTTATTGATAATGCAATTCCAGTGTTTTTAACTATATCATTAGGAAAAATGCCAAGTAAAGTACTAGCAAATATACTTTCTTTTTTGGCTCCTCATGCTGTGGGAGATCTTACTAGCGTAACAGGCGCTGCAAGAAATAAATTAAGTAAGGATGCGAAAGAATTTGAAGATAAAAAAAATTTACAAATAAAAAAAAGCGAAAATGAAAAAAAAATAGAAAATAAAATTACTTTACAATATGAGTCTCCTCTATTGAGCGGAATCAAAATAGTGGTAGCAAAATATGAAAAAAATATTGTCATTGCCATAGGTAATGATAAAGGATTATTGGTAGATAAAAGTTTGAATCAAGGACTTATTCCAAAAGAATTTTTTTCTTTGATTTATACATGTGAAAAAATAATAGAAGAAAATAAAACAAATGCTACCATAACATTTACAGGTTGTGGACAAGGAGCAAAATTGGCAACTATACTTGCGTTGTTTTTTTCAAAAAAGGTTAAAGGATTTTACATTAATGAACCAACAAATATACCTTCAATTGTTGATTTTACGGAAAAGGATTTA
Source organism: Fusobacteriaceae bacterium (assembly GCA_031289425.1). Classification (GTDB taxonomy): domain Bacteria; phylum Fusobacteriota; class Fusobacteriia; order Fusobacteriales; family Fusobacteriaceae; genus JAISST01. Next base: position 6,786 of record JAITPM010000097.1, read on the forward strand.
AATTATACTGGTTCAGAATATAAAAATAGATGGGAAATTTCTCAGGATTCATCAAAATCAATCAGCAAAGATATAATGGTTATAGCAATAGGAGTGATATTAGTTGCAACTCTATGCCCGCCGTTAGGTGCTGCAGGTGCTACTATAGCTTATTTAAATGGCCTTTTATCAATATTAGTTGTATCATTTAAAGAACTTTTTGCAAAAAAATCAAAAACTTTTGAAAATGAGAAAATGCGATTCTTTTTCAAATTTCTAGTTGATGATAAGATTATCTCTTCTCAATTGGATGCAAATGAGAAATTACATTATAAAAGTGGTGAAATGATTGGTAAAATTTATAATGATTCTTTTGAAAAATATTATAATATAAAGATAAAAGGAATTACAATAAAACTTAATCTAACATCATACTTACATGTTATCGGCCTTATGTGCTTTTATGAATATAGTCTTGAAGAATTTCATGATAATGTGATCATTATAATGAAAAATGCAAAAAAGGAAATGATTCTTTTGCCAATAGATGAAAAGAACAATATAGCTTCTTTCACACATATAGAAGAAAAACGTGTTGATAATTTTAGTTTGAAGGGATATCAACCACCTACAACCGTGCAAATAGGCGGTGGTGCAGAAGAGTATCCTGAATTATCTCTTTTAGGTGAAAGATTATATCTGGTATTATTTAAAATGAGTATAATCCAAACTAATTATGATGATTTTAAAAAAGATAATTCACTTAAAGTCATTGGACAATATTTTTATAAGGCAAACACTGATGGGAAAGGAATAAAAAAAACTAATGCTTACCCACTCTCTGTAGAACTATCAAGCGATTACAAAGTAATACCGCAAGATCGTGAAAATGATGAAAATGATATGGAACGTAAATTTCATACTTTTATAACAATGAAAACAGGCCAATTAGGTGAAAGTACAACAGAAGAATGTCTTGGTAGCGTGTTCACAACTGCTATTGAAACTGGAAAGTGAGAAAAATTTATTTAAAGCTGAAACTGGAGGTAAAATCAATGGGTGAAAATAATAATAAAACTCAAAATAAACGAAAACATATAGGCAAGGATTCTGAACAGCGTGGATTTATGCTTATACTTGATAAAAAAGAAAAAACTGTAAACTTGAATAAAAAATTTAAAGAAATGATATTATCATACATGAAAAAAGCAGATATGTTTCCGCCACTAGTTGATAGTATTAAATCTATGCTTGATAAGGATGTTAATTTGTTGAGCAAATTTTATGAATTTTCTACTAAAGATATAGGAAAAAATAGTAAGACATCTAATTATAGAACATATATAAAAATAGGAATTTTTGATGATGGAGATTCGATAACAGATGAAAATGAAAAAACTGATAAAAATTATGAAAAAAAATATGGAAAAAGTACAATAGGGTATATCTATGGAAAAAATAAAGATTCTGGAGCTTATGATCTACATGCTAATCTATTAGAAGTCCCAGTTTTCATAAGCGGAATATATGATAAAAAAATCCCCTCTACTACCTTTGTATGTAGCAATGCATCATTATCATGCCCAAAATGTCCTTCTCCAGGAGTTTTGACTGTTACATCCCAAGGTATAGAAACAAATAACGGATTTTTAATAGCAACTAATGGGGACGATAGCGCTAGTAATATAAAATTTCCAAAATGTGGTAAAAGTAGTTGTAGTTTTGCTCCAGTTGATTCTTGGCAAAATGTAAGTAAAGGAGTAACAATAGATGATCAAAGTCAGCTTCTTGATACAAGTACCATAAGTTGCGTAAGAGGGGGTGGGGTAAGTATAATTGATCCAAATTGTATTGAACATGGAGATTAAAGGAAAATAATAATGTAATACCAATTAATAATTTGATATAAGCAAAATAAACTATATAAAAAAGAGGTACCAAATGGCAAGAAAACTTAATAGAAAAGAATCTAACCTAAATCAAGAAAACTATAACATTGATGAAAACATTGACAATGAATCCACTCCTGCGGATGAAACATCAAAAGTGGTTAAAATCCCTAAAGCTCACAAAACTAAAAATACGACTAAGAAAACTAAAACCACTAAAGAAATCAAAGAAACTAAAGAAGTTAAAATACCTGAAGAAAGCGATGCAAATAAAGAAGAAACCAATATTAAACAAGAAACTCCAAATTACATAAACACAAGCCTTATAAGGCCAACTCGTAAGAATAATTCCTTATTTATCACATCCTTTTTCTCTGATAAGGGAGATAAGACTAATCACAATAACCATTTTACATATGAAGAATTCGATAATTACGGTATATGGGTATTAGTAGATGGTAACAATGGTGGAGACTTTGAAAATGAATTGGCACCCTTTATAGGTGAAATGGTAATCGAAGAATTCAAGAAAAAACAAACCATTGAACCAAAAGAAATAAAAAACATGTTAGAATACATACACAAAAGATGTATTCTGATGCAAAAAGATAAATATGAAGATATGAAGCAATATAGTTTTTGCTCCATAGTTCTTATGGTAACAGATTATTCTAAGATATTCTTTGCCAATGTAGGAAATGCCAGATGCTTTTTCTTAAGAGATGAAGAAATACTATATAAAAACTGTGATGATACTTTAGCACATTTAATATATGAAAAAGGAAATATTTTATACAATGAAATAAGATTTAGAAAGGATAAAAATTCATTTACTCAAAGGTTCGGGTTGGATAATAGGATAAATGTACATATAAGTGAGACATTTTTACTTCTGCCAAATGATAAAGCAATCCTTTTATCACAAGGTTCATGGGAAAATCTTGATGAGGAAGATATACAAATACAACTAAATAATTCATTACGATGCGGACAATGGATATCCAATATCATAAAGAAAATAAGAAATAATAATACTTTTATTCAGAATAATTTTACATTATGCGGAATATTTATGGATAGGCCTTTACCGTATGTGAGAGAACCAAATGTATTTGAAAAATTTGGAGTTTGGTTGAAAAATAACTTTGTAAAAATCTTAGTTGCAATATTTTTGATAGTAGTGATTATATCTAGTAAAATAGGATATGATTATTATTGGTTGAATGAATATAGCGCACAAATAAAAAAAGCTATAGATGATGGCGATAGAGAAACTGCCGAACAAAATTTCTTGGAATCTATTCCTTTTTATAGAGAAGCATTGAATATATATAACAATAAATTATCAAAAATCAGTAAAAAAATAGATTATAATATAATAACAGATGTGAATTATAAAATAGAACAAAGTAATCTTGGTCATGATATTCTGGCATTGATAAAAAGTGCAGATGATACTTTCATAAATGATGAATATGAAAGTGCTAAGGGAAAATATATTAAATCATTGGAATTAATGGAGAAATTCTTAATAAAAAATAAATTAAATAAAGATGCACCTCAAATAATAAAGGATGATATTGTAATTTGTGGAATATTACAAGAAGCCTATATAAAAAAAATGGATGCAGATATAAAATATGAGAGTGCAAAGACAAAAAAAGCAGCAATAAAAATATATAAAGAAATTTTACCACTTTTTGAAAAATATGAAAGAGAAAAGATTTGTGAAGAAATAATGAGTAAAATAAATGCAATAGAGCCTGAAAAAGTTGTAGTATTGGATACAACTAATTATATAGGTCAAGGAGACGTAGCTTTTGGCAAAGAGCAATATTACGCAGCACTAGAGTTATATAGAAAAGCAATATCTGAAACAAGCAATAATGATAAGAATATTGCCACAGGAAAAATAAATATGACGAGTATTTTTATTAATGGTCTAGAAATAGAGATTATGGGAGATAATTTTCGAAATAAAAAAGAAAATGATAGAGCATTGGTACAATATAAAAATGCTATAGTAGAATATAATAAATTATCAAACAATAATTATTTTACGAAAGATACATACAATCATATTATTAGAAGAGTTACCACAAAAATTGATAACATCAAATAAATTCTGAAAGTTTTTTTATGCTAAACTGATATTAGGTCAAATGTAAATCAAAAAATAGGTCATTTTTATACAGTAGATACTACAACATGTTTTTAGTTTATCAAGATTTTATATTTTTTTATAATATCTTTCATTTCATATTTGAATAAAATTCAAAAATAAATTTTTTTATTGACATTTACTGCAAAACGTTGTAATATAGTCTTTATAATATAGTTTTTAATATTTATCAGCAAACAAGAACTATTATATTATAATAATATTACAAAGATAATGTTATAAAATACATCTACAAAACTAAAAATATTGAGTGAAATTTTTATTAAAGATTGAAAAACTAAAAAAACTACGGAAATCCCAAAAAACTAAGCAATTAGTTATCTTAAAAACAAAATATTTACAACCGCATA
>JAITPM010000005.1 GCA_031289425.1 Fusobacteriaceae bacterium
TAAAAAGAGAAACGAACCAGAATCGCAAACTCTTCTACCAAAATTAGTAGAAAATTATGAAAAAGAATTATTGATAGCAGTATTAGAAAAAAATAATTGGAATTGCAGCGACGCTGCCAGAGAAATGGGGATTCACCGGAGCGCTATTTATAAAAAAATTAAGAAATATGGATTAACTTATCAGGTTAAAAAAACTGGGATTATGGGGATGTGAAATATATATTTGTAAGGGCGCAATCATGCGCCCCTACATAAAAACAATATATTTTATACTTTATATTTTACTAAATCCATATTCCAAATCCTCTATTATATCTTCCACATCTTCCAGTCCTGCTGACAATCTTACCAGTCCATCAGTTATTCCGGCACCGATTCTTTCTTCTTTTGTATATGGAGAATGGGTCATAGATGCTGGATGTTGGATAAGCGTTTCAGTATCCCCTAAAGATACAGCCAATGAGCAAAGTTTCAAATTATTTAGGAAAATTTTACCGGCTTCATATCCTCCTTTTAGCTCAAAAGCTATTATTCCTCCAAAAGCTCTCATCTGTTTCTTTGCAATATCATATCCGGGATGACTTTTAAGACCTGGATAATAAACATTTTCCACTTTGTTATTTGAATCTAAAAATTCGGCAATTTGCTGAGCATTTTTACAATGCCTTTCCATTCTTACATCTAAAGTTTTCATTCCTCTTATTGTATAATAAGCCTCTGCAGGCCCTAGAACAGACCCAGTCATATCTTTTATACCTACTAATCTGATTTGATCAATAATATCTTTCCTTGAAATAGCAAGACCTGCTATCACATCTCCATGACCATTAAGATATTTAGTCGCTGAATGTACTACTATGTCCGCTCCCAATTGTAGAGGTTTTTGACAATATGGAGTAGAAAAAGTATTATCTACTACTACTAACGTATTTGGATTAGTATGTGCTATTTTTGAGATTTTTTTGATATCAACTATTTTAAGATTTGGATTGGCAGGAGTTTCCAAATAAATTATCTTTGTATTGTCTCTCATAGCTTTTTTTACTTCTGCTTCATTAGAAGTATCCACAAAACTAACTTCTACATCAAATTTTGATAATCCATGGCTTAGAAAAGAAAAAGTACATCCATAGAGAGTTTTATCAGAAATAACATGGTCGCCGGCCTTTAACATAGTCCACATAACTGATGTGATGGCTCCCATTCCGGATGATGTAGCTACAGCAGCTTCACCGGATTCCAATTGAGCTATTTTTTCTTCCAAAACTGTAATCGTAGGATTACCCAATCTTGAATATATATAACCAGGTTCTTCCAGTGCAAATCTTTTTCCACCTTGTTCTGCAGAATCAAATATGAAAGTAGATGTTTGAAAAATAGGAGTAGCTAATGCACCAAAAGGATTCTTACTATTCCCACCATGAATACTTACCGTTCCAAAACCAAATTTTTTATTTTCCATTCTTTCCTCCTTAAATCGTTATGAATAAGATTAATATACTTTATATTCGAATAAAATACTTTGATATAATACGATTGTATTATATAATATAAGAAAAATCAAACATTTGGACTCAAAAGTGTCGTAAGACACTAGCTTATGATATAGATTTAACAGATATAAAATATGGAGGTTGCTAAAATAATGGATAAAGAAAGAGCTACAAATTCAGGGAATATTCTATATATTAGATTATACGAAGTGCTCAAAAGTGAGATTATTCTGAAAAAATTGAAACCATATTCAAAATTTTATTCCGTAAGACAGATAGCTATTAAATATGATGTGAATAAAAATACAGTCCTCAAAGTATTCAAAATGCTGGAAGAAAATGGGTATATATATTCAATAAATGGAAAAGGATCCTACGTAAAAGACCATGCTGATTTTTCTATAAGCGAAAAAGTTATTCCCATTATGGAAAACTTTAGATATGGACAACAAAATGAAATTTCTGAAATAAATTTTTTTAATGGAACTCCATCTAAAGATATGTTTCCTGTAGATATATATTTAAACCTCGCAGAAAGGGCAATAAGGGAGATTGGCGGTGGGTTATTTACTTATCAGAATGTGCAAGGTTTAAAAAGCTTTAGAGCGGTTTTGGCCGATTATATAGAAAAATACGATATATTTGTCGATAGCGAAGATATAATTATAACTTCAGGTACACAGCAATCGCTAAGTGTAATATTCAAAGCTTTTGGATGCCATCCTGAAAAAACTATAGTAATATCTGACCCCACCTACCCTAATGCTATCAATTTTTTTGAAGATATGTATAATATAAGAACTATGGAATTGGAAAATGATGGATGGAATATGGAAAGTTTTGAAGAACTCATAAAAAAAGAAAAAATAGATTTGGTATATATCATTCCGAATTTTCAAAATCCCACAGGGATAATTTGGTCAACCGAAAAGAAGAAAAAACTTCTTAAATTGTCCAAAGAATATGACTTTTATATAATAGAAGATGATTGTTTTTCAGAATTTTATTATGGCTTAGATGATGGGGATGAGATTTGCTCTATAAAAAGTATGGATAAAATCGGAGATGAGAGGGTAATTTATGTAAAGACATATTCAAAAATTGTAATGCCAGGAATAGCGTTAGCCTTTACAATTCCGCCCAAAAAATTTATGGAAAAGTTTGTTTTAACAAAATATGGATTGGATCCCAATACTTCTGGATTAAATCAAAAGATTTTGGAATATTTTATTCTTGATGGATATTTGGATAAACATTTGGAAAAATCCAAAGAGATACTGTCGGTCAAATTTGAGAAAATGTTGAGTTTGCTCCTTAAAATTCCCCATATAAAAATATCAAATATACCGAGAGGTGGATTTTTCATATGGATAGAACTGGTAGATTGCATAGATGGCGAAATATTTTATTACAACTGCAAATTAAAAGGGTTATCCGTATTGCCGGGGAGCATATTTCACTACAATAAAAGAAATTCATGTAAAATAAGACTAAGTTTTCTTTCGGCAACTTTGGAAGAAATAGAGATCGGAGTGAAAATAATGGAAGATATACTTAAAAATTATAAAATATAGAGAAATTCAAATAATAGTTTGAATCTCTCTATATAAAGGATGTAATTAGAATGTGATATCTTTATAAAATTGTTGAATGAAATATCGTATTTTTAGTAACTATAATTTTTTAGTTGTTATTTCAATAATTGTATTTAAGATTTTTTCTGCGACTTCTTTCTTGGACATAAGCGGAAGTTGTTCTTGTTCATCCGGAGTTATAATAGTCACTCTATTTGTAGTTGTGCCAAACCCTGCCCCTTCTTCTCTCAAGGAATTTGCAACAATCATGTCCAAATGTTTATTATTCAGTTTAGATTTGGCATTTTCCAAAAGATGTTCTGTTTCCATAGCAAAACCACATAAAAATTGCCCTTCCCTTTTATTTTCACCCAAATATTTAAGAATATCTGTTGTACGGGCTAGATTTAAAACGCTAGAAGAATCGGATTTTTTTATTTTTTCAAATGCTTCTTTTTCGGGTTTATAATCGGCAACAGCGGCAGCTTTTATAATAATATCCTGACTATCACTTATATTCGTTACAGCATCAAACATTTCTTTAGCAGATACGACATTGATGACATCAACAAACATAGGCGGTACGATAGCAGTAGGGCCTGTCACGAGAGTAACATGAGCTCCACGAAGCATGCAGATCTCTGCGATAGCATATCCCATTTTACCAGTGGAATGGTTGGATATATAACGTACAGGGTCGATAGACTCTCTGGTAGGACCGGCAGTGACCAATACTTTTTTTCCCAAAAGATCTTTCTTATAGGCTATTTTATTTTCTATATGAAAAAATAATACCTCGGGATCAGGTAGTTTACCTATTCCTGAATCACCACAAGCTAATCTACCACTGGCTGGAGAAATGACCTCCATACCTAAAAAACTTAAAGTCTTCATATTTTTTTGTACCACTTGATTTAGATACATGCGACTATTCATAGCAGGTGCAATAAGTATAGGGCAAGTACAGGCAAGAGCAGTAGTCGTCAACATATTATCAGCAAGGCCATTTGCGATTTTACCGATTGTATTTGCACTTGCAGGCGCAATAAGCAATAAATCGCTGGCTTTGGCCAATGATATGTGTTCCACATCATATGAAAAATTACGGTCAAATGTATCTGTAATACATCTATTGTTTGTCAAAGTTTCAAAAGTTAGGGGTGAGATGAATTTGGTAGCATTTTCTGTCATTATTACATGAACAGTCGCCCCGTTTTTAATAAGCATACTCGTCAGATTGGCCATTTTATAAGCAGCTATTCCACCTGTTATACCTAGAAGAATTGTTTTTCCCTTTAACATATCAGTCTCCTTAATTATATGAATTTATTTTATTGGGTTTTACCGATTATATCATATTTAAATAGTTTTTGGCAAATGAAACTATTATTAAAAATTAAATAATAAAAATAATATTTTTTTATTGACATCAATATTAACTTATGATAGCTTATAAATATTGACATAGGCACAATTTGGAGCATTTATGATATTGTTATATATATATTATGAATGTGTAACATATATAAAATAAATTTGCTAAATTTTCTATTTTATGATATCATTACTTTGTGGAACAATGACAGTTTGTTTCTAGTACCCATGGTTCACTCGTGTGAACAGACCCATATAGGCCTGACACTCCCAGTTAGGCCTTTTTTAATACTCAAAAATATGGATTTTTTATTAGATACGAATGCAGATAAATAAAATTTTATATAAAAAAACTGACTACTTAATAAAGTAGTCAGTTTTTTTTATAAATTTTAAATATTACAAATTATTTTTTTAATTATTTTAAACATTTTCAGGTTTTTTTAATTTATATCCAGCTATTTTATTAACTATCACTGCAATTGCTCCATCACCTGTTACATTACAAGCAGTACCAAAACTATCTTGAGCAAGATATAGTGCTATCATAAGTGATTGTAAATCTGAACTAAATCCAAGCATACTATTTAATAAGCCCAATGCCGCCATTACTGCTCCTCCTGGTACTCCAGGGGCTGCTACCATTGTAACTCCCAACATCAATATGAATCCAAACATTGTTCCAGTTTCCATAGGCATATTATGTAAAACCATAACTGCCATAGAACAACTTGTAAGCGTGATAGTGCTTCCAGATAGATGTATTGTTGCGCATAATGGGACAGCAAAGTCAGCTATTCCGTCGCTCACACCATTTTTCTTTGTTTGTGCCAAAGTAACAGGTATAGTCGCTGCTGAAGATTGAGTACCGATAGCTGTCAAATATGCAGGTACCATGGTTCTTATCATTCTGAATGGATTACCACCAGAAAAAGTTCCTGCTATAAAGAATTGCACAACAATTATCACAATATGTAAAATAATAATTATTAAGAATACTTTAGAGAATACACTCATTATTGTAACTATTCTTCCTGCATAAGTCATATTTGCAAATATTCCTGCAATATGCAAAGGTAATAACGGTATAATAATATTTCCAATTAATTTTTCAACTATATTTTGGAATTCACTCATGAATTTTTTTATTGTATCACCATTTGAAACTGCAATCCCGATTCCTAATATAAACGCTATCAATAAAGCTGTCATGACTCCCATGATAGGTGGCATCTCAATCTTAAACAAAGCAGGTAAAAGTGCATCTTCTGGATTACTAGAATCAGCTAACTGTATACTGCTATTAATAATCTTAGGTAAGATTGCACTATTTACAAAATATGCTAAACTTCCAGAAACAATAGTCGATAAATATGCAATTACAGTTGTAATTCCCAATAATTTTCCGGCAGATTTTCCTAAATCACCAATTCCCGGTGCAACGAACCCGATGATAATAAGTGGTATAACGAATCCCAAAAAATTTCCAAAAATTCCATTAAAGGTTGCGAAAATCTTAACAATAGACGCACCACCGAAGTTTCCCAATAGAATACCAACAATTAAACCAACAACTAGCCTAGGTAACAATCCAAATTTTTTCATAATTCCTCCATAATATTTTTAAGACTGTGTTTATATAATACAAAATAATTAATAATAATATATTTTGTTTTAATATATCTAACTATAAATAATATACTATATAAACATAAAAAAAACAAGTTATTTTTTTGCAAAAAATACCAAATTTTCAGTATAAAAATATCTGTTAAATTTTTAATGATCATTTTTTACGCAATTAAACGGCTCTGGAAAAAACTAAAATTTTTATAAAATATTTTAAATTTTTTTTATTTCATTTTTTATTCATATAGCGATTATATTTTTCGGCTAAATTGTGGCTGTGCGATAAGCAATAAAAAACTGTACCATAAATACGGTACAGTCTTCATAATATTTAGTAAAATATGGTATTATTATATGTTCTTTAATATAAGTGCAGTTCCCATTCCTCCACCGATACATAGAGAAGCTAGCCCATATTTTAGATTTCTCTTTTTTAATTCATATAGTAATGTAACTATTATTCTATTTCCTGATACTCCTACCGGATGTCCTAAGGCTATAGCTCCACCATTTACATTAGTTCTTTCAAAGAACCATTCTTTAGTCACATCGTGTTGAGCAGACAATTCTTTGACAACACCAAGAGATTGAGCTGCGAACGCTTCGTTTAATTCTATTAATTCAATATCTTTCAAACCTAAATTTGCTCTTTTTAGAGCCAAATTTACAGCCGGTACTGGACCCATACCCATTATTTGAGGGTCAACTCCACCTATACCTGTAGAAATTATTTCAGCTAAAGGAGTCAAATTGTATTTTTTAACTGCTTCTTCTGATGCAATAATAGTCATAGATGCACCATCATTTAATCCTGAAGCATTTCCTGCCGTTACTGATCCATCTTTCTTAAATGCAGGTTTTAGATTTGATAATATCTCTAAAGTTGTCTTTCTATTAGGATATTCATCTGTATCTACAATGACGTCGCCTTTTTTACCGCTTATTGTTATAGGAACTATCTCTTCTTTAAATCTTCCTGAATCAATAGCATTTATAGCTTTTTGTTGAGATCCGAATGAAAATGTATCTTGATCCAATCTTGTTATACCGTATTTTGCTGCTATGTTTTCTGCTGTTATTCCCATATGCACTTTTGTGTATGCATCTGTAAGGGCATCATAGACCATGTGATCTTTCATTGTAAGGTCGCCCATTTTGTATCCTTTTCTTACTGATGCCGGTAATATGAATCCAGCATTTGACATTGATTCCACTCCACCTGCCAAAATCAAATCGGCTTGACCTGCTTTTATTTCACTATAAGCAGTCATAACAGATTTCATTCCACTTCCACAAATAATATTTACTGTCCATCCTGGAACTTCTTGAGGTATTCCGGCTTTTATCCCGACTTGTCTTCCGACTCCTTGGGCTTGCCCTGCTTGAAGTACATTTCCAATCATTACTTCATCAAAATTTGCCGGATCAATTTTTGCATCTTTTATTACTTCTTTTGCTACTATAGCCCCTAAATCACTAGATGATAAAGATGATAAAGAACCTAAAAAACTACCAATAGCACTTCTTTTTGCTGCTACAATATACACTTTGCTCATTGCTACCTCCTAAAATTTTTTAAATATATTTGTAATTAATAAACAATTTTAAATGACCATACCACCTGTTACTGCAATAGTTTCCCCAGTAATAAATGAAGATTCATCACTGGCTAGGAATAAAACTGTATTTACTACATCTGTTACTGTTCCCATCCTCTTAAGTGGAATCCTTTCAAGCATTCCTTCTACTACTTTTTCTGGTAATGCATGAGTCATTGATGTCTCTATAAATCCCGGTGCTACACAATTTGCTCTTATTTGAGCGCCTTTTCTTGCAAGCTCCTTGGCCCAAGTCTTACTCATGGAAATAACTCCGCCTTTTGTAGCAGAATAATTAGTTTGACCTATATTTCCCATTAAGCCGGCTATAGATGATAGTGTTACGATAGAACCATATTTTTTCTTTGTCATCACTGGTGCAACGGCTTGAGTAACATTAAAAACGCCTTTTAAATTTACATTTATTACGGAATCCCATTGATCTTCGGTCATTCTTACAAATGGGCCATCTTTCGTAATACCGGCATTATTGATTAAAATATCAATTCTGCCAAATTCTTCGACTATCTTCTTTACTACCTCTTTTATATTTTCTCTGTCAGTAACGTTTAAAATCGTATGTTTTACATTAGATTCACTATACTCAGTTTCTACCATATCACAAGATATGACCATCTCAGCACCTTCGGCTGCAAATCTTTCTACTATAGCTCTTCCTATTCCTCTGGCACTACCTGTAACCAAAGCTATTTTACCCTTAAGTCTATCCAACTTTTTCCCTCCATTATTTCTAAATTAATTAGGCATTTGCGAAATGCTAAACACCCCATTCCTATTGATTTTGTTTAATCTATGTATAAATTTTCCCTCAGATTTGCGATATAATTTAGGTGTGAACAAAATCATCCAAAAAGGAGGAAAATTTATGCCTATTTCTTTTTATCAAAAATCTCTCTTTGATACATTTATTAATTGTTGTTTTATTAAATACTTATTTAGCATTCAAATACACATATAGAGTATAATTTTTTTTTTATAAAATGTCAAGTCAACTTTTTAAAAAGTAAAATATAAGTTGTTCAAATATGCTTCATGTAATTATATTATTTTATTAATTAAAATTTCGTACATCAAAACCTAATTGGTGTGCAAGGGTCAAAGACCTCCTTGTATGCAAACGAATACCACGTAAAAATACCGATCGTCTCAGTACCAGATTATTATGCAAAATTTCAGAGTTGTTGATATCGACAAAGAAATACAGCCAATAATAAACAGCACATGATAAGCAAAGAAAAAATAATAATTAACAAATAGCTATCAATATAGTAATTTTTGAATTTTTTATCATTATGATTCAAATATTTTGACTATTTTGTATTTTAATTATAGCATTAAAGTCAAATTCTTACAAGAATAACTTGTTCACAAACTAATAATTCTATACCCAAGGGGTCACGATCCTTGCAACACCAACTTTGATATGTGAAGTTTTATTTATACCATATTTTATTAAGCGCATTATCTGGTTCTTTTCCTGCAATAACTTTTTTAATATTTTCAATAAAAAAAGCATATCTTTTTTTATGAAATTTAGAACCATCAGGCATTCCTGCTGTGTGGGGAGTTAGTATAACATTATTAAACTCACGGAGTTCGTCATCTATTGCTAATGGCTCTTTTTCAAATACATCTAGTCCGGCACCTGCGATATCACCATTTTTTAGTGCAGCTATTAATGCTTTTTCATCAATAATAGAGCCTCGGGCTGTGTTGATAATGATTGCCTCTTTTTTCATTTTTTTAAAGGCCTCACTATTAATCATGTGTCTTGTTTTATCATTGAGATAAACATGGACTGTTACTATATCTGATTTCATATAGAGTGTCTCAAGATCGACAAATTCAATATTTTCTACTGTATTAATTTTTTTCCGAACATGTCCAAGAACCCTCATACCAAAAGCATTGCAATATTTTGCAACTTTCTGTCCGATTGCACCTACACCGATAATGCCAATCGTTTTATCTGCAAGCTCTGAGCCTCTATAAGAAAGCTTTTTTTCATCTTTTTTTTCTTTCATATAATTATTCAAATAAGGAATATTTTTATACCATGAAAGAATAAATGCCATAACATGTTCAGCAACAGCAGTTGCATTTACACCAGAAGCATTTGATACCCAAATCCCTTTCTTAGTACATGATTCAATATCAACATTATCATACCCTGCACCTGTCTGTACAAATTTTATTTTTTTTGCTTTGGAAAGAAATTCGGAATCTATTTTAATATGTTCAGGGATAACAACATCAGCATTTTCTAGGGTTAAATCAGATTCTTCAGGAGTTACAATATCAATTTCCCAATCATCAGGAAATTCATTTATGATAATCGTTTTAGAAGATTCTGTAAAATAGCCAATAATTACTACTTTCATTTTATTTCTCCTGTTTGGTTATCTAAACCATGCTTTCTGAGATATTTTTTAATGTTTTCTAGGTCTTCTTTAACAATTTTCCTTATGTCTTCGGCAATCTTTTTTGCTTTATCGTATTTTAATCCAATATTTTCGGCGACTTTTAATATATCAGGCATATCAGGATTATTTCCATTTCCATTAACTGTCGTAGCATGTTCTCCATTAATAGAATAGCTATAAGTTAAGTCATAAGCGGGAGAAAGTAGCCATTTTTTAAATTCTTCATTATAGATAAATGAAAAATTTTTAGAATGATCATCTCTATTGTGTGCAAAGACGTTAAAGCACATAAGTTTATACATTTTTTCAACTTCTTCAAAACTACCTGTTAATTTTAGAGTAAGTTTCATTAAAATATTATAATCAAGATTAGGAAATCTATGAGAAGTTTCTAATAATGCACTTACTGAAATCATATGTATTTTCTTTGTTTTTCCTGATGAAGTTTTTTCTCTATCAAATCTTTTTACTCCAAAATATCCAGATGATATTTTAGAAGTAAACAATCTTGTTTCAGGCATTAAAATTCCACACTTTTTAGCACACAAAGAATATAGATATTCCATTTTTCCACTATCTTTGTCGTCAAGAGAAGAAGAAAATTTTATAATCCATTCCTCATTATCTATTTCTGTAAGAATTTTAGGTCTTGCTCCTCCTGAAGAACCTCCAAGTAAAAAAAGTTTGTCTAAATCTTCAGAATAATTTTTATTTAATATTTCTTGGCAGGCCACAGCTAATTTATCATAATCAATTTCTTTTCCAGATATCATAAATTTATGTTCAGGTTTATATGATAGAGCTCCCATTCCTGATTCTCCTACAATAGAAAGTCTGTTCAAAGAACCAATTTTTCTAGGATTTATATTTAGAGAGTTCAACATTCTATCTACTAATAATCTTCCCCAACCATCGGGAAGGCTATCTGAGAATATTCCGAACAAGCCATCAAAAGGATCTATTTTAGGAAGAAAAACTTTTTTTATTAGTGGTAAGCTAAAAGGACTGATAGAAAATCCCTCTTGTAACCATTTTTCGTCATATTCAAAAGCTACAATAGTATTCGGCAAAACAGCTAAAATGCCGACTTTTTTTTCATTATAAAATAATTGTAAAGATTTAACATTTTCCATTAATAATCTCCTCTATTGAATTATACTGCTTTTGTTTAAAAAGCAATAAAAGTTTATCTTCACAATTTAAAATAATAGTAATTTTTACTAAAGAAAAGAGAGAAATTTCACCTATATTTTCAAAACGTTTAATTGAACCAAAACTCACCCCCGATTTTTTAGCAAATTCCTCTTGCGTTAACTTTAATTCTTTTCTTCTTTCTTTTACATCTTTTGCTATTTCTAATTGAATTTCTTTAGGTGTTTTATTATTTAAAAAATTATATTCCATATATAATATATTATCTAAAAAATATAAAAAAGTCAATAATATATAAAATATTATATATTTAGAAAATATATCAGCTTATGGGTTTTGACCGTTGTAAAAAGATTTTAAACTCAGAATAAAGGCTCTCAAAATTTGAGAGCCTTTATTTCTTCCATTAAACCTTAAACCATAAATATAATTTCCCTCAAACATTCAAAGAGCCCACACGATGGCCTATCGTGTGGGCTCTTTCCTTATGCGAGATGGATCACATAATCTTTATTTTCTCCCTACCCTATAACTTATAAGTAAATTTTACCCCATACCTAACATCTGTACCGCTCTTGTTTTGATGTTTCATTGCCTCTACATCCAAGGTTACTCCGAAATGATCCCTTTTTTCTATTGTAACCCCTACCCTGCCTTTTGTGGCACCTCTTTCCTTTTCTGGCTTGATCAAATCGTAGTAATCCTCTGTACCACCATTTACCCTGCCCTTGTTGCTATTGTGGTTGTTTCCGAATTCATATGCGTATGATACGTCACCTTCGATTTTTGCTGTCATTTTCTTACCGATATGTACCTTCTTTGAGGCCTTTACACCCACTTCTCCGACTATGCTGTAGTAGTCTTCACCTTTTACATCAAGCTCGAGTCCACTATCCCCTTTAGCGGTTTCTGAGAACTTCTTTATATATCCATATTCGAGATTTACTGCTCCGTATAATTTTATATCTGTCGATAAATTTCTAAAAACTGTTTTTTCTAGTTTATTGTCAAAGGTTACCATGTAGCTATCATAGTGACCATTATTCTTATAAACTTTGTCTAATTCCAGAGTTCTTTCTGATTCATGTCTATTGTACCCAAGTTCGACCCTTGAGATTAATCTTAATCTGTCATCTTCTCCAAATGAGGTTACTCTGTGTGCTCCTACTCTTACACTATACATGTCTTCCTTTGATTTATCAAAGTAGTTCGGTGCATCATCAAAGTCAAATCTTGTTACAGCGAACCCAAAACTGTATCCCCACTTGTTACCATAGTTCATTCCTTCATTTTCTTTCATGTAGTATAGACCCTGTATTCTGAAATCATAGTCGTCTATTCCTATAGTATCATCCCTAAAGCTTCCTTGTTGATAAAGCACGCTGAATTTTCCTGTATCTCTTGTAAAGTTGTATGAATCTAATAATTCTTCGAATGAATTATCAAAAACGTGTTGAACATTCTGCATTCTGTTTTGTATTGTAGCATAGATATCTCCTCTCATTTCTGACAATGTTCTGTCTGCTTCGATATCGAATGCTTCGGTACCTTCAGTTCTGTAGATATTATCTAAATATGCATTTAAGCTTTTTAGAAGTTGAGAGTCATTTCCTATTCCTGCTTGATCTAGGGCTAGTAAGCTATCTATTCCGTCGTATAGTCTATCGAATTGCGTTCCTGTTACCAAGTATGCATATGGTTGCTTTGCTACTGTTAATCCGCCTGTTGTAGTCATGTGTGCTATGAATAATGGTGAAGCATTTATCTGCACTCTATTGACAGCTGAACCGGTCAGAGCTAGTCCGCCATTTACGTTTGAAACAAAGTTTGGTACTTCCCATCCATATCCGTTTCCTGTTGTGATAAAGTCTGGTAGTAGTTCTATTGTACCTGATAAGGAATCGACTATAAACATTGGTCTATCTAAGTCATTTGTTATTTGTATTTTTGCTCCGTCTACTATTACATTACCGGCTATCAAGGTGCCTGCGTGGATGAATTGATTGTTTATAACTACTGTACCATCATCTGTGATGTTTACTGCACCATGAGGCATACCTAAATCCACAGTTTTTGTTTGTGTTCCACCCATTACGCCATTATTATTTAAATCGCTTACTGCAAATGTTCCGTAGTTGAAGAATGTTCCCTCTGGACCCTGTATACCTGTCCCGCTATCCATGGTTATTGTTCCATGATTTTCAAATTTAGCATATCCATTTAAATATATTCCTGTTCCTTCTCCTACTTCTATGGTTCCGTTATTAGTTACAACTGCTATATCAGTACTACTAGTTCCATAAGCTGCTATTCCTATATTTTGTCCATCTACCCCATCAAAGCAAGGCCCTGGTGTATCTCCCAATATTATTGTTCCATCATTTGTAATATTTGTACGTCCCTTTGCTAAGATTCCTACTGCTCCATTATTTACTTCAATTAGGCCTTTGTTTATGAATGTTGTCGGTACTGATAGTCCTACACCATACACATAAACTCCTACGGAGTGGTCAAATTCGACATTAATTATACCTGTAGTTTCATTGGTCACATTAGCTGAATTACCCGCATATATTCCTACGGAATTTAGATGATCATTTAGATTTTTATGATTATTAGGTGGTGATACTCCTAGGTAAGTAGAGCCTACATTTATAGTGCCGCTATTTTCTACAACAGCTGAATTGGGTTTTCCATTACCGTTTACATATATTCCTACTGCACTCATAGAAAGATCTATATTGGCGGAATTATTAAGGCGTATTTGTCCAGTTCCTTTATAATCCTTATTTTCTATGTATACTCCATATCCGCCTTCTCCGATATCCCAGTTTGCACCGGAATTTGTAGTTATTATTCCTTCACCATTTGCTTTGTAGATACCTATTGAGGCTTTTCCAGTGCCTTTATCGTCTACTGTTAGGTCTGCATTTACGGTAACGTTTCCCTTTCCTTGAGAAAGTATTCCTATTGCCGTATCGTTTCCTACGTCAATATTTCTTATTCCACCAGTTCCAAAGAATACATTCGTATCTTGTGCAAATATTCCGTAAGATCCTTCATCTATTTGCATATCTTCCATTGCATCAAGGTTTGTTGGTGTTAAAGAAGCTTTTGGTATAGAAGGATCCGGTGTTGAATATACTCCTATTGATTTTTTCCCTACAAGTATTTCTCCAAGAATAAAGGTAGTATTTTCTCCGAATATTCCTATGGAATTATCTCCTACCACTAATTGAGAAGTTGAATAAGGAGAACCTGCACTTATAGTACTATTTTTTATATAAGCTCCTATTGAAGATTTTGCAAATGTAGGTATACCATTACTATCTAAAACTTGTGTGGAATTATTTACAGTGATAGAAGAATACGTTATGCTGCTACTTCCTTCTGCGTATAATCCTATATTTTCATCACCATTTGTTGTGATTGTGTTTGAAAATGTTGTTGTACCGCCTTTTACCAAGGCGCCTATTTGATTGACCCCTGTACCTGGTGTAGTGATTGCTGGGTTAACCGTATTTGTTCCACCTTCTATTACGGTTCCAATGATGTAACCGCCAAGATAATTGTAAACAGGTAAGTCAGTAATAGTAGTTGTACCTGTGCTTATGAAGTAACTCCCTATTGTGTAGACATCTGGAGTTCCTGTACTTCCTGCATTTAATGTTATTGTACCAGTAAAACTAGGTGTTGCTTGTCCATCATTTTTTACAACCACTCCTATAGCTTTGTTTACGTTTAAGGTTCCTACATCTATGGCTGTAACCACGCTATTGGTATCTAATTCAGCATATATTCCTATTCCATTATTTGTAACTGTTATTGTACCGGTGCTGTTGTCAATTATTCCACTATTGCTATATAGTCCTACTGCCTTGACACCGCTTGCTGTTATTGTGCCGACATTTTCTAGAGTTAGTGTACCGCCTGCATATGCTCCATCATCTGATATAGCTATTCCTGTTCCGCCAGCTGTTACTGTTATATTTCCAGTATTTGTAATACTATAAGAGCCTGCTCCTGAAGCATCGTATGTACCTAAAAATGCTGTGGCTCCGGCGCCTGCCGTTATATTGTTATGGCTAGTTGATAGATTACCATTATAAACAAATCCTATAGTTCCTGTACCGGAAGCTACAGTTAATAGATTTCCTATATTTAATGTTCCACCATCGTTGTATGCTAATATTGCTGATGGGTCGTTGAAGTTTACTATTAGAGCTCCTGCTGTTCCTAGATTAGCTATTGCTTTGGAACCATTTGTAAATACTCCAACACTATCTTTGTTGATAGTTAGTTCTCCATCATTTGTATCTAATATAGTATCTGTTGATCCTGTTCCATCTACATATATACCAAGGGCTTTAGTTGTACCATTCCCAACAATAATATTTGCCCCAGCAGCTAATGTTACTGTTTTTTCTGCTGCTATATATACTCCTGTAGACCCTTCTCCTATGGCGTTTATTGTTACATTTGTTAACGTATAATTATTATTTAGGTATGTGCCTACTACATAGTTACCGGCATTTATCGTAGCACCTGTTATTAGAGAACTGCTGTCATCTACATATACTGCAACCCCACCTGGTGTGCTTGCTGCTACATCTGTTCTAGTTATTGCTTTTGTAAAACTACTTCCGCCAGTTAGATATAGACCGGTTCCTGTACCTTCATAACTTATATCAAAATCGACTATTGAACTGGCTGCAGCAAATACTCCTACGCTATCAGGGTTTGAAAACTTGATATTTCCCGCATTAAGCACTTGTCCACTAGCCGTATTATTGAGGTAAATTCCGACAGTACCTTCACTATTATTAATTGTACTTCCAGTTCCATCATATACTACTCTAGCAATACTTCCATCTCCAAATATTGCTACTCCGATAGTTTTATCTGTTGTTATTAAATTTATTTCTCCAGTATTTGTAACAGTTCCCGTAGTATTAGCTGATGAACTATCTATTACTATTCCCAGGGAATCTTCAGCATTAATTATTCCATTATTTGTAACATCCACAATGTTACCGGCTATAGCATTTTTATTTATTCCAATTACTATGCCACCTTCAGTTCCAGTAACCGATGTTCCAGTTGTATTTATAATACCATTAATTCCATTAACTATTATTCCGTTTTCTGTATATATTCCTATAGAATCTGTGGTAGATAATGTTATTGTACCATTATTTGTAAACTTAGCTGTGCTTCCTGCCGATGTTGTTGTTTTGCTTTCTCCAACTATTACTGCATATCTGTTAGTTCCTGTTCCAATTTCTGTTATAGTTTTTGATGTAGTAATATCAGATTCATTATTTGCAAATATTCCTACTACATTACTTCCATCCAAAATAATCTTTGTACCATGTGTTCTTAATCCACCTGTTGCCCCATCATAATAGATTCCTGCATTTGCGGATGTACTATTGTTTATTACTTTTATATCTGCTCCAGTCGCATAAGCACCATCTGTTAGATACATTCCTGTTCCGGAATTTGTAGTGGAAGCTGTTCCTAAAGTTAAGCTCAAGTCTCCACTGCCATTATAATCATTTACTACTACTTCTCCACCTGTTCCGTATATCCCTATTGCACTGCCGGTGGTCGCTGTTACAGATATATCTCCATCTATTGTTGATGAGTTACTTAAGTAAGCTCCTACTGATTTGTTTCCATTGACAGAAGCATATAGTAATAGTTCATTTCCTGATGTTGTTGCATTATCTGAATTTGCATACACTCCTATTGCTCCACCAAAAACTTTCAAGGAAGAACCGGTAATATTAGCTCCACCATTAACTCGTATACTCGGAGTTATTTTTGTATTATATGCAGTAGGAAAAGTTTGAGAATCTGGTATATCTTCATATGTATTTTCATCTCCATTTAAATATACACCAATTGTTCCTGCTGGTGATGTTACACCAGAAACTCCTACTTGCAAAGACCTATTTATAACCCGTGACCCATTATCTGCTAATATTAGTATATTATTAATTCCAGCCGCTGGGTTATGCACTACTGTGTCCCAGTCTGTTGGATTGGTAGTATATCCAAATGTTACTCCTATGGGTATGAGGTCTGGAATATATGAAGCTATAGTTATA
>JAITPM010000084.1 GCA_031289425.1 Fusobacteriaceae bacterium
GGAAAAACATGCTAAAAATAGAGAAAATAAAGAAAATAAGGAGACCTTTCTGGAAAAATATGAGCTGCATCTCTTGATACTTGGGACTGCTTTATTTATTATATCACTTTTTTTAAAAGATATCAAATATCTATACATTATTTGTTCTGTGGCTTCTTATATAATTTTGGGCGGAGATGTCATATATAAATCTATTTTAAATATAAAAGGGAAAAATTTCTTAGATGAAAATTTTTTGATGACGATAGCTACATTTGGAGCGTTTTATCTGGGTGAAATAACAGAAGCTGTAGGAGTAATGTTATTCTATAAGATAGGGGAATATTTCCAAGAGATGGCAATAGACAAGGCACGCTATTCTATAGAAAGTCTTATGGGAATAAAATCAGATTATGCCAATATAATAGATAATCAAGGTGGAATAAAAGAAATACCATCTGAAGATGTCAAAATTGGTGATATAATGATAGTAAAAGCGGGAGAAAAGATTCCGATAGATGGAGTAATCGTAAAGGGAGAAAGTGCATTGGATGTATCGGCACTTACGGGAGAATCTATTCCCATGGATGTATTTGTAGGTTCGAACGTATTGAGTGGGAGTATAAATGGTAATTCTGTAATAGAAGTACAGACAACAAAATTATTCGAAGATTCAGCCGTCAGCAAAATAATAGAAATGGTAGAAAATTCTGCTATCAGAAAGGCAAAAGCAGAAAAATTTATAACAAAATTTGCAAAATATTATACTCCAATTGTAGTTGGTATGGCATTGGTTGTAGCATTTGGAATACCGGCAATACTTGGTAATTTTCGAATGTGGTTTCAAAGAGGATTGATATTTCTAGTAATATCTTGCCCGTGTGCTTTGGTCATATCTATTCCGCTTAGTTTTTTTAGTAGTATCGGAAAGGCATCAAAAAATGGAATACTCATAAAAGGTGGGAATTATTTGGAAAAATTAACTGACATAGATTCGATTATTCTTGATAAAACCGGTACTTTAACAAAAGGAAAATTTAAAGTGGATAAAATAGATTGCATAGATTGTGAGGAAGAAGAGCTGATATATACAGCTAAAATAGGTGAATTTTATTCTACACACCCTATCAGCGAAGCTATCGAAAAGTATGATTCTGATAATAAAAATTATAAGATAAATGAAAATGATATAAAAGATTACAAAGAAATCCCCGGACATGGAACTATAGTAAATTACAAGGATGATATTGTTTTTATAGGGAATCAAAAATTGATGAATAAATACGAGATATCATCTGATACTGTTGACCATAGAGGAACCGTGTTATACGTAGCCAAAAATAAGAAATTATTGGGGATAGTATATATATCTGATGAGATAAAAAATGATTCGAAATATACGATTGAAAAATTAAAATCCTATAATTTAAACGTCTATATGTTGACCGGAGATAATAAGAATATAGGAGACAGCATAGGAATGGAATTGGGAATAAATAAAGAAAACATTTTTACTCAATTATTACCACAAGATAAAGTAAGGAAAGTCGAAGAAATAAAAAACAAATCAAAAGGCGGAGTGGTATTCGTAGGTGATGGTATAAATGACGCCCCATCACTATCTATAGCTGATGTATCTATAGCAATGGGTGGGAATGGGTCAGATCTGGCCATAGAAAGTGCAGATGTGGTCCTTATGAGAGATGAGCCTTCGAAGATTATAATGCTTTTGGATATTGCAAAATACAATAAAAAAATAGTTATAGAAAATATAATATTTGCACTTGGAATTAAAGCAATAATAATGGTTCTGGGAGTCATAGGTATAGCCAATATGTGGCTTGCAATATTTGCAGATGTCGGAGTAGCTTTGATTGCGGTTTTGAATGCAATGAGGTGTATGATTAAAAAGGATTTTTAAATATAAAAAATAGGATTTCTTACAATAATATCTAAAATAAAAAACAAGAGGAGATTGATTACCAATCCCCTCTTGTTTTATGCTTAATTATAAATTTTCAGAAATATCAATTTTTAAAAAATCAATATTGTATATACCTGGTTTCAATAGCAAACTAACAATAAATATTTAATTGTTAATTCATGGTTGTTTTATATTGATTAGATGCAGACGCCTCCGCAATAAAATCATTATATAAAACCGGTGATGTTACAGTCTAGTTTTACAAATTTATCACCAAATAAAACATAGACTTTTTTTACTCCACTTATTTAAAGTAAAAACCCTTTTTGTTTCAAATTACAGTAAACGGTTATTTTTGCAAACAACTTGCAAATTCTGCATAAATATAAACTATATTATTGCAGAAAGCTTCAATAATGATATGTAATAATGCCATTTCATGTAAGAAATATTAGTTTCATAAAAATTTTTTAAAATTCTTTCGACAATTTTTAAAAGCCGATTTTTTTTTATTATAATTATAAATTAATATTTAACTATTTCAATAAGCTATAAATGGAAATAATAATAAATTGTGCATGCAATTGTAATATTTTGTTTTCATAGAAATAAAATATTTAATTATTATCATAACACATATTTATACGCTGCTAGCAAAATTTAACGCTACAATTAACTACATTCTACATTGCAAAAATTTTAAATTCATTAAATTTTAAATTTTAAATTTCATTAAATTTTAATTTTTCATATTAATAAAAAATTTCATTTGTTGAATTAAACTTAAGTTATAGAATTTATACATTATATATTATTATTCATATATTATTATTCATGTATTATCAATTATGTATTATAAATTACATATTATAAATCACAAATTATAACAGTATATTATAAATGTATAAACCTAAAATAGGTTGAATTAAAACTTTGCATTTCTACAATTATACCTACATACCTACAATTCACATTTTAAATTTCATGCTAAAAGTGTATTTTAGTTGATAAGATACGCTTTAAAATTTTACTTTTAATTTACAAAATAATTCATATCTGCACATCTTATAATTCTTTCATTTAAGCCGCATTATTCTAGAAAATTACTAATCAATAACTATAGATTCAATCAAATCCAACAGTTAAAAATCTTAAAAAAACATAAAGACTATTTTACTAGCTAATGATAACTTAAAAAATAAGATATTATTACGACGCCAATCACACTTGGA
>JAITPM010000008.1 GCA_031289425.1 Fusobacteriaceae bacterium
TTTATCAATAGAATGAAACTGAAGTTTAATAGAAAGCAGATAAGAACGAAGCATAAGAGAAGGTAAACGTGGATTGGGACCAAATTTAGAATAACACTTTTGCATAATAAAATCAGTATCAGATAAATCTAAGTTGTAGAATTGCAAAATAATAAGAGCAAATTTATCAGGTATGTTAGAAGGGATAGGAAAAATATTGAAAATTTGTTTTTTAAGAAATTTTTGATAGCTAGGATGTCCATCAGAATTAACAGGCAACATAAAAAATCCTCCGAAAAAATAAAGCACAATTACATAGGCTGCACCGCAAAAATATGCCTATTTGTCAAGTGTTTTTTCACAAAAAGAGGAGGAAATTTTATAAAAATAAAAAAGGAGTCCCCAAATATCGGCGTTGGAGATTCCGAGAGACTATTAATGATAAAGGAGGGATCTTTGATATTGATTTTAAATTGTATAAATCTATTACTCATGACTTCCTTAAAGAATTTTCTTTTGATTTGAAAAAAATAATTCGCTACATAACAGTTCTTTGTCCCATGAAAAAAAAATTATTCGACAATATTTGTTTGAATTCTGTATTCATTATCCTAAATGATTCCTCTATTTTCCAACGTTTTTTATTAATTTTAATAATTACTTCAGCGTTTTCTTAAACATTCGGAGAATACCGACACGAATAACGACAATGACTACATTACAAATCAAAAAATATTAGATTATTTGAAGATTGCCCAACAATTACCCAACAGAAACTTGCAGATGTTCTAAGGGTAGATAAAAGAACCATTCAAAGAATGTGTTTATGCTAAACTGATATTAGGTCAAACGTCAATTAAAAAATAGTGGAAATATTCGAAGAATTGGAAATAGCCATACAGAGTATCGAGAAATTTTAAAATAAAAAATATTTATTCTGATTTCTAATCCGAATCAGGGAAAGGATATCTCCCATATCGTCAGGTATCCTCAATTCACCAATACGGCGTGCTATCAATTGATTAATCGTAACCCAAAATCTAATATTATTACACACTGCTATACATTTAAAACTATTTACCCCATAATAGTAAAAAGATTCTTTTCTTAACGAAAGAATCTTTTTACTAAAAATTAACTTTAAAATATTTAGGAAAGAATATTGCACAAGATAATAATAACATATAACAAAAAAATTGTCAATAAAATATTTCGTATTTTAAAATATTTTTTTTACAAATACTTCTTCATAACCAAATATCAGTAAAAATAAGGGTTAGAATATTTTTTAAATAAATCTTTAAATTATTCAAATTCTGGTGTATAATCTTTGTATTGTTTATATTTATAAAATTTACTTACGCTTATTTCATAATCTAGAACATCTACATTATTCATCGGATTTTTTTATATAAGCAAATGTTTTCAGGGGGAGAAATGACAGAAAAGAACAACACAGAATTTGAATCTAAAAAATATAAAAATGATTCAGAAAGCGAAAATTTAAAAAAGAAAACTACTACAGAACAGCCTGTAGAAAACAAAATGGGTACTATGAAAATAAGTAAACTCATCCTTAATATTTCCATTCCTATCATGATATCAATGCTCGTACAGGCATTATACAACATAGTAGATAGTATTTTTGTAGCAAGACTCAGCATAAATGCATTAACTGCCGTATCATTAGCGTTCCCTATTCAAAACCTCATGATTGCCGTTGGAATCGGTGTAGGTGTCGGTGTAAATGCATGCCTTTCTATGGCTCTTGGTGGTAAAAAATTCGTAAGAGTAAATAAAATTGCAATGCAAGGTGTGTTTTTGGGAGCCGTTGGATGCTTAATATTTTTTATCTTTGGACTGTTTGGAACCAAATATTTCATGTCATTCCAAACTAGTAATCCAGAAATTATCAGATATGGTTCTAGTTATATGAAAGTATGTACAATGTTTTGTTTTGGTGTATTTATGCAGGTTTTATTTGAAAGACTTCTTCAATCTACAGGAAAGAGTTTTTATTCCATGTTCTCTCAAGGAATAGGAGCAATTATAAATATAATTTTAGACCCTATGTTTATTTTTGGATTTGGAATAATTCCGAGAATGGAAGTAGCCGGTGCGGCTGTTGCTACAGTAATCGGGCAAATAGTAGCCGCATTTATTGCACTTTATTTCAATTTAAGAAAAAATAAAGAAATAAAATTTGATATTAAAAATATAAAACCCGATTTCAATATAATTTTTAAGATTTTATCCATTGGAGTACCATCTATGCTGATGGTTTCAATATTCTCTATTACACTTTTTTCTTTAAATTATATTTTAAGTACATTTACTCTGACGGCTGTAGCCTTGCTTGGAGTATACTTTAAGATACAAAGCATCATATTTATGCCTATTTTTGGATTAAATAATGGCCTTGTACCAATCGTAGCCTACAATTATGGTGCCAAAAATAAAGAAAGGATACGCCAAGCAATAAAAACTGCTACTATTTATGCTGTATCAATAATGATGTTTGGGCTGTTCATTTTTCAAACTATGCCGGTCAAATTATTATTTTTATTTAATGCCTCAGAAGAGATGATTAAAATTGGTATACCTGCTTTCAGAACAATAAGCTTGAGTTTTGTTTTTGCTGGATTTTGTGTAATATCAATGGGAGTCTTTCAAGCACTCGGAAAGGGAATCTACAGCCTTATTTCCGCAATTTTAAGACAACTTATATTTTTGGTTCCGGTAGCTTATATCCTGTCATTATTTAGGAACCTAAATATAGTCTGGCTTGCTTTTCCCATAGCCGAAATAGCAACTCTGATACCCGCCATAAATTTACTTAAAAGAAAATTCAAAAAACTGGAAAATTTATAACATGAAAATGTATGATTAAATATAAAAACAGGAGATATAAAATTTTCCTGTTTTCTATATTTTTTTATATTTTTAATATCTAAATTTATTTCTTATTAAATCAATATTCTGGTAGCTGTTCCAAGTATCAATCCCAGAACTAGCGTGATAACAAATATTATAATAAATATAACTAGCATATATATTATAGATTTTAATATCATCTTTGAAATGGATAAATCTTCTAAGAATATATTTCTGATAGAAATCATCCCCACAACAGTACTTGCTCCACAGATTGCATTACCTATAATTCCACCAAGTGTTCTATAAAATATAACCACAAGTAATATCAAATATATAACAATAAAAACATAAGCTAATGGGTTTAATTTTTCAAATATTTCAACTTTTTCTATATTATCTATAATAATAATCGGTGGTTTTATCAGCTTATCCCTATATATTATTTTTCTTTCTTTTCCATTGTCATCTAAAACAATAGCTCCTTTTCCTAATTTAAATTTTATATACTCTCCATTGTACTTGGGTCTCATTCCTAACTTTGTGATATCGATTTGAATTTTATTTTTTACAAAATCTGGATGTTGCAATTCCTTTAACATTTATCATCCTCCTTCACAATTAGAATACATATATTATTAAAACAATCAGTTTTTAATAATATTTTCCATAATTTATATCTATAAAAGCACTTCCTCCTGCGAATTCTCTCAATAAGGAATCATCAGGTACAAATTTACTATCTATATCCAAAAAACAATTCAATAGACTTATGAGTCTTTTGGCTGTCTGATATGATTTTGTACCAACTTTTACTTTTATAAGTTCTTTTATAGCATAACTTTTTAGAACTGCCAACTCATATACAAGGCAAGAATTAAATATTACGTCCGCTTGTTCTTGAAAGGGAAATATATGCTTTTCTTCTCCGGCACGTACTGACCTCCACATTCCCAGAGTTTCTTCCACATGTATAGATCTGGAGAAGCTATCTCTCACCAATCTTCTTATTAATCTCACATCACTTGTAGCAATCCTATTATGATAATCTATATTCAGTTGGGTTAAGCAGCTCACATATATCTTATATTTATTTTTTTTCGGAATAGACTCGCTCATCTTTTCATTAAGTCCATGGATTCCCTCTATTATTATAAGCCCGTTCTCACGAATTTTTACCAGACGTCCTTTAGCTTCTCTGGCACCTGTAATAAAACTATACTTAGGAAGTTCCACTTCTTTCCCGGCTATTAAATCTTTTAAGTTTTCATTTAATAATTTTAAATCCAGTGCTTCAATAGTTTCATAATCTCTGCAACCATTTTCGTCCAATGGAACATTTTCTCTTCCTGTATAGTAATCATCTAATGATATAATTATCGGAGTCACAGCATTTGCCCTCAGATGCACATACAGCCTTTTACTGAATGTAGTCTTACCTGATGAAGAAGGCCCCGCTATTGTGATAAGTTTTATATCATCATGGTTTGCTATGTCTGATGCAATACTGGCTATATTTTTATGATGCAATGCTTCATTCACTCTTATTAATTCTTCGATTTCCCCATTTAATATTTTTTCATTCAAATATCCAATTGTAGATACACTCAATATTTTTTCCCATTCACCAGTTTCTTGAAATACCTTGGCCATTTTAGGATTATCTATTTTACGAGGAAGCTCATTTTCTTTATCAACAGGATACCATAGGAGAAATCCATTGTTATATTTTTCAATATCAAAAAGCAAGATATCGCTTGTATAATTGTATGGTTTATCTGTATATAAATAATCATAATATCCATTGATTTCATAATGGTTAATATCTATTATGCCGCTATTATCTAAGAGCTTTCTTATATCTTCTCTTTCTATTGTGTTTGATGATAATTTTATTTTTTCACAATTGTCAGAAGCTAAAATAATTGGATAATTTTTTTCTATTATTTCTTTTATTTTTTTTCTTATTGTTTTTAAATCTTGTTCTGTAAGAGGTGTACCTTTTTGTATTGTGCCATACATTCCATTATTTAGGGAATGATCTATTGTTACCTTTGCAGAAGGAAAAATCTCATTAACCGCCTTAAAAAGAATTAATTTTAAAGTTTGTCCATATTTTCTAAAATCAAATTCTGTCATTTTACCACCTCTTTATTTGTTTTAAAAATATTCAACCTTGTCCATGTTCAAAAAATCATTTTTAGAAGAAAGAATGGTCACAATATCATCTTCGATAATACGTGTATCACCTGTTATTATTACCTTTCTCCCATTTCGTACCAATGTAACAATTAATATATCTTTAACCCATTTGATTTCAGAAATAATTTTACCATTTAAATGAAAATCTTTTGTTACCACTACCTCTATAAGTTCTTTATTGGGGAGAGTATCAATTGGAATTTGACTCTTTTCCATTTTATCATATAATATATCATATATTGGTTCCAATTTTAATATATCCGTAACATAGTAAGCAACAATTGAAATTACAGCTAATGCCAGCAAATGCTCAAATGTTCCTGTCATTTCCAATATCAGAACTATTCCCGTAATCGGGGCTCTGACAACTGATACAAAAAATGCTATCATTCCTAATACCATAAAATGAGGTGTTTGTATTCCCCATTCTGGAAAAATATTCATTAAAATAATTCCATATATTTTACCAAAAATAGCTCCTATTACGAGCATCGGCAAAAAAATTCCGCCTGCAAACCCTGTAGAATATGATAAAGTAGTAAATAAAAATTTTATTATAAGAATTATTACTAAAAATATTAATGATTCTTTACTCGTTACTAATGATTCTACCAGTCCATGGCCTCCTCCAGTAACTTCCGGCAATACAAAACATAATATAAAAGATATTAACATTATAAACGTTATCTTTATATTTTTATTTATTTTTGTATTTTTAAATATATCTTTAGATTTAATCAACGTAATAGTAAATATTTTTCCAAATATAGCTATTATAATACCAAACAATATTATAAATATAAGATGAAAATACTGATTAATATGTTTTGGGTACGTGGCTGCTATATCAAAAGCCGTTTGCATTCCAAATATCCTTCTACCTACAAAATCTGCAGCAACACTTGAAATAAAAGTAGAGATTAAAAGCTTCGAAGTAATGACCTTATGGAATTCTTCGAATGAAAATACAATTCCTGCCAATGGAGAGCCAAATGCCCCGGCAAGTCCTGCACTTGACCCGCAAGTAATCAAATATTTTCCATCTATTTCATTTTTTTTGAATAATTTTGTTACTCCATAGCCTATATAGGATCCCAATTGCACTGACGGGCCTTCTCTTCCCAATGAAAGTCCACATCCTATACCAAATATTCCAGTTATAAATTTCAAAAAAAGTTCTATCGGCCAATTAACATACCTGATAGTTCTAAGCAAAACTCCTTTTACTTGTGGAATCCCACTTCCAGTTATTCCCGGGAATTTATCTCCTATATAGCTCAAAATTAATCCTATAATTATAAAAACAACA
The DNA here is from genome assembly GCA_031289425.1 of Fusobacteriaceae bacterium. GTDB lineage: Bacteria > Fusobacteriota > Fusobacteriia > Fusobacteriales > Fusobacteriaceae > JAISST01. Next base: position 6,365 of record JAITPM010000008.1, read on the forward strand.
AGAATTATCACCATAAATTTAATATTATATAAATCCGTATTAGAGATAATTTTTTCTCTGAAATGATTTATTAAATTTAACCCCCATCTATAAAAAGATACAATAAGCCCTGTAATTATTCCGACTAATAGACTTAATATAAATAAGCTACCATTACTCGCCTGTATCGTATTTTCATTCACATTTCCCTTATCGTGCATTATTTATTTCCCCTTATAATCTCATCTGCAACCATAATTGCTCTCTTGTTTTCCAATACATTGTGCACTCTAATGATATCTACTCCATTCATTACACCGATAACAGAGCTGGCAATTGTACCTTCAATTCTATCGTCTGTAGAAACATCTCCTAATATTGTGCCAATAAATCTTTTTTTAGACGTTCCCAACAAAATTCTGCCCATATCTCTTATTTCAGAAAGACGTTTCAATACCTCTATGTTTAAATTTATATCTTTTCCAAATCCTATTCCGGGATCCAAAATTATATTTTCTTTGGGTATATTATGTTCAAAAGCTATCAAATAAGTCTTCTCAAAGAATTTTCTTATGGCTGAGATTATATCTTCATTATATTCTTTATTATTTTGATTGTGCATTGCTATCAAAGGAACATTGCAAGCACCTACTAGGTCAGCCATCTGTCCATCATCGTATTGTAGTCCCCAAATATCATTTACAATATGTGCTCCCGCATCTATTGCATTTTCTGCTACTTTATACTTATAAGTATCTATAGAAATTATTGTATCCAGTTCTTTTGATATTTTTTCTATAATCGAAACTACTCGTTCTATTTCTTCTTCATCAGATATTTGAATATATCCAGGTCTTGTAGATTCTCCACCAATATCCAAAATATCTGCCCCATCCGCAATCAATTTCCTCGCATGTTCAAAGGCTAGATCTGTTTGATAATATTTTCCACCATCAGAAAATGAATCAGGTGTTATATTTAAAATTCCCATTATTATCGTTCTTTTCCCTAATTCTAACTTTTTATTTCTACAATTTAATATCATCATACCCGCCATTTAATTCACAATTTAACCTAAAAATAGACTTTTTAAGTAATGGATGTATTACATTGGGAGCAATCTCACATAGAGGTTCTAACACAAAAGCTCTTTTTTCCATCCATAAATGCGGTATGGAAAGATTATCGTCTTCGACAATTTCTTTTCCGTAAAGCAATATATCTATATCGATAATTCTCGGACCCCATTTTTTTGAATTTTTTCTATTTCTTCCTAAATTTTTCTCTATTTCTAAAATATTTTTTAAAAATTCTTGCGGTATAAGTAGTGTACTCACTTTTACTACACAATTTAAAAATTTGGCTTGTTCTATAAATCCAAAAGGTTCATATTCGATTATCTGGCTCGTTTTTATAACATTTGTATTTCCAATTTTGTTAATTTCTTCTATAGCAGAAAGTATTTTTTCTTCCCTATTCCCCATATTTGATCCAAGTGACAGATAGACTTCGTATCTTTTTCTTGTAACTTCTACTGCTACGCTATCAAAATGCATTTTTAAAGGTGCACTTGGTTTTTTTATAATTATTTTTATTTCATTTATATTCTGGTATTTGCATAGTAAAAATTCTGCGATATCTTCAGCACACGCCTCAATTAAATTTAAACTTTTTTTTGTAAAATTTTGTTCCACATCAGAAGCTATTTGACTATAATTAAGAGTATCCTCTATTTTATCACTTTTTCCGGCTCTTCTTGTTTCTGTAAAAATTTCCAATGATACTAAAAATTTTTGACCCAAGCTTTTTTCTTCTTGAGATACTCCATGATATGCTATAAATTCTAAATTATTAATATATATTTTATCCATGTTTGCTCCATTTTACTTTTCAATAAATGCTAATACTTCCATTTTTTTATTATTATCAGTTTCAAAAATTCCTCTACAACTAGTTGTTACTATACTACTATTTATTTTTTTTGTACCAATCATTTTCATACAAGTGTGCCTTCCCTTAGCTATTACCATAACTCCACTACATTCCAGTTCCTCAAAGATAACATCAGCTATTTCAGATGTAAGTCTTTCTTGTATCTGAGGTCTTCTGGACAATGTCTCTACGACTCTGATTATGGCACCAAATCCCACTATCGTACCGTTTGGAACATAGGCGATATCAATAGTTCCAAAGAAAGGTAAAAAATGATGTTCACACATTGAATAAAAATCTATTCCCCTTTCTATTATCAGATCCTTTTTTTCTGTTTTATGTTTTGTTTTAAATTCTTCTCTTGGATTTTTTTCAATACCGGAAAATATATCCAAATAACTTTCTGCTATTTTTTGGGGAGTATCCTCCAACTCTTCTCTTCTGTCTTTATTTTTTACCAAAATATCTATTATATTTTTTAAATTTTTTTCAATATTATCTAAATCAACCTTATTCATATCCCTCCCTATAAATCAAGCTTTAAATCCCCATCTTTTATCCATTTTTTTTGTCGCATAAATTTTGCTATTAATAATGTCAAAATTGCCGGAAGTATAAAATGAAGAAATAAAATTCCTAGATAAAGCCTTATTCCCCCTCTTCCTAATTTTTCCATTGTTGTAATTGTACAAAATTGTCCCACGAGACCAGATGTTCCCATCCCAGCTCCTATCGGAATATTTTGATATTTAAAAACAATTGTAGACACAGGCCCCAATATAGCTGCGGCTAAAGTAGGCGGTATCCAAATTTTCCAATTTTTAACTATATTTCCTATTTGCAACATTGATGTCCCAAGTCCTTGAGCTGCAAGTCCTCCCCAACCATTTTCCCTGAAAGACATGACAGCAAACCCTACCATCTGAGCAGAACACCCTACTGTGGCCGCTCCTGCCGCTACACCACTCAAGCTTATCATCATACAAAGTGCTGCACTGCTTATAGGTAATGTCAAAACTATTCCTACTACTACAGAGACTATTATTCCCATAAAAAATGGCTGTAACTCAGTAGCATACATTATAAAAGCCCCTAAAGATTCCATAAGTTTTGATAAAGCCGGTCCAACGAAATAAACTACTAAAGTCCCTGAAATAATCGTTACCGCTGGAGTCACTATTATATCAATTTTTGTTTCTTTTGATACTAATTTACCAAACTCAGCACCTATCACTGCTCCTACAAAGGATCCTACAGGCCCCCCATATACATTACCAGCTCCGCCAGTTATGGCAGATGCAAATATAACCAAGTGAGGCGCTTTTAATCCATAGGCAACAGCTACTCCAATAGCCGGGTATGTCATATCCCTTGCCAATTTCCATACTGTATCAGTCAAAAAAGTTATTCCCAATTTACCGCCGATTGTGTTTAGTATAGTGCCAATAAGTAACGTTGAAAATAATCCTAACGCCATAAAACTAGATGCATCTACTAAATATGTTTTTAACGATAAATTAATATTCTTTTTTTTCAAAAACTCTTTCATAATATCAACCCCTATATTAGCGAATAACATAAATTTTATCCGTTATTTATACATTATTTATCTTCTATTAAGTTTAAATTCGCAACAGTAGCAAATATGTTGGCTAGTATTTTTATTTGAGAAAGTCTATTGTTTCTTACACCCTCATTATCTGCCATAACCATAACTCGCTCAAAATATCTGTCTATTATACTTTTGCTTTTTATAATTTCATTGAAATAATCTGTATATTCAGCTTCTTTTACAAATGCAGATGCTCTATATTTTAATTCTTCAGTAAATTTCCAAAGCATTTTTTCTATATCTTTTTCAAAATGACTAGGATCTACAGAAATTTGTATGAAATCTTTAGATATATTTTCAACTCTCTTTAATGTAGGTAAAAAACTAATGAAATCTTGATTATTTAAAAACACTGATAAAGTATTTATTTTTTCTTTTTCATCTACCAGATCATCACAACTTACAGATAGAACAGAGTTTATCACATCTTTACTGTATTTCATATCACTAAATATATTGATGGCTCTTTGTTCAAAGAAATCAATAATTTCTTTGAAGACCTCATCCTTATTTCTTTTTAGAACATTGTCCGATCCCAATATATTCAAAGTTTCATTTACCAATTCCTTTAGAGATATTCTTAATTTGGAATTGAGAATGATGTTTACTATGCCGAGAGCTGCTCTTCTGAGAGCAAACGGATCTTTAGAGCCGCTGGGTATCACACCCACACCAAAGCATCCAACCAAAGTATCTATTCTATCTACTATACCTGTGATTGTTCCTTCTATATCAGATGGCAGTCTATCTCCAGTATATCTAGGATAATAATGTTCTTCTATTCCCTTGGATACTCTGATTCCTTCACCGGATTTTATAGCATAATCAGCACCCATAAATCCTTGAAGTTTCGTAAATTCTTTTTCTCCAATCATATTTGAGACAAGGTCTGCCTTAGCCAAATGTACCGTACGAATAATTGTTTTGGCATAATTTTCAAGCTCCAATTTACCTATTAAGAATCTGGCTATTTTTTCCATTCTCTCTATTTTGTTATAAATTGTTCCCAAATCTTTTTGAAATACTACAGTTTTTAATTTATTTATATTATTTTCCAAAGGATTTTTTAAATCCTCCTGATAGAAAAACCTTGCATCTGCAAGTCTTGCTGCCAACACTTTTTCATTCCCTTTTCGAACTTCTGATGAATCCTCTATACCATTTCTGATAACTATAAATTTTGGCAAAAGTTTATTGTTTATATCCAATATTGGAAAATATCTTTGATGCACTTCCATAGAAATAATCAAAACTTCTTGTGGTACTTCTAAAAAATCTGAATTAAAAGTCCCCACAATTGGGAATGGATATTCTACTAAATTAGTCACTTCTTCTAATAAAGCTGATTCTATAAGTACTTTTTCTTTATCTTTGATACAGCATTTTTCTATAGAATTTTTTATCATTTCTTTTCTTTCATCAATGTCTATAATCACATTGTTTTCTCTTATTTTTTTGAAATATTCATCTATTGTAGATATTTCGAATTCTTTACCAAAAAATCTGTGTCCTTTAGATTTATTTGAGCTTACGATTCCTTCTATCTCGAATTTTACAATTTCATCATCTAACATCGCCAAAAACCATTGAATTGGTCTTGCAAATCTAATTTTTTTATTAGACCATCTCATTGATTTTGGAAATTCTGTTTCTAATACTAAACTTTTTAATAATTCCGGCAATAATTCTTTCGTTCCCTTTCCTTTTACAAATTTTCTAAACCCTATATATTCACCTTTTGCTGTCTTTATTATTTCTATTTCTGCTATTTTTAATCCCTGGGATTTGACAAATCCTAATCCGGCCTTTGAAATTTCTCCGTTTTCATCATAGGCAATATTTTTTGCAGGTCCTAAATTTACGGTGTTCAAATCCTTTTGCATAGCTGAAATCCCTGTAACATCCAGAATCAATCTTCTAGGAGTTCCATAGGTTTTTATATTTTCGAACTCTATTCTTTCTTTCTGCAATTTTTCTGTTAGGCTATTTTTCAAATTTTTTAATGTATCCCTCAAAAACCTTGCAGGTAATTCTTCCATTCCCAATTCAAATAATAATCTCACTTTCATTCCTCCATTATTTTATAGATTTTAATATAATAGAAATGCTATTTAACCATTTTTCTTCATTAGAGGGTATCCCAAATCTTTTCTATTTTTTACGTATATTTCTGCACATCCACGGGCCAAATTTCTAACCCTCAATATATATGCTATTCTTTCTGTAGTAGATATTACTCCTCTTGAATCTAAAATATTAAATATGTGAGAGCATTTTAATACATAATCATAAGCAGGCAATACAAGTCCAGCTTCTAGCGCACTTTTGGCTTCTTTTTCAAATTCATCAAACCATCTAAAATGAAGATCTACATTGGCTATTTCAAAAGCATATTTTGAATTTTCATATTCATATTGAAATCTTATATCTCCATACTTTATTCCGGGAGCCCACTCTAAATCATAGATACTTTCCTTGTTTTGAATATAGAGTGCTATTCTTTCCAATCCATAGGTAATTTCTACAGGAGTTATCTCCAGTTCCAACCCGCCAACTTGTTGAAAATATGTGAACTGAGTGACTTCCATTCCGTCCAGCCACACTTCCCATCCAAGCCCCCAAGCACCCAATGTAGGAGATTCCCAATCATCTTCTACAAATCGAATATCATGTTTTTCCGGTACTATCCCCAATTCTTTTAGGCTTTCTATATAGAGCTCTTGAATATTTATAGGGGATGGCTTCATTATTACCTGGAATTGATGATGTTGATAAACTCTATTTGGGTTTTCCCCATAACGACCATCTTTAGGACGTCGTGATGGTTCAACATAAGCCACATTCCATGGTTCTGGTCCTAAGGACATAAGGAAAGTGTTGGGGTTAAAGGTACCGGCTCCTGTTTCTATATCATACGGATTTCCAAGGACACAGCCTTTGGAACTCCAGAATTTTGTTAAGGTAAAAATGAGGTCTTGGAAAGTCATTTGCTTCCTCCTTAATTGATTTTTCTTATTTATTTTTATTTATTTTTATTTATTTTTATTTGTTTTTATATATTTATTATAGTATTTGTATAAATTAATTCAGTCTTTTTTATTGAAAGTAATAATATAATCTAAAATAATAATTGCAACCCCTATATTTATCCATGCATCAGCTCCATTAAAAACATAACTCCATATTCCTCTGAAATCTATCATATCCACAACAAACCTTCTGAATATTCTATCAATCATATTTCCCACAGCACCTGAAAGTATAAGCATAAAACCTAATTTTTCTAAGGGCGATTGCTTATTTTTTATTATATGATAAATTATCATAATTATAGCAGTTATAGTAACTATGCCGATTATATTTATTTTACCTTGAAACAATCCAAACGCAACTCCATAATTTCGTACATATGTGATATGCAGAAAATTATCTATCAAAGGAATAGTCTCACCTTCCAAAAAATTCTTAACTACAATGTATTTACTAATTTGATCTATTATAACAAGTACAACCATAAGAATAACGTAAAACATATTTTGACTCCTGATACAAAAATTCTATTATTTTATTTCAATACAGCCAAACAACGTGGACATAAGTCACCATGTTCTTTGACTTTTCCAATCTCATCTGAATATTTCCAACATCTTGGACATTTTTCTCCAGCAGCATGGAAAACTTTTACAGATAGATCCTTATAATCTTCTCCATCAATATAAGTATCATCTTTTTCTGATACTATTTCCATTTCAGATACTATAAGAGCAGTTTTTATAAGTTCTTCATTGTTTTTCAAAAATTCTATCGTGTCTTTATCAGAAGAATAAAGCAATACTTTAGCATCAAGAGAATTTCCAATAATTCTATTTTCTCCTTGTCGTGCTTTTTCCAATACTTTATTAACTTCCTTTCTTATTTTTATGATCTTATCCCATTTTTCAGATAATTCTTTATCAATATATTTTGGATTTTTTTCATACCACTCTGTCAAATGTATAGATTCTTTTTCTTTGTTTGATTCAGGTAAAGAACTCCAAATCTCTTCCGCTGTAAAAGCTAATACCGGTGATATCATTTTTGTAAGAGTTTTTAATATTTCTACCATAACTGTCTGAGCCGAACGTCTTTTTTGAGAATTTGCTCCTTCAGTATACAATCTATCTTTTATAATATCCAAATAAAAGGCAGACATATCTATTCCTGCAAAATAATGAATAGCTTGGAATATATTATAAAATTCATATTTATCATAATTTTCTGTTACATAACTCTTTAATACTTCCAATTTATCTAATGCCCATCTATCTATTTCTTCTAGTTTTTCATAAGGTACACTGTTTTTATTTATATCAAAATCATATATATTACCCAATATATATCTAGCAGTGTTCCTAATTCTTCTATAGGATTCAGACATTTGTTTTAAGATTTCTTTTGATATTCTTGCATCATCTCTGTAATCTACAGATGCACTCCATAATCTTATTATTTCTGCACCATATTCTTTTATTATATCTTCTGGCGGAGTTGTATTTCCTAGAGATTTAGATTGCTTTCTTCCTTCTCCGTCCACTACAAACCCGTGAGTAAGTATACTTTTGAAAGGAGAATCAAATGTAGAAGCTACAGATGTGATAAATGATGTTTGGAACCATCCTCTATGTTGGTCAGAACCTTCCAAATACATATCTGCCGGTCTTTTTAATAGATCCCCTCTAGTCTCCAATACTGCTCTATGAGATGAACCCGAATCAAACCAAACGTCCATTATATTGGCGTCCTTTTTAATTGATTTATTTGTCAAATTATATTTTTCTAATAATTCTTTACCTATCAATTCTTCTGCACTTTTTTTGTGCCAAACTATTGTGCCTTCTTCTCTCACTATGCTTATAACTCTATCTAATATATCTTGGTTGTAGATTTCTTCATTTGTATCTGCGTCATAAAATACAGGTATAGGTACTCCCCATACTCTCTGCCTAGATATGCACCAATCTGGTCTTGTTTCTAACATTGATCCTATTCTATTTCTACCCCATGATGGTATAAATTCCACATCATCTAGAGTTTTTAACAATTTTTCTCTCAAATCAGAACCTTCTACTTTTACGAACCATTGTTCTGTAGCTCTAAACACAACTGGTTTTTTAGCTCTCCAATCATGAGGATAAGAATGGATAATTTCTTTGAGTTTCAAAATATGACCAGTTTCAGTCAGGTATTTTACTATTTCTTCATTAGCCTTGTCATAAAATAATCCGCCGAATATACCAGCTTCCTCTGTAAGTACGCCTTTATTATTCATAGGGGAAATAATAGGCAGACCATATTTTACACCTACCACATAGTCATCTTGACCATGTCCCGGTGCTGTATGTACGCATCCTGTACCGGCTTCTGCTGTTACGTGAGTTCCTAATATAACGAGTCCGGTTCTATCAATATATGGATGTTTGTATGTAGTATTTTCTAAGTCTTTTCCTTTAAATTCTTTTATCAATACATAGTCATCTATTTCCATTTCTTTAAAGGCTCTTTCTGCAAGTTCTTTTCCCAATATCAAGTTACCTTTTGATGTCTTGTATAATCCATATTCAAATTCCGGATTCAAGCATATTCCTACATTTGCCGGCAATGTCCAAGGAGTAGTTGTCCATATTACAATCCAGGCTTTATCATTAAATCCTATTCTATCAGTCAAATCTTTATTAGCTTCCATTCTCACATATATAGACGGAGATTTTATATCAGCATATTCTATTTCTGCTTCAGCTAATGCAGTTTCTGTCACCGGAGACCAGTATACCGGTTTTAATCCTTTAAACACATAGCCATTTGCATATAATTCACCAAATACTTCCAATTGTTTTGCTTCAAATTTTGGATCCAAAGTCAAATATGGATTTTCCCAGTCTCCGAATACACCAAGTCTTATAAATTCTTCTTTTTGGATTCCTACCCATTTCATAGCATATTCTCTACATTTTTCTATGATTTCTGCCTTACTCATTTCTTTGGCTTTGGCACCTAATTGTTCTGTTACTTTTAGTTCGATCGGTAGACCATGAGTATCCCATCCGGGTACATATGGAGTATGAAATCCTCTTATTCTTTTATATCTGACAATAATATCCTTTAATATTTTATTTAATGCTGTGCCAATATGTATATACCCATTGGCATATGGAGGTCCATCATGAAGTATAAATTGTTCATGACCTAGATTTTGCTCCACACCTTTTTCATATATTTTGTTTTCATTCCAAAATTTTAAGATTGCTACTTCCTTTACCGGAAGATTCGCCTTCATTTGAAATGATGTCTTCGGCAAATTAAGGGTTGCCCCGTATTCCTTTCCCTTGTTATCTTTTTCTTCCATTATATTATTTCCTCCTTATATGAATTCAAAGTTATTTTCACTTCTGTTCCTTCATTTTCTTTAGAATTTATTTTTATTACTCCAGAATGATTTTTTATTATCCGGGATACTATTGATAATCCCAATCCCGGTGAATTGGTATAACTTATAAAAGGGTCAAAAACATTCTTTAATTGTTCCTGTGTCATTCCTATTCCATTATCTTTGATACTTATCCGTATCTTATCAATTCGTTTATCTGTCGTAATTACTATATTTATTTTTTTATCCATATTTTTTTTATAATTTAATGCATCCTGTGCATTTTTTATAAGTTCCGTAAAAACTTTTTCTATTTTCTTAGGATTCCCAAAAACTTTTTCTTCATGATTTGAAAATACAGAAAATGTAATACCATCATTTGCAAAGGATTCACTCAAGTTTTTCATAACATTCCTAATCGGCATTTCAAGAGAAAATAATTCAAATTCTGTCTTTTCTTCTTTATAATCTGAGTATTCTCTCAATATATCAATCTCTTTATTTATCTTGAATAATTCATCTTTTAACTCAACCATTACTTGTTTTAATTGATTGTCCTCTATGTTATATTCATCTATTTTTTCAACTATTGAAAAAATCTTTTCTGTAGCAATCTTTCTTCTGTTCAGAAATTTTTCTGACAATTTCCCAACTGTCATTACTCTTTCTTTATCTATTTTTTCTTCTTCTAAATTTTTATTTATAATCTTCATAGAAATATTTATAAATAGAAGTGTTATAAGTTCTATGTCTTCTTTGGTAATTATTTTGTTTCTTCCAAAATTATCTACCAGCACACATCCATAATTTCTGGATTTATCTATTATCGGAAAAATCAGAAAATTATTTATTCCCATGCTTTTAAACAAATCATTTCCAAAGTCAAATTTATACCCTTTTTCGTTATGACAAATTACTCTTTTTTCTACGATTGATTTTTTAAGCAAACTATCATCTTTAAATGGGACTTTTATCAATTTTACAAGTTTATCAATTTCAAATATTTGAAATTGAAATCCGGTTAGTTTTTCATTAAATTTTTCGCATTCTTTCTTTAATGCATTATTTACCTTTGAAAATTCGCCTACAAGAGCATCCATTTCACGGCTATATCTGAAATATACAGCTCGACTATACCCCAATCCAAGCTCAGATGTAATGGCTGCAAGTATATCCTTCATTGTTATATTTATATCATCTTCCGTATTGATTCCCATTATGATTTTCTCAACGGTATCAAGGCTATGCAAATTTTTTTGGAGCTTTATATTTTTATCTTTTAGATCTTCTTCTTTATTTTTTATTACTTTTACCATTTTTTCAAAAGTACTGCTTAAAGTTTTGATTTCTTCTACTCCATATTTGTTTAAATCCAAATCATAAATTCCTCTAGACACATTATCAGCTGCCTTGACAATCTTAGATAGAGGTTTTAATATCTCATAGAACACTCTTCTGAAAATTTTACTGCTAACAAAAATTATCAATCCAACAATTGCAATTAACAATATAGTTATTACAATCTTTTGTCTGATGTCACTCATTCGATTAACTGCAATTATTACAGCCCCGATAGTTTGCCCGGAATAATCGACTATATCATTACTTACAAAATAATACAATCCTCTTTTCTTATCGTTTTTTCCGGAAATATAATTTTCTTCTAATTTCGTATTTTTAGAAAATACCAAATTACCATCCGAATTATCCAAAATATTTTCGTTATTTTGAAGTATCTTATTATCAGTGACAATAAATACGTGATCTTCATCAGAAAGTTTCAAAAAATCATTCAATCTTAGAGTAAGCATTTTTTCCAGTGGAAATGTTATTATTGCGTATCTTTTAATATCGTTTTCAGTCCAATAAAACGAATTAACCACTATAACGAAAATTTCTCCATCAATTTTTACCTTATAATCATTCGAAATACTATCCTGTGGCAAGGAAGCTATATCGTTTACAATATTTCTATTGTCCTTTGAAATAGAAATCGCAAACTTTTCCTTTATTGTATTATCACCGTATTCACTTATTACATGTCCTTCTTCTTCAATTATTGAAATCAAACTATTGCTATATAAATTACTATTTTCCTGAACCAAATCATTGTAAATATTTTTAGCTAATTTTTCATAACTTATATGTCTTATGTCCTCCTTAATTGCAAATAATTTCTCCTCACGCAAACTTTTAAAAATTGCGTTTTTTGTTGCATTCATAGAATCGTTATATGCAATATTTACAGAAACATTTTTTCTTATGATTCTCAATAACATTTCTTTATTCATACTTTTAAATGTAAGTATTATTAAGAACACTGTTATAAATAAAGAAGTTATCACAATCGCCAATGCGTTATAATCTATTATTTTTTTTACAAGGGAATCTTTTTTTATTTTCATGTTTACTCCAAGATTCTAGGTGTTTATATTTTTTTTGTTTACATATCTGTGAAGTATAACCATATCTCCATAGATTTATTTAGAGGAACCATTATATTTAAAAAAATAATTAACCCAGTAAAAATCCTACTAAATAATTAAAAAATATGTTGATTTTATATTATATCAAAATTTTGTCTTTTTGTCTATGAAAAAGGGACTATATGTAAATTATAATCCCCTTGAACATCCTTATTTCTTTTTAGAATTTTCAAATTTTTCCCATATACCTGACTTTGTCAATATTGATTTTACTGTTCTTGTTGGTTGCGCTCCATTTGACAAAAACTTTAGTATTTCTTCTTCTTTTAAACTTACTTTAGAATCTTCTAGTGGAAAATAATTTCCCAAGTAGGCAACAGCTTTCCCATCTCTTTTACTTAATGCTTCCATTGCTACTACTCTATAGCAAGGTCTCTTTTTTCCACCTAATCTTGTCAATCTTAATTTTAACATATCTACTCACTTCTCCTTAAATTTTTTTATCTATATATTGTTATTACTTTCCAAATGGTGGAAATCCGCCGCCCGCAGGGAAATTAGGCATCTTCATTCCCCCAAACATTTTCATGATTCCTTTTAAATTATCAAATTGTTTCAATAATCTATTTACATCAGATACATCTGTTCCGCTCCCTCTGGCTATACGAATTTTTCTGCTGGCTTTTAATATATCCGGGTTTTTGCGTTCTTGCCTAGTCATAGACTGAATTATACATTCCGTCTTTTTCATTTCTTTTTCGGCAGGAGCCAAATCATCTATTTTTGGTATACCGGGTATCATTTTCATAATACCTGCTAAAGGTCCCATTTTTTTCAACATCCTTAACATTTTTAAAAAATCTTCTAAATTTACCTTTTGATTTTTTATTCTTTCTGCAAAAGATTTGGCATCCTCTTCATCAATTGCCTCTTGGGCTTTTTCTACCAGAGACACTACATCTCCCATTCCAAGTATCCTAGATGCCAATCTATCCGGGTGAAATAATTCTATATCATCTATTTTTTCCCCTATTCCTGCAAATTTAATAGGTTTACCAACTACTGATTTTATAGAAAGGGCAGCTCCGCCTCTTGTGTCCCCATCCAATTTTGTTAAAATAACTCCATCTATGCTCAATGCCTCATTAAAGGATTTGGCAAGGTTTACTGCATCCTGCCCTATCATAGCATCTACCACAAGGAGTATTTCCTGAGGACGAAGACTTTTCTTTATGTTTTTCAGCTCATCCATTAATGTCTCATCTATATGCAATCTTCCCGCTGTATCTATTATCAAATAAGTTGATCCCTTTTCTTTTGCGATTTCTAATCCTTTTTCACAAATTTCTACTACATTTTTGTTATTTTCGTCAGCATAGACTTGTATTCCTGCTTGTTCTCCCAATACTTGCAATTGTTTAATAGCAGCCGGTCTATAGACGTCTCCTGCTATCATCATTACAGATTCTCCTTGTTTTTGCAGATATTTACCGAGTTTGGCTGCAAAGGTAGTTTTCCCTGATCCTTGTAATCCAGCTAACATAAGTATTGTTGGGTTTTTAGCACTTTTAGTGAATCTGGAATTGATACCACCTAGAAGTTCTACTAATTCATCATTTACAATTTTTATAAATTGTTGCCCAGGGTTTATTCCCTTTAAAACTTCTGTCCCATTTGATTTTTCCAAGATTTTATTAGTAAAATCCTTGACTACTTTATAGTTTACATCTGCCTCTAAAAGTGACATTTTTACTTCTCTTAAAGCTTCTTTTACATTGTCTTCACTTAATCTGCCGTGACCTCTAACTTTTTTAAAAATTTCTTGAAATCTGGCACCTAAATTTTCTAACATATTCACCTCTACAAATTATTAGAACATCTTATCTATAATTTTATCTAATTTTTCTATTTTGAAATCTTTTTTTAACTTAATAAGCTCATCATAAATTTCTCTTTCTTTTTTGTAAAATCCCAATTTATTCTCATACTCATATAAAATAGCTACTCCTCTCTTAATATTGTCATGAACAGCCTGTCGAGATACACCATTGTTTTTAGCTATTTCAGAAAGCGAAAAATCCTCCTCAAAGTGATCTATAAGGTACTCTTTTTGCTTATCACTTAAAAGATTCTTATAATATTCTAAAAGATTTGATATTTCTAAAAATTTTTCTAATTCCATAACGAAATATATTCTATATTATTTACTAATATTTGTCAAGTGTTTTTTATTGACAAACAATATTTTATAACACATCCTTCATCACTCTCATTACATTTTTATAAGTAATTTTTTCTATTTCTTCAAATGTAAAATTATTGAGTTTTAACAAATCTACAAGTTTCCCAAATTCACTGCTATCTCTTATTTCACATCTACTATCAAACCCGTCAAAATCACTTCCCAATGCTATTACATCTATTCCTGCTATTTTTTTTATATATTTTATATGAGTTATCATTTGAGAAATAGTTCCTATCTCACTATCTCCTAAAAATTTGTTATAAAAATTGATCCCAACAACGCCACCTTTATCAGCAATAACTTTTAACATGGGATCAGTAAGGTTTCTTCTAGCATTTTTGATTGTTCTAGAATTAGAGTGAGATGCAACGAAAGGTTTACTAGATAGCTTCACTATATCCCAAAACCCACCGTCAGAAAGGTGTGATACATCTATTAAAATCCCTATATCGTTCATTTTTTCTATTACTTCTCTCCCGAAAGGTTTTAATCCAGCATTCATTATTTGTTCCTCATCAGAATTGGGATAACCAATACAATTTTCAAAATTCCAAGTGAGAGTAATCAACCTGACTCCCATTTTATAAAGTTCATCTATTTTTTCCAATCTATCGTCTATTATCCCGCCTTCTTCCAATGTAAGAATAGCTGATATTTTATTCTGTTTTCTTGATATTTCGTTATATGAAGTTACTTTTTTTATGCTATCCGGATTTTCATCCATTTCTTGCACAAACTTATTGTAAATTGTGAGCATATAATTCCATGCATCAGCCAAAGTATCATGATCAGTCAATCTAATAAACATAGCAAAAAATTGACATATTACATGGGCTTCCTTTAGTTTTCCTATGCTGACTTTAAGATCATTTTTTAATAATGATTTTTTCTTTGAAATCATTTCAATTAGGGTATCGCAATGCATATCTATAATTGGCATTTTTCACTCTCCTACTAAGTGATGGAATTCATGTAAATATATCATAATTATTTAAAATTCTATAGATAAATAATAAACTGTTTTTCTCATTTTATCAAGTATTTTTTCATTATTTATACATTCTATTTGAATTTTTTGATGGGTTAACCTAATTAATAGCATATTTCTATTGACATATAAATTAAAAATGCATCACCAATAATTATATTAGGATGCATTTTATATATAAAGTGTTAAATAGGTGCTTACAGCATAATAAAATAAAAGCATATTATTTTTTTATTTTATTTAATTCTTCAATCATTGCCGGTATCACTGCAAATAAATCCCCCACGATTCCATAATTAGCTATATCAAAAATAGGTGCTTTCGGATCCGTATTAATCGCTATAATTATTTCTGAATCTTTCATACCGGCTGTATGAGCAGGAGCTCCTGAAATTCCACAAGCTACATATATTTTAGGTCTTACTATTACACCTGTTATTCCCACTTGATGACTTTCATCTATCCAACCATTATCTACAGCTATTTTAGAAGCCCCAACGGTTCCTCCCAATGCTTTTGCCAAATCATAAATAATTTCAAAATTTTCTTTTGACCCTACTCCATTTCCACCAGACACCACTATTGATCCCTTATCAATACTCTCTTTTTCTATTCCGATATCATTGATTATTTCCAAAATTTTTGTTCTGATTTTATCAAGAGAAGTTTCTATTTTTTCATTTATTATTTTCGCTTTATTATTTTTATCTTCTGTACCGGCTAGGAAAATACCAGTCCTTATTGTTCCTATTTGTGGAAATTTATCCGATTTTATTTTAGTCATTAATTTACCGGAGAATGCTGGCCTTATCCATACAAGTGAATTTTCTTCTACAAATATATCTACACATTCAGATACAAGTCCTATTTTAAATTTTGCAGATAATTTCCCACTCAAATCTTTGGAATTATTATTTCCGCTCATTAGAATAGCTATCGGAGAATATTTCTCTATTAATTTTGAAATAACGTTACCATATGCATCTATGGAAAATTCAGCATATTCTTTACCGGTTACATTGATTATTTCTTCCGCACCATATAGTGAAATTGTTTTTATAACATTTTCATTATTCTCTCCAATTACAATAGCCACAAGTTTTTGATTCAAATCTTTTGCCAATTCTTTACCCTTGTGTAATAATTCTAATGTTACTCGCTTTACCTCATTTTTGTTCAATTCCACAAAAACCCAGATATTTTTATATTTATCCATTTTAAACCTCCAAAATATATGATTTTATATTATTTTTTCAGATAATAATTCTATTATTAATTTTTTCCCTGCATCTTTTTCATCAGAACCTTTTATTATAATCCCTTTTTTTCTCTCTGGAGTCAGGTATGAACCGGCAACTTTAGTTGGCGACCCATTTGCCCCTATATCAGCTTCATTTAGATTTAATTCTTTGTTTGAAAATTCTAGAAATACGGATTTTTCAGCATTTTTTCTATCTTCCTCAGAAGGAATTCTAGGAATATTTATTTTAGTTGATACAGAACAAACTAATGGTAATTTGCATTGTATTTTCTCTTTAAAAGATTCATTTGTTCTAATAATAGTTGCAGTATCTTTTGTTATTTCTAAAAATTCTGCACATGTCAAAGCCGGAATATCCAATATTTCCGCTAATTTTGAAGGAATCTGACCTGTCGCTCCATCTGATGCTTCCATTCCGCATAATATAACATCAAATTTCCCTATTTTTTTTGCAGCTCCAGCCAAAATTGTTGCGGTAGCAAGTGTATCAGAACCTCCAAAAGATCTGTCACTTACAAGTATCCCTTGATCGGCTCCCATAGCGATAGCCTCAGAGAGAATTTCTTTAGCCTGTGGAAGTCCCATTGTAACGACCGTTACATTTCCGCCAAATTTCTCTTTCAGTTTGATTGCTTCTTCTACAGCATTTTTATCCGGTGTATTCATAATAGACGGCACGCCTTCCCTAACTAACATTCCTTTTTCTCTATCAACTTTTAAATTTTCATTTGATGGAACTTGTTTAATAAATACTATTACTTCCATAAATTCCTCCTCTATAAATGATTTTTATAATAATTTTTATAATAATTACAAATTTATCATTGTTATAACTTTATATTACTATAACTATTTTCTTTTGTCAATAGAAAATTTTGGATTTTTATATGATGGATTTAATATTTTTTTATTTTTTAACATTTTTTAAAATTTAGTTGACATTTCAACCAAATAAAAATATAATACAGTTGAAAGTTCAACTAAAGGAGAATTAACTATGATAAAAAATCTTAAGAGCAATAATATCAATTTTTTAAAATCAACAATTTTAGCAACTGTAATTCTTTTGGTTTCAACAGGTATCCGAAATACTGTGGGGCTTTTTGTTAACCCACTTGTTCAAGGATCCATTCTGAGTCTCACTAATGTAAGTATGGCTATGGCAATCGGACAATTTTCGTTCGGATTATTTCAACCTTTGGCCGGATTTCTTACAACAAAATATAAAACATTTATGATTTTAATTTCCGGTGTATTGTGCCTTGCTACAGGATTTTTGGGAATGAAATTTGCAAATTCATTTGTTTTATTAATAGTTTGTTTTGGAATATTAACTCCTGCAGGTGCGGCTGCAAGCAGTTTTCCGATTTTAATGGGTCATATCTCAAAATCAATTCCTGATGATAAAAAAGCAATATCAAGTGGCCTGATAAGTGCAGGTGGGGCTGCCGGTCAATTTATTTTTGCTCCATTTATACAAATTTGTATAAACTATTATGGTTATTATGGCGCCTGTATCTTTTTAGCAGGTGTAGTAGTATTGTCTATTATCCCATCTTGGTTTTTATGCAGAATAAAAAACGAGACATCTTCCGAACAAGAAGTTTCTTTTGAACAAGATAATGATAAGGCCTCTGATAAAATAGATGAAAAAATACATAGCGGTGATTTTAAAAAAGAATTATCTTCTGCTTTCCGCAACCCTAGTTATATAATATTGCATGCCGGATTTCTTGCATGTGGGTTTCATGTAGCTTTCCTTGCGACACATTTACCAGGAGAAATAAGGTTCTTTAAATATGGTTCTTCTTTTGTAGTTCTTTGCTTCTCAATCCTTGGAATATGTAATATTCTGGGTTGTGCTCTAGTAGGGATATTGGGTAAGCGTTTCAAATCAAAAGATATTCTTACCGGTTTATATACAATACGAGTATTATTAATTATATTGTATCTATTTTTACCAAAAACTGTTACTTTATTCATCATATTTTCAGCAATAGCAGGATTTACTTTTGGTTCGACTGTTCCACCTACAGGTAATATAGCTGCTCATTTGATTAAACCAAAATATTTAAGTACTCTCTTTGGCTTAATATTCGTAACACACCAAATCGGTTCGTTCTTTGGAGCTTGGCTTGGTGGTTTAGTAATGGATCATACCGGTAGTTTTTTAACTATATGGATAATTGATATTTTTCTTTCTCTGTTCGCAGCTATAATTAGTTTTAAAGTAGTCGAATCCCCAAAATTACATCCAACAAAGGAACAACTTGGGGGTGAATGAAATAAAAAAATTAAATAATCAAATATTAAGAAAAATAGGAACTCTTTCAAGATCTATACATTCTGTTAGCGATATAAAATACAGAGAACTATCCTTACAAAAAGGACAATTCGTATTTCTTACAAGAGTATGTGAAAACCAAGGAATAAACTTTGTAGAATTATCCAGAATCCTAGCAGTAGATAAAAGTACAACAACCAAAGCGGTAAAAAAACTTATAGAAGCTAAATATATAGAGAAAAAACAAGATGAAAAAGATAAGAGAGAATATAAGCTGTTTCCTACTGAAAAAGCTTTAGAAATCTACGATTTTATAATAGATGAAGAAAATAGAAGTATAGATATATGTGTGGAAGGATTGAGTAAAACAGAAAGAAAAATAGTAGAAGATTTATTGGAAAAAATGAGCCAAAATACAGCAAAAGATTGGCAAAAATTAAAGAGTGGTAATGAATGATATCCATATCCCCCATTTAGCATTTCTGACAAAACTTCTTCTTTTTTCTAATATAGATAAAAAGCCAATGTTAGATTAAAAAATATTAGCATTACTCTATTGGTTATTACTATAAAAAATGAACAAACCGTGCTATAATAATAGTATAAATTTTTTAAAATATAGTTTTTTTAAAAAATGTGAAAAAATTTTAACAAAAAAATTAATTATTTGAAAATTTTATAATGAAGTATTTACTTAACATGTTTTATAAAAAATACTAGATAGATTTCCCTTTTGGGGGAATAAGGAGTACAAATGAAATTATTTTTTTCTGCTGTGATAACACTTTTACTAGTTATGGATCCCATTGGCAATACACCTGTCTTTATATCTACATTGGGAAAAGTACCGACTGAGAGACGTAAAAAAGTTCTTATCAGGGAGCTCATCATAGCTCTTTGTATTATGATTTTATTTATGTTTTTGGGACGCCGTTTTTTAGATATTATACAAATAAAAGATTACTCTTTACAAATTGCAGGAGGATTAATTCTTTTTTTAATAGCAATTAAGCTGGTATTCGGCGCAGAACAAGATGGAGCTGCCGAATCTGAAGAAGAAGAACCTTTGATTGTACCTTTGGCAATTCCATTGGTCGCAGGCCCTGCTGCTCTTAGTATGACTATTATATTGGCTGCACAAATGTCTCAACTGAAATTATTTTTGGCAGTGGTCGTTGCATCTCTTATAAATTCAGTTATACTTCTTTTTTCCTTCCCTATGAGTAATTTACTTGGAAAAAGGGGACTTGTTGCGATTGAAAGACTTTCTGGAATGTTGCTTACGGTTATGTCTGTAAATATGATTATGTCAGGAGTAGCTAATTTTTTAAGAGTTTTTTAATGTTAGATAATTGCAAAGTGTAAAAAAATTATATAATAAATTGAAGGAAAAAACATAGATTAGGTAAAATAATCATAAATAAGACATTTTTAAATGTCTACAATATTAATATGAGAGGAGGAATAGCATGAATGGAGAATTGGTTATTTATACGAAAGAAAATGGTGTAGTAAAAATTGTAATGAATTCACCAAAGACCATGAATGCTCTGGTTGAAGGGTTGGTGGACGGATTGATATCGTCGCTTACAAAAGCAAAACAAGATCAAGAAGTCGGAGCCGTAATCCTAACAGGAACCGGTAAAGCCTTTTGTGCCGGAGGAGATCTCAAAACAATCGGAGAAGGATTTGTAACATCTGGCGGATATGATTACATCAAGAATTTTCATAAATTAGTAAAATTACTCTATAATCTACCAAAACCACTTATTGCTGCTGTTAATGGGCATGCAGCAGGAGCCGGATTTTGTATAGCATTGCTTGCTGATATCATTCTTGCATCGGAGAATGCAAAATTTGCTATGTCTTTTGCCAAAGTTGCTGTCATTCCGGATTTGGGTGGATTGTACACGTTGCCGAGATTGGTTGGACTGCAAAAAGCAAAAGAGCTTGTATTCACTGGGCGAACAGTAGATGCCGTAGAAGCTGAGAAGATTGGAATTGTAAATCGTGTTATTGCTGCAGATGCTTTGAATGATGAAACTAATAAATTAGCAGCAGAATTGGCTGCTGGACCTCGTATAGCACATAAATTTTCTAAAGCCGTTATGAATACATCTCTTGGCTTGACAATGGATCAATTGCTGGAACAGGAAGCACTGTCTCAAGAAATATGTTTCCAAACAGAAGACCATAAGAATGCGGTGAAATCATTCTTTAAAAAAGAGACACCTGTGTTTAAGGGGAAATAAAAATCATTATTACAAAATTAACTACTATATAAATATATGGATATTTTATTATTTATAACAATCAATTTCTCAAAGTTCTCGATTGCATAATGTTTTGTTTCATGGTATTATAGAATAATATTCATACTTAATATGATTCAACACGCTGAAAAACAAACTTTTGCAGGTAATGATTTTCATGAAATCAGAGAACCCTTCCAATATACAAAACGAGCTTTAAAAAATAAAATACAATATAAAAATTGTTGGTATTAATAAAAACGGGGATGTTAAAAAATGTTTACCAAGGCATCATTAAGAAAACTGCTGTTTCCATTAATTGTGGAGCAATTTTTGGCGTTGGGAGTTGGTCTTGCTGATATTATGATGATTGCTTCTACAGGAGAAGAAGCCGTTTCTGGTGTATCTCTTGTAGATACAATAGTTATTTTAATTATTGGGATTTTTACGGCTATGGCAACTGGAGGTGCAGTTGTTTCTTCACAATATTTGGGGTTTGGCGATCAAAAAAAGGCACGTATTGGTGCCAATCAGTTAGTATTGGTTTGTTTTGTTATTTCTTCGTTTTTTGCTTTGATTTCTGTGGGATTAAATGGTAGTATATTACAGTTAATTTATGGGGAATTGCAAGGAACTATTATGAAGAATGCAAAAATTTATTTTTATATCATTGCAGCATCATTTCCATTTCTTGGAGGATATAACGCCGGTGCGGCTATATTTCGAGCACAGGGTAATTCTAATATTACTATGATCATTTCATTTATTATGAATGTTATCAATTTTGTAGGAAATTATATGCTGATTTTTGTGCTTGATATGGGTGTTGCAGGAGCGGCTATTTCCTCTTTGGTATCTCGAGCAGTTGCTTGTATTTCTATCCTTTATCTTGCTAGAAATGAAAAACTTAAAATTCATATTGATAGAAAATTTCATTTGGGATTTGATTATTCCATGATTAAAAAAATTCTTCATATTGGAATACCCAATGGTTTGGAAAATAGTATCTTTCAATTTGGAAAAGTTATTGTTGCAAGGTTGATTACATCCTTTGGAGTTTCAGCTATAGCTGCCAATGGAATTTCTGGGCCGATCGCCGCTGTTCAAGTGATACCTGGGATGGCTATTGGGGTAGGGCTCATCACGGTTGTTGGGCAATGTATCGGAGCCAAAAAATATAAAGAAGCAAGAGTTTTGACATTTAAACTGATGAAGCTTTGCATCATTGTGGAATCTGTTCTTAACATACTTTTGATTATTTTTATGAAAAGAATTTTAGCTCTGTGCAATTTGACAGGTGAAACAGCCCATACGGCTTTTATTTTAACCACGATACACAGTGTTTTTTCGATGTTTCTCTGGCCATTGTCGTTTTGTTTACCCAATGCTTTGAGGGCATCCAATGATGCCACCTTTACTATGAAGGTTTCTATTGCCTCCATGTTCATGTTTCGAGTAGCAGGGAGCTATATTTTTGGAAGATATTTTGGTTTAGGAGTGATCGGTGTTTGGATTTCCATGATGATTGATTGGGCATTCCGAAGTTCTTTTTTCCTTTATCGTTTGTTCAAAAGGAAATTAGTACCTAAGATAAGTTTGATTGATTGATAAAAGATCACTGATAGTCTGTACCATCAGTGATATAAAAAATTTTACTAAATTAATTTAATAAGCACTTCTTCACATCTTCTTACCGACTTGCAAAAAGCCTAATATTTCTTCGATACTGAGAACTATTTCATCTGTTGCCTCAAGTGTCTCAGCTTCTGCTGTATTTATCTTGAGATCTTCTTTTTCTTTTGCTCTGGAATCTCATTTTAATTGTATGTTCATGAAATTGAAAAAACCAAAAAAAACATATAATAAAAACGAACCTACCAATTTCCCCTAAAAATATTTTATACTAACCCAATAGAAGTTTTTTATTTGACATTGCAAGTTATTACAGTTATAATGGAGATGAAATTTTTAATAATAAATTTTTATTAAAAAATAACGAAATAAATAAGGCGGTAATAAAATGGGAAATTTAAATTGGATATCTAAAATTTTAAGATTCTTTGTTTTTATAATAATTATCCTAGCAGGATGGTTCACATGGAGCAATTTCAAACCTCATCCTCAGAGAGCACCCAGATCATTCCCGGAACCAGCCAAAAAGTACGACCTGGGAAAAGTACTTGTAATATATTATTCTGCCGGTGGAAATACCGCCGAAATAGCACAAAGGATCAGTACAATGACTAACGGGATTCTGCTTGAGATTAAAACAAATAAACAGTACCCATCCGTCCCAATGTTCTATGCCAAGGTTTTTTTTGAATCTAAAAATAAACAATATTCGGAGGTAGAAATCCCGACATTTGATTTGAAGGACTATGATATAATTTTTATTGGATCCCCCGTATGGATGTATACTGTTTCCCTACCTGTACTCTCATTTCTTTCAGAGAGAGATTTTGACAGTAAAATAGTGATTCCTTTTGGCACTCAAGGTGGAAATAGCGGGAATTTTTTCCAACGGTTTGCTCTTGAAACTAAAAATGCAAAGCTTGCAAAAGGAATCGCATTTAATAAAGTATCAGGAACAGAACCTGCTGTTCTGGATGGACAAATATCTGTATGGTTAGATGAAGTGGAAAAGGAAATTGCAGCATTAAATAATTAAATTTCTTGATTGGTGTTTGAATATTTTATAAATTTTATCTTTAATTTTAAAATTGAAGAAGAAAATTTATTATTGTTTTTGTTATATTTTTCATAGTATGAACTTTTGATTTGATTTTTTATATCTCTAGCAAATTATTTTTGCTAGGGATTTTTTTTGTTTTAAAACTATTGAAAATAATATTTAGGATAAAATATGGACTTTTAAAAATTTAAAAGCCCCTATTTTATATGAGAATTGGATAATCTGACTTTCTGGCATTTTATTTTTTTAAGATGTATTTTTTGCATTAAAATATTTATTTTATGGTCTGCGCTAGATGCTTTATAGTTTTTATGATGGCCTTATAATGCTTTGTAATTGAGATTTATTTTTACTTAAATGATATATGAAGAGTCTGTGTTTTAATCTATGATTTATATCTTGTTACTTTGAAAATAGTCCTCATATAATAATATGAGGACATGTGATCAAAATTGTAATTTGTTTTGGGGGAAATTCCTTATGTATGAC